>CAZEMA010000031.1:0-23793 GCA_964513155.1 uncultured Anaerolineaceae bacterium
TCCCCTGCAATACGGCTACGCCAACCCGACGTACCTCGCGGCCGACATCTGCCCCACCGGGCCGTAGGACGAAGCACCAGATCGCCTCCGGGAAGGGAGGGCCTCTTCAATCACACCCCCAGCCCAGCAGGCGAACCGTCAGGATCCTGGGCAATGGTGGCGCTGGGAAGCCTTCAAGGGGGTAGCTGTGTCGAGGAGATGTATCCTGTCGCGAGGAGGCGGCAGCAACAAACCCAGGGACGGTCCTGCAATGCCCCGCCGACCGCGTGGCCTGGGCTCGCTCCCCCAGCTCGTGAGGGGGCATAGTCCGCAGGTCACCCATCGTCATCGGCTCGCACGCGGCTTATCAACGCTGGCGGGCCGGCAAGTACCGTCTCTCGATCCGCAGAGAAAGGAGAAGCCCGTTGAACCGGAATAGCTTCACCATAGGGCTGAAGGCACCATTGGTGTTGGCTGTGCTTGCCCTCATGCTGGCCCTGATTACCGCATGTGGCGCCTCGCAGGGTGAACAACCGCTGCCTTCACCCGTCGTGGGCGCGCTGACCACCGCAGGTCAGCACGACGGGGAACGCGTGGTTGTCGAGGGTTACCTCGTGACCGATGCCACTATCAGCTGCGGCCTGGATTCGATCTGTTGGCTTTGGCTGGCCGCAGCTCCCGAAGGCGAAGACGGCGTCACCTACAGCCAACCCGACGAGTTCATTCTCATAGGCATCTACCAGAAGGATGGCAGTCCGTACCCAAACACCCTTACCCGGATCCCCATGCCCTGGAAGCCGGAGGACATCTTGGTCATGGCAGATGACATGCGGGAGGTACACCTCAACGATCGTGTTCGTGTCACAGGGTGGGTCGAGGTAGACGAAGACGGTTACGTTCGCGTGACCGGACCGAGTCCATGTGAGGGCGTGTCCGGCGAGGACAGATTGAGGCTCTTCGAAATCCACCAATGTCCCGAGACCGGGTTCACCATCGAGCTGCTGGATGAGTGAGCGCCGGCTGACGCTCGAGGTCTGACCGGAGAACGGAGGTGGGCTGCCGACAGGCGGGCTGGACGGCTGAGCCCGAGGCCGCCAGGAGGCGACGGTTGAGGGCGGATCAGTGAGTGCCCTGAGGGCTTCCCAGCGCTTCTAGCAGGTCGGCGTAGTCGTTCATCCAGGCGATCCGGCGGAGAAACGCAGCGGGGGAGGGGCTCTGCGCCCACAGCTCCCGCACCGCTGCCCCCACCGGATCCTCGCCCGCCGCCCCGCCCGGCTCATCGGCGTAAGCGCCATAGAAGGCGAAGTACGCCTGGTTCAGCCGTCGGATCAAGTAGCCGTGCTCCCAGAAGACGCGCCGGCGGGACTCCATGTAGGCCTCAGCCTCAGCGGTCCACCCCTCCGCCAGGAGCCCATCGACCGTCACCCGCGTTTGGTGCATCTCCGTCCGGAAATCAAAGGCCGGCGGCTCGTTGGGAGCTGTCGGGGGAGTCGGCGTTGTGGGGGGCGGGACGAGCTCCGGGTAGTACCTCTCCAACACCAGCCGCCCGATCGCTGTCCCGACGAGCGAGGCGGCCGTCTCGTTCATGGTCCGGGCCTCCGGACTGGTCTCATAGTTCATCCCCAGCGGATGCAACGTCAGGAAGTTGTGCGTCCACTCGTGGGCCACGGTCTCGATGGTCCAACTGAGCGCCCCGGTCTCCTGAACCATGGTTGGGTAAGTGCCCACTCCGCCGACCGGAACGACCAAGGCCGAGAGGTCTAGGGCGGTTTCTACCTGCCTCTCCAGTTCCGCCTGCTGTTCCAGGCTCAGTTGGGCTTCGAGCTGGATATCGGCCTCCTGGCGGATGACCTCTCTCGGCGAGACGATGAGTGCCAGGGGAAGCCGGGTAATGTGGAACGCCACCGGCGGTATGGCCGCCCCTCCGGCGGTCAGCCCTACCTGCTCGAGGACGACGGCTAGCTCTTCCTCAAGCACCGACTCCACGACCGGCTGGAACTCGGCCTGCCGAGCCCGGATGGAGGCCAATTGGCCCCGCAGCGGGTCCGCCTCGGCCGGCTGGGACGGGCTGGGGTTGGCCAGAATCTCCAGCAGACGCCCCTCGATCTGCGCCGCCTGGTCCGCCAGGCTGGCAAACTCCAGAACCGTCTGCCGGCGCTCCTCTTCTGAGAGGTAGCCCGAAAGCCCAAGACTGAAGTCCGCCAGCTTGAGGCCAACCGCATCCAGGGTCCAGGTGAGGAAATCGAACTCCTCTTCCCGGGTGAAGCGGCGAACCCGTTCCATTCGATCCCGAGGAGGAACCGAGCTTTGGGTCAGGACGCCAGTCAACAGGAGCGCCCAGAACACCCTTCCCAGCCACTTGCCTACAACGCGGAATCTCCTCCCTGGCGGCATGGCTGCATCATACCAGCGGCAGGGACCGTGTCAATCCTGGGGCTTTTCCGAAAGCGAGGCTCATGCTCCGAAGGCCAGCGACTGCCCGCCGGGGCTGCGCCGCTGGGGTCTTCCCTGTTGCGCCTCCCTGCAAGACCCGACCCGGCCCGGGTTTCGGTGAGTCGAAGCTCCCGACCCACCCCGGTAACAGCATGCTATAATCAGGCAGCCACGCTCCCCCGGGGCGTCTAGGACCCACCTACCAGCCATGAACTTCCTTGTCACCGGCGCAGCCGGCTTTCTTGGCACGGCCCTGTCCAACCGTTTGGCGCGGGAAGGCCACCAGGTGCGGGGCCTCGACGACCTTTCGGGTGGCGATCCCTCCCGCCTCAGCCAGGACGTTCTCTTCACCCGTGGAGACGTTGCCGACCGTCCCAAGCTCTGGACGCAGCTTCAGGAGGTGGACTGCGTCTACCACCTCGCCGCCAGAGTGTCAATCCCCGAGTCGATCCTCTACCCGCGGGAGTACAACGCCGTCAATGTCGGGGGGACGGTCAGCGTGATGGAAGCCATGCGCGACGTCGGCGTCAAGCGCGTCGTCTTCATCTCTTCCGGCTCGGTCTACGGCGACCAGGCGGACCAACCGCTCACCGAGCGGACCCCGCCTGATCCCCGTTCCCCCTATGCCGTTTCCAAGCTCGCCGCCGAGTACTACGTCCGCACGATCGGTGCCTTGTGGCACATCGAGACCGTCGTCTTGCGCGTGTTCAATGCCTATGGTCCCGGTCAGCCTCTCCCCGCCGCCCACCCGCCGGTCGTGCCCCACTTCCTGCGCCAGACGGCGCGCGGCGGAACCCTCGTCATCCATAGCCAGGGGACCCAAACCCGAGACTTCGTCTACATCGACGACGTCGTCGAGGCGATGGTGGCCGCCGCAACGGCGCCCTCCATCGACCGGCTCGTGATCAATGTCGGCAGCGGCGTGGAGACGAGCATCCGCGACCTGGCCCAGCACGTCCTGGAAGCTTTCGCCGGCAATGCAACTTGGCTCTATCGGGAGAACGAAGATCCCGGGCCATCGCGCATGTGTGCCGACATCGCCCTGGCCCGGGAGAAGTTGGGCTATCAGCCCCGCGTCAACCTGGAAGAAGGCCTGCGCACGACCATCATCCGGGACACGCGCTTCCAGCCCCCCGCCCAACAAGGCTAGTTCGCAGCCTCGTCTGAACCCGCGCGGTCCGATCGCCGGCCCAAGATCATTCGAGCGGTCGGACGTCGTGCGGCCCCGACTCGCTCACGCCGGAAGATGTCACCTGGACAAACTCAGCCCGCTCCCACAGACGGGCATTCGTCTCCGCCCCCGCGTAGGACATGCCCGAACGTAGCCCGCCGACTAGCTGGTACAGGATCTCGGTCACGACCCCCCGGTACGGCACCACGGCCTCGATGCCTTCGGGGACGACACTCTCCCACTCAGCCAGCTCCAACTCCGACCCCCGCTCGATCAGCCTGCGGTCCACATTGGCCGTCAGGGAAGCCATGCCGCGTACGATCTTGTCCTTGCGCCCATCTCGGATCACCGTCGCCCCCGGCGCCTCGTCTGTCCCCGCCAGCAGGGCGCCCACCATGACCGCACTTGCCCCGGCGGCCAGCGCTTTGGTCACATCCCCGGAGTTGCGGATGCCGCCGTCGGCGATGAGCGGGACGTGGAGCGCCTGGGCCTTCTCGGCGCACTCGATCACCGTGTCCATGTTCGCGGAGAGGAAGGGTATAGCCAGCGAGATGCCGGGGACAAGCGCTGTCCGGGTGGAGACGTCGGCCCGGCTGGCCACGCGAGAGTGGCGGGGGACGAGCAAGACGTCGTCGAACGTCAAAGCGGGATTAGGGCGCAGCCTCATGGCGACAGGTCCCTCCCGATAGACGATCACCCTGGGTCCCCTCAGTTTATACCGATGCCCGGACATCCACTTCCAGAGCCACTTTGGACCGCGCGCTCCGGTCTCCCCGCCGGGAAGAACCCCGGCGGATCAGACGTGTCTCCCTCTTGCCGCTTCCTGGGCCGGGTTGCCTCGCCCCGGCCGTGGGCTACAATCGAGCCTATGCCCTCCCGCAAGCGTCTTGCTCGCAGCTTCTTCGCCCGTCCAACGCTGGATGTGGCCAGGGGCCTGCTCGGCCAGCGCCTGGTACGGATCGAATCCGACGGGACGCGGGTTGCCGGCCGCATCCTAGAATGTGAGGCCTACATTGGCTCCCAGGACCTGGGCTGCCATGCCAAGGTCGGCCGCACCCTGCGCAATGCTTCGATGTGGGGTCCGGCTGGCCACGTCTATGTCTACTTCACCTACGGGATGCATTGGATGCTGAACTTCGTCACAGAAGCGGAGGGCTTCCCGGCCGCCGTCCTGATCCGCGCCCTTCTGCCCGAAGAAGGGCTCACTCTCATCCGCCAGCGCCGGCCTGGCCTGCCGGACCACACCCTGACCGACGGTCCGGCCAAGCTTTGCCGCGCCTTGGGCATCGACCGACGACTCGATGGCTACGATCTCTGCGACCCCCAGGCCATCCTCTTCGTGGAGGCCTGCCCGCCGGTCGCCGACCAGGCCGTGATCACCGGCCCTCGCGTCGGCCTTACGGGCATCCCCGAGCCATGGAGAAGCAAGCCCTGGGGGTTCAGGGTCCGTCCGGGGGACCTGCCGCCCATTCGCCAGGCGCGACTCTGAGATGAAGGCGGGCCCCGTCACACGGCGCACCCGCGGCGACATCCTTCCCGATCCTGCAGGCTGTCGCTGCGGGGGGTCGGCCCACGCAGAATAACCCGAAACTACCATGCCAAGCCGCGCCGGATTCGACAGTACAATCACAGGAACAAGCGAGGGATGGCGCGATCCCCTCGGGTCTTTGCACCCGCCGCAACCAAGGATTCGGGCTACAATTCCCTTGGTTCGCCCAGTCGGCGGGATGGCGTTCATAGCCAGCAAACCATCGTGGGAGGAAGCCCATGCGGCCGATCGACCGATGGCGCCACAGCCTGTTTCCTAGGCTCAACCCAGATCACAAGGCTCAGCGCATTCGCTACGCCCGCTCCACGGTCTCTGGGCTGGCATTGCTCCTGGTCCTCTGGTTGGCAGCGGATCTTGCCTTTGTCGGCGGGGGCGGCCGCGTCAACGGCTATGACTTTGGCTTCGACTTCGTCGCCATCGTCTTGATTGCCCTGGTCATTTTCGGTTCCACCTTCCTGCTCAAGCGCGGCCTGGTCCTGCAAACGGGCTACCTCCTGGCCTCGGCCATTGCCCTCCTGACAGCCGTCAGCCTCTTCCGCTTCCCGGGCTCGTTCTTGCCGACCAGCGCCGGTTTCCCCATCGCTACGCTGATTGCGGGCCTGATCATCGGGAGTGCCTCCGGCTACCCGTTCGCCGTGTTCGGGACGCTCGTCACCATTGCCGCCTTGGCCTATGCCTCCAGAGCTCAGAGCCTGCCGGCAGGGCTCGACAGCCCAATCCTGGCAGCCCAGCTACTCTTGGGCCAGATCAGCCTCTCCCTGGCAGCCGCAGCGACCACCCATGCCCTCTCCCGACAGGCCCAGTTCATTGTCACCTCTCTCCAGACGACCACCGAGGAGATGACCCAACTGGCCCACACCGACGCCCTCACGGGCCTGGCCAACCGCCGCCAGCTGATCGACTTGCTCGAGAGGGAGTTCATGCGGGCCCGCCGCTATCATCGCCCTCTCGGGCTGATCTACCTTGACCTCGATGGCTTCAAGGCGATCAACGACCAGTTCGGCCACATGTACGGGGATGACCTGCTTCGCAACGTCGCCAAGAACCTCAAGGCCGTGCTGCGCGGCACCGATTTGCTCGCCCGCATCGGTGGCGATGAGTTCGCCGCCCTTCTGCCAGAGACCCCGGTTGCCGGCGTTGAGAACGTCGCCACCAAGCTCCACCGGGTGCTGGCTTCCTACAGCCTGCGACTCGGGCCGGCGGTCAAGCCTCTGACCTTCTGCGTCGGCCTCAGCCAGATCCGCGACGACGACACCTCGATCGACGACATCCTCAACCGAGCCGATCATGCGCTCCTGGCTGCCAAGGGAATCGGCCCCGGGACCACCCTCGCCGAGGCGCCGTCCGGAGAGTAGACTCGGTTCGGCGGTCAGGGCCTGTGCAGGCCTGTCGACTCTGTCCCTGCTCCAGGCTCGGACCTACGGCCCCGGCCTCCTCATGGGAGGATCGATGATTCGCTCCGACACCATCCGCCTGAATACGCGCGGCCAGAGCGACATCCATGACCTGACCTCGCGCCTCGAAGATGTTGTCAAGGCCAGCGGTATCCGCGCCGGCAGCCTCACCGTCTTCACGCCCTCCTCCACCAGCGCCATAACCACCATCGAGTTCGAGTCCGGCGCCCTCGAAGACCTGAGGCGCGCTCTCGAAGAAATCGCCCCCGTGAAGCGCGACTACCGGCACAACCTGGCCTGGGGCGACGGCAATGGCTACGCCCATCTGCGCGCAGCCCTTCTCGGCCCTTCTCTGACCGTCCCCATCCTCGACGGCCATCTGGCGTTGGGCACTTGGCAGCAGATCATCTTCATCGACTTCGACATCCGTCCCCGCCAACGACAGATCGTCGTCCAGGTGATGGGTGAGAACTCCTGATACAATGCCTCCGATTGCCACTAGCAGAAGCTGACATCGCCGCATGAACCGACCTCCCCGATTGTGCCTCCTGGCCGTCCTGGCCCACCCCGACGACGAGAGCTTCGGGCCTGGCGGAACCCTTGCCCTCTACGCCATGCGCGGTGTGGCCGTCCACCTGGTCTGCGCCACGCGCGGCGAGGTCGGCAGCGCGCCGGCCGAGCTCATGGCCGGTCACGCCAGCCTGGCAGACCTGCGCGAGAGCGAGCTCCGCTGCGCCGCGGGCCATCTCGGGCTGGCCAGCGTTACCTTCCTCGATTACCGTGACTCGGGGATGCCCGGCTCCGAGGACAACCGCCATCCCCGCGCCCTCGCCGCCGCGCGGGTGGATGAGGTTGGCAGCCGCGTCGCCCACCTCCTCCGACAACTCAGGCCTCAGGTCGTCATCACGGCAGATCCGATGGGCGGCTACGGGCACCCCGACCACATCGCCGTCAACCGTGCCACCCTACGCGCCTTCGAGCTTGCAGCCGGTCCGTCACAGGACTTCGGCGGCCTTCCGGCCTATGCACCCCAGAAACTCTACTACCACACCTTCCACCGCGGCGCTCTTCGTTTCCTGGTGTCCGTGTTGCCCCTCATGGGCCGTGACCCTCGGCACTGGGGCCAGAACAACGACATCGACCTGACCGCCATCGCCGCCGTCGACTACCCCATCCATGCCCGCATCGATGTGCGCCAGGCCGCTCTGGCCAAGCAACGCGCCAGCGCCTGCCATGCTAGCCAGGGAGGGGGCGCGGGCGGCCGAATCTCCCGCTGGAGCCTCCGGCTTCTTTCCGGCCGGGAGACTTTCATGCGGGCTCGCCCCCCTGCCGATCGCAAACTCCGCGAACGAGACCTCTTCGAGGGCGTGGAGCCGGATTGACCACGCGCCCGTGAGCCAGCCTCCCAGGAGGCTGTGCCACCGTCGTCGGACGCATGCCCCGTCTCCGTTTCCAACGCGGCAGCCCGAGTCCCGCGCCCTGTCACCCTTCCCTCGCCGGGTCGCGGGGAGGCCCGGCAATCCATCCGCAGAATCTACACAGTCTGCCGAATCCACGCCTCCTTCCCCCACCTGCCATCGTGGTAAGATAGGCGGGCGCCTCTGATACGCCCACCCCTGAAGGAGCAGAGTATCCCCGTATGCAGTCGAGTATCGACCTTTCCGCCGCGCCCCCTCCTGAACTCAACCTCCCCCGCCGGCTGCACCGACTTGCCGACCTGGCCTACAACCTATGGTGGACGTGGAACAGCGACAGCGAGCGCGTCTTTCGCCGCATCGACCCCGAGACCTGGGGGGCCTGCGGCCATAACCCGGTCAGCTTCCTCCGCCGCACCACCCGGCGTCGCCTGAACGCCGCCACCCATAGTCACAACTTCATGGCCCTCTACGAGAGGGTGGTTCGGGCCTTTGACAGGTACATGGGCTCCGAGAACCTGTGGTATGAGCGCCACCATGGCGAACACCGGAACCAGCCCATCGCCTACCTCTCCACCGAGTTCGGTCTGCACGAGTCTTTGCCCATCTACGCCGGCGGCCTAGGGGTTCTCTCCGGCGATCATCTCAAGGAAGCCAGCGATCTGGGCATGCCACTCGTAGCCGTGGGATTCCTGTACACCCAGGGCTACTTCGTCCAGCACATCACCGAGGATGGCTGGCAGGAGGCCATCTACGCCTCGCTCGACTTCAAAGACTTGCCTGTCCAACCCGTCGCTCACGGCAACGGCGGACGCTTGACCGTCAGCATCGACCTGCCCGGCCGAGAGGTCACCGCGCAACTGTGGCGTATCCAGGTGGGCCGGGTCCCGCTCTATCTGCTCGACAGCGATGTGGAATCCAACCAGCCCGCCGACCGCGGCCTGACGGCGCGCCTGTACACCAGCGATCTGGAAATGCGCATCTCGCAGGAAATCCTGCTCGGCATCGGCGGGGTGCGAGCGCTGCGCACTCTCGGCTACAGCCCGGACCTGTGGCACATGAACGAAGGCCACTCGGCCTTCATGGCTCTGGAGCGGGGGCGTGAGCTGGTCGCCTGCGGGCACACTTTTCGGGAGGCCTCCGCCGAGGTCCAGGCCGCGACCGTGTTCACCACCCACACGCAGGTCCCCGCCGGTCAGGACGAGTTCCCCTTGTGGCTGATCGACAAGTACTTCAATGCCTTCTGGCCGCAACTCGGGCTTGATCGGGAAGCCTTCATCGATGTGGGGCGGCAGCGACAGCCGTGGGGCGAGACCTTCAGCATGCCCACGCTGGCGATCCACATGTCGGGCCAGACCAACGGCGTCTCCGAGCTGCACGGGCAGGTCGCCCGCCGGATGTGGTCACACCTGTGGCCGGGCGTGCCAGAGGACCAGATCCCCATCCGGCACATCACCAATGGCGTCCACACCGACACCTGGCTCGCCAGGCGGCTGAAGATCCTCTACGATCAGTACCTCGGCCCCGAATGGCGGGAGCACTTGGACGATCCGGGGATGTGGGAGGGCGTGGACCGGATCCCCGACGACGAACTCTGGGCAGTGCGTCAACATCTCAAGCGAAAGCTGGTCGCCTATGTGCGGGAGCGCGCCCGCGGGCAATGGCTGGGAGAACATATCCACCCTGTCCAGGTGGTCGCCGGCGGCGCTCTGCTGGACCCGTACGCACTGACCATCGGCTTTGCCCGCCGCTTTGCCACCTACAAGCGCGCCAACCTGATCCTGCGCGACCCAGAACGACTGCTGGAGCTGATCAACCGGCCCGGTATGCCCGTCCAGGTGATCTTCGCCGGGAAGGCCCATCCCGCCGACGAGCCGGGCAAGCGCCTGATTCAGGATGTCTATCGCCAGGTGAAGCGGGCTGAGAACGGCGGGCGCCTCGTATTCCTGGAAGACTACGACATGAACCTGGCAAAGTACTTGCTCCAGGGGGTGGACGTGTGGCTGAACACGCCCCGGCGTCCGAACGAGGCCTCCGGAACCTCCGGACAGAAGGCCGCCGTCAACGGCGTGCTCAACTTCTCGGTCCTGGATGGTTGGTGGCGCGAGGGTTTCAACGGCCACAACGGTTGGGCGATTGGCGAAGACGTTGACTATGATGATCCGGCCGCCCAGGACGAGGCCGATGCCGAGAGCCTGTACCTGACCCTGGAGAGCCAGATCATCCCGCTCTACTACGTGGAACGCTCCATCAACGACCTGCCCGTCCAATGGATCAGCCGGATGAAGGAATCGATTCGCTCGCTGGCGCCTCACTTCTGCATGCGCCGGATGCTCAAGGAGTACATCGATGAAATGTACCTGCCCGCCCTGGGCAAGGTGCAGAAGGACTGAGGCTTCCAGATGCTCAACTGGCTCGCTCTTCCCGCTTGGCTCATGCCCTTCGTCATCTTCGCCCTGCGTGTCACAGACATGTCGCTCGACACGTTGCGGGTTCTGTTCGTCATCCGGGGCCGAAAGGCCATCTCCTGGACCCTGGGGTTCTTCCAATCTGCTCTATGGGTTGTCGCCATCACCAGTGTCCTGCAGAACCTCGGCAACCTGTGGAATGTGATCGGCTATGCCTCCGGGTTCGCCACAGGCAATGTGCTGGGGATGGTGATTGAGGAGCGGCTGGCCGTGGGCCACAGCGATGTGCGCATCATCAGCCCGGGACGGGGGAGCGCCATCGCCAATGCCCTGCGCCAGGCGGGCTATGCGGCCACGGAGCTCTCCGGGCGGGGCAAGGACGGCACCGTCGCCATCATCAACTGCAGTGTCTTGCGGCGCGATATCGGCCGCCTCCAGAAGGTCATCGCGGAGATCGACCAAGAGGCCTTCATCACCGTGGAGGAGGTCCGGCCGCTCCATCGCGGCTACTGGCGGGCATAGCCCGCGGATGGATGGGAACCCGGCCCACATCCGGACGGTCAAGCCGCGGTCAAGCCCAAGCAGCTGGCGGGGTCGGTGCGGCGCAGGTCCGGGCTGTCCCGCACCGGGTGCGGCCGGACCGTCCGAGGCCACAGGGGCGACTGCATGCCGGGACTTGACAGCCACATGACCATCCTGGGCGTTTCGGCCCAGCTCCCCTGGGGACAAGTCCCCCCTTTCGCGATTCCCCTGATGATCCTGGTGCTCCGGACAACGGATCTGACCCTGGCCACTTTGCGCATGCTGGTCGTCATCCGCGGCCGCCGGGGGCTTGCCTGGGGACTTGGCTTCGTACAGGCCCTCTTTTTCGTGACGGCTGTGGTCGCAGTGCTTAGCTACCTCCAGAATCCCTGGAACCTCGTCGCCTATGCTCTGGGGTTCGCTACAGGCAACGTGGTGGGGATCGCCATCGAAGCCCGGCTAGCCCCGGGCCACACCCTGCTCCGCATCGTGAGCCCCGCCCGGGCCGATACCATCACCGAGGGTCTTCGCCTCAACGGGTGGGGCGCTACCCAGATGGCGGGCCGTGGCGGGGAGGGTACAGTCGGCGTGATCCTGTGCTTTGTGCAACGCCGCGAGATAGAGGATGCCAGGCGGCTCATCCTGCAGGCAGATCCAGAGGCATTCGTGACAGTCGAGAACGTGCGCAGTCTACATGGCGGCTGGCGGGCATGAGCGCTGCACCGGGCTCGCGGCGCTGTGGAGGCTCGGGCAGCTTCAGGGGGAAACCCTAGCGGGGCGTGTGGGGCTCTCCTGCGGAGGGCATCCGTTGCACCGGCAGGGAGACTCCTTCCCCGGCCAGCCCATTCCGAGGTTTGCATTTCCCTCCTGCCTGCGGGTATAATCCCGCCACCCGAGATATGCCGTTTGGCACCGATCCTCAGAGGCAAGGATGGCGCTCAAGGGCAACCTGCGCGACTTTAGCGTCAGCCAACTGCTCAACCTGATCAACCTCGCCCACAAGACGGGCACGCTTACATTGGAGGGGCAGAATTCGGCCGCGTGGGTTTCCTTCCGCGAGGGGAAGCTCATCTACGCTCAACTGGGCAATGAAGACGCCAGTCTGCCGGGTGTCCTGGCCAAGGTCGGCACAATCACGTCTCAACAAGCGCAGGTCATCCGAACGCGGGCCGGCGACAAGAGCGACAAGGAACTCGGCCTGCTTCTGATCAACGCCGGCTATCTGACCCAGCTTGCCATCCTCACCGCCGTCCGCCAGCACATCCTGGAGAATGTCTACCAGCTCTTCTCCTGGGTCGACGGCTACTTCCGATTCGACCCCGGCATTCTGCCCCCCGATGACCGCATCACCATCCGCATGGATCTCGAGAACGTCATCATGGAGGGCTCCCGCCGCCTGAAGGAATGGGAGCAGCTCCTGGAAGAGATCCCCAACCTCGACATGGCGCTCGATTTCGTCGAACGGCCCGACGCCAACATCCGAGACGTCAACCTGAGCGTCGAGGAGTGGCGGGTGGTGTCGTACATCAACCCCAAGAACCCCATCCGCGCCATCGCCAAGGCCAACAAGATGACCGAGCTGGAAGTGCGACGCATTGTCTTCGGCCTCCTCCAGGCCGGGTTGATTGAGATTGTCCGACCGGTGGGGATGCCCCTACCTCCCGCCGCCCGCCAGTTCCAACCGGTGGACGTGAAACAGCAGTCCTCGCTGGTCAATCGCTTGATCCAGCGGATTCGGTCGCTGTAGACGAGGGTCGTCGATGCAAACCGTCAAGATGGTGGTAACCGGACCGTTCAGCGCTGGAAAGACGGCGTTCATCCAGGCTATCAGCGAGATCGACGTGGTCTCCACCGAGCGCAAGATCTCTCGGGAGGAGGAACGGGTCAAGGAGACCACGACGGTCGCGATGGACTTCGGGCGCATTACGGTGGACGACGACCTCGTGCTCTACCTGTTCGGCACGCCAGGTCAGAAGCGCTTCGACTTCATGTGGGAGATCCTCTCAGAAGGGATGCTGGGGTTCATCGTCGTCGTCGACAGTTCCCGACCGGAGACCTTCCGCGAGGCCAAGGGGATCCTCCAGACCTTCCGAGCCTACGCCCCGACTCCCTATGTTGTGGCCGCCAACAAGCAAGACCGAGAAGACGCCTGGACGGTCGACGACCTGCGCATCGCCCTCAAGCTTGACCGCAAGGTCAAGATGCTACCTTGTGTAGCTACCGATCGGCAATCCGTCAAGAAGGTACTACTCGAGCTTCTCTACAGCATTCTGGAAGAGATGAAAGAGAAGTAGGTCGCCTTCGAGGCAGGCGCCAGTGAGCTCTCTGACCACGGAACAGGGAACCGTTCACTACGAGGCTATCGGCCAGGGCTCACCTGTCGTATTCCTCCACGGACTGTTCAGCTCGTGGGACGTCTGGCAGCAAACCATGGAGTTCCTCGGCCCGCGATACCGGACCTATGCCCTGGACTTCTCGGTCTCCAACAGTCCCAACGGAAGTCGCCTGCACGCCATCCGCGAGTTGGTTGGCCTGGTAGATGCCTTCATGGACCGGCTCGGCCTGGACTGCGCCCCACTCGTTGGGCACTGCATGGGTGGCACGGTGAGCCTGGCGATGGCCATCGTCCACCCTGTGCGCGTCGCCAAGCTAGGGATCGTCTGTGCACCGGTCGCCGGCTCTTCGCTCACGCCAGGCGCCCGTTTTCTCGGTCGGCGTCTGACCGCAGCCGTTTTGCGCGCCTTCCCCGGCCTCCTCCGCCGTGGCCTCCATCGGGTGGTTCCCGCCCTCACACAGGATCGCCAGCGGCTCGACGCAGACAGCCGAGACCTCTCCCGCGACTGGGCGGCCTCTCTGTGCGCGCGCATCGCCTCGCTGGCCAACACCGACCTCCGCCCACACCTGAAGGAGATCCGTGTCCCAACGTTGGGGGTGTACGGTGGCCAGGATCTCATCGTCAATCCCCACGAGTGGGAGACCCTGGCGACCGGCATCCCCGGCGCACGCGTCGAGTGTTTCGACGAGGCGGGCCATTTCCTGATGCTGGACGACCCGGCGCGATTTCGCCAGGCACTCCTGCCCTTCCTGGCGCAAGAGATGCCATGAGCCAACCTGCACCTCTCCAGCGCATTCACTATTATCCCAACAAGATGGGACGCATCGTTCTCCTGTCGCTGGAGGAGACCCTGGGGCGCAACGGCCTCAACGCGGTCCTCAACTTGGCAGGCCTCCAACACCTCATCAACAACTACCCGCCCAACAATCTCGATGCCGGCTTCCCCTTTGACGACATCGGCGCCATTCACCAGTCGCTGGAGGAGATGTACGGTCCCCGCGGGGGACGGGGCCTAGCCAATCGCGCCGGCCGGGCCTGCTTCAAGTACGGCCTGCGGGAGTTCGGTCCGGTGCTTGGCATCTCCGATCTCGCCTTCCGCCTCTTGCCACTCAACATGAAGCTCAAGGTCGGTGCCGACGTCCTGGCCGTTACCTTCAGTCGTTTTGCCGATCAGAGCATCCGCCTCGAGGAGGATCCTACCGCCTTCCGCCTGCACATCGCACCCTGCCCGATCTGCTGGGGCCGGAAGACGAACACCCCCTGCTGCAGCCTGGCAGTTGGCGTCCTGCAGGAAGCTCTCTACTGGGTCAGCGGAGGCAAGAGTTTCATGGTCGAGGAAGTCGCCTGCATCGCCAAGGATGACCCCGCCTGTACGATCCAGGTCTCGCGACAGCCGCTGGACTGACCGGCCCAACCTCAGCTCCGCTGTTCCCCCATTTCTCTATACAGCGCCCACACGTCGATCGCACCGACCTTTGCTGGGCCGTCTGCACGGTCACCAACCTGACCCGTCGAGGGTCGACAAGACGTGGGATCACAGGCTTGCGGGAAAGCGCCTGTCCGGATGCGCTGAGGGGTTCCCCGCCATAAGGCGTCTGCGCGGCGGTGAAACCAGAGACAGCGGCACGAACGGGTGCCATGCCTGTCGGCCAGGGGCCCTGTCTCTGGGAGGCTTCTAAGGGAGGGCAACGCGGGTATACTCAGGCGCGCCGGAGAGGGGCGGCCTAGCCGCAACCCTCCGTCGGCCGTGTGACCCGGACGGGACGAAGCGTCTTGCCTGGTGCAGCGCGACGGCGATGCTGTGGTACTGGTCATCTCCGACACAGGCTGGCGAATTGAGACGAGGAGTAGCGGGTTGGAGCCGTCACAGCCCAAAGACTACCTGGGGCTTCATCTGCGGGACCTGCCATACTTCCGGGCCCTGCTCCGAGCTGTCGAGGCTCGCTTCTACCAGGACCTCAAGCTCCCTGCGCCAACCCTGGATCTGGGCTGCGGAGACGGCCATTTCGCCAGCATCGCTTTCGAGCGGCAGTTGGAGGTGGGCCTCGACCCTTCGGCCGGGCCAATCCGGGAGGCGGCCGGACGTGGCGCCTACCGCTCCCTGGTTCGCGCCGACGGTAGCCGTATCCCCTTCCCTTCCGCTACCTTCGCCAGTGCCGTCAGCAACTCCGTCCTCGAGCACATCCCCCATATCGAGGCCGTGCTTGAGGAGACCGCCCGGGTTCTCCAGCCGGGCGCGCCCCTGGCCATGTGCCTCCCCAACCACAACTTCAACCCCAGCCTGTCGCTGACCCGGTTCTTCAAGGGGATAGGCTGGGCGAGGACGGCCGGCGCCTACAGCCGGTTCTTCGCCCGCATCTCCCGCCATGTCCACCTCGATGCGCCTGAGGTCTGGCTCACTCGTTTGGATCAGGCCGGCTTCGTCGTCGAGCGTTGGTGGAACTACTTCTCCCCCAGGAACCTGCGGACACTTGAGTGGGGCCACTACTTCGGCCTTCCTTCCCTCGTCAGCCGCCGTCTCTGCGGCCGCTGGATTCTCGCCCCGGCCCGCTGGAACCTTACCTTGACGCGGCGTCTGGTCCAGCCACGCTACGACGAAACCCCGGAGCGCCTTGACGGGGTGTACACCTTCTTCGTCGCTCGCCGGCGGCCCTCGCGGTAATCAGGCCGCGGCTCCCCTCATTCCTCGCCGCGCCAGACCAGCCAAATGGCCATCTCTCGCCGCTAGTGGAACTCAAGCCCGGGCAACCCACCTCGGAGAAATATGGCTTGCCCGGATCGGGCAGGCTGTGGAAGTGGCATTGGGATTGAGGGGCCTCTCCTGGAGCCGGTAATGTCAGAGGGAACCGGGCCGCCCTACTCTGTCCCCCAGATCGCGGTCTCCAGCTCCAGCAGGCTCCGGAACAGTGGGGAGTTCGATTCGATCTCCGTCTGGCAGCTGTCCACTTCCTCCACGCCACTCTCTGTGTAGAAGGCGAAGACGGACTCCTGTCCGTCATAGGCCGTCGGGCACGTACCGGTGAAGGGCCGGGCGCGGACCGCCTCGAAGTCGGTTTGGCGGATGATATCGACCAGCGCTTCAACCTTGCCCGGATTGAGCTGCCCTCCGCTCTCGCTCATGTCATCGTGGACCACCAGGTACGTCCCATCGGCGAAGATGGTCAGCTCCGATTGGCAGACCACGCCCCCCGGGCATAGCCCGCCGAACGAGCGAATGCCGACAACCGGGCCTCGCTGAGCCACAACGCTGGGAGAGGGCGGAGGTGAAATGGGCTGCACCGTTGGGGGAAGCTCAGTGGAGGGGTGCTCCGAGGGAGGCGACGGGTTCAGGCTGCAGCCAGCCAGGGCGAAGGCTGACAAGGCCACGACGCAGAGCCTATGAATGGTCATCATGCGTCTCCTTCAGGATCGGTAGCTTGGAGAACTACGCTATGTGCAAGACGCCTGGCCGCCCTTGGTGGTTCCCGTCGGCAGCCTGGTGGCTCATTGGCCTGCCGGAGACGGGGGTGGCTAATGCGGGAACACTCGCTCGTTGGAGGGTGTAGCACCGGTGGACCGATCAGCCCAGTCCGTCCCCGTGAAGATGACGACCAGGGGGGCAACTCCCATTGGCGCCTCATCCTGCCGCGGCTGTTGGCCGGGGGCGGGCTCGCTGCTCCGGCTCCCCAACCCAGGACATAGATCCCCCCTTCGCCACTTGTCCGAGGATATCGCTTGGGGTACCATACCCTGGCGACAGGTGAGACCCGGGCCGTCTGGCGAGGTGTGAATGGCGCAGGAACCCAGTGTTCTGGACTATCTCAAGTCCAAGCTAACGCCTTGGAAGGGAACGCCCCTCAGAATACCTGCTCCGGAACCTCCCGGGAAGCCTCCGGAGCCTCCAGAGAAGCCCCGGGAGCCTACCGAGCCTCCTGCAGCTGCCCCGGCAAGACCCGTCCCCTGGCCCTGGCGCGCCTTTCTCGCCCTGCTCCTCGCTTTAGTTGCCCAAATGAGCCTCGAGCCACCAAGCCGCGCCGGGACGACAGGCGCACTTCTCTACGTCCTGGCAGGGTGCTGGTTGGTTTGGTCCACGCTCAGAGGAGAATGGGTGGCCCATGACCCGCCCGGCGAACAGGAGCGGGCGGATTCCTACGGGGTGAGGCTATACCCTCTACTGATCGGCGTCACGCTGGCCGGCCTCTCCTTCCTGGCCTCTGGAGGCAATCGCTTCACCCTCCTTAACGTGAGCCTGTGCCTGGCTGGGCTCGCTTTCGTGGTCAGCGCGTTCTGGCGATCAGACCCCACGAGGCAACCCTGGCTGCTCAGGCTGCGCCAGTTCATCTCGCGCCCACAGTGGAACGTTGCCATCAGCCGCTGGTCGCTGCTTTTCGCAGGTCTACTGCTCCTCGCCGCGTTCTTCCGCCTGTATCGGTTGGCGCAGGTGCCTCCGGAGATGATCAGCGACCATGCTGAGAAGCTGCTCGACATCTCCGACGTCCTCAACGGCCAGACCAGCATCTTCTTCCCACGTAACGCCGGACGGGAAGCCATCCAGATGTACCTGAGCGCAGCCCTGATCCGGTGGTTGGGTATGGGCATGAACTTCCTGACCCTGAAGATCGGCATGGCCATCTGCGGCTTGCTGGCTCTCCCCTACGTTTACTTACTGGGCAAAGAGGTGGGCGGCCGCCGGGCGGGCCTCCTGGCTATGGCTTTCACCGGCATCGCCTACTGGCCCAACGTCCTTGCCCGCAGCGCCATGCGCTTGTCGCTCTACCCGCTCTTCGTCGCGCCGACGCTCTACTACCTGTTGCGCGGCCTCCGCACCCGCAACCGGAATGATTTCGTTCTCTCGGGAGTATTCCTGGGCTTCGGTCTCTACGGGTACACGGCCTTCCGGATCGTGCCACCCCTTGTCGTCGTGGCTGTTCTGTTGTATCTGCTCCATCATCTCCGCGGCGGCGTGCGGCTGCAGGCCACGAGAGCCGTCTGGGTCCTGTTGATCGTGACCCTGGTATCTCTGGTGATCTTCATGCCTCAGCTTCGCTACGTCCAGGAGAACCCGGAGATGTTCCTCTTCCGGACGGTGACCCGCATGGGGACGGCCGAACGCCCCCTCCCCGGCCCGGCCCTCCAGATCTTCCTGAGCAACTTATGGAACGCCCTGCGCATGTTCGGGTGGGACGATGGACAGGTGTGGGCGATGTCGGTGACCGGCCGGCCAGCTCTCGATACGGTCTCCGCCGCTCTCTTCCACATCGGGGTGCTGCTGCTGCTCGTGCGCTACATCCGCCGCCGCAACTGGCTCGACTTGTTCCTGCTCCTATCGATCCCAATCCTGATGTTGCCCTCGATTCTCTCGCTGGCCTTCCCCGCGGAGAACCCGCACCTCAGCCGCACGGGCGGCGCGCTGATACCGACATTCGTGATCGTCGGCCTGGCGCTGGATGGAATGATAACCGCCCTGACGAACGGCCTGGCTTCGATCCGCAGGACCGGCCTCGCCTGGGCACTGGCCGGGGCCCTCTTCCTGTGGTCTTGTGTCCTCAACTACGACCTGGTTTTCAACCAATATGAGCGCCAATATGCCCTCTCCGTTTGGAATACTTCGGAGCTGGGGAGGGTTATCCACGGCTTCACCGACTCCATCGGGAGCATCGACACTGCCTGGGTCGTCCCATACCCCTATTGGGTCGACACCCGCCTGGTCGGCGTCAACGCCGGTTACTCGATCCGGGACCTCGCCCTTTGGCCAGATGGCTTTGAAGGCACACTGGCAGACCCGCGGGCAAAGCTCTTCCTGCTCCACCCCGATGACACGGCGAGCCTCGAGATGTTGCGCCAGCTGTACCCCGATGGGAATGTCCAGCCGTACACATCGAGCATTGAGGGCAAGGATTTCGTGATCTTCTTCGTCCCGGCCCAAGAATGACAATCTCCCGGGCCCTCCGTCTGCACTGGCCACCCAGCCGACGGCCGCGTCATGCTCCCCCACGGCGCAGGCATAGGCGGGGCTACCCTGCCCCGCGCCGCCCGTCGTGTCCTCTGCACACTGGCTGGTCCGAGACGACAGCGCATGCCGCAGGCGGGGCCGGCGACCGTTGGAGCCATCTGCGCGCCCGTGGGGGTGTGGCCACCGGCGCCAGCCACGCCAGGACGCTGGTCAGCCAAACCGTCTCCCAACGCAGACGCCGATGGCGATCCATAGGCAGCTCATGAGCAAAGGCCGGATTCTGGTCATTGAGGACGACTTCGACATCGCGAACATGCTTCGCATCTACTTCGCCGGCATGATGTATGAGACCCACATCGCCCACCGGGGGTCGGAGGGCCTGACCCTTGCCCACAGGCAACTTCCGGACCTGATCATTCTGGACATCGTCCTACCCGACATGGATGGCTACGCGGTATGCCGTGAGCTGCGCACGGCCACCCGCACCAGCCACGTCCCGATCATCTTCTTGACCCAGAAAGACGAACGCAGCTACCGGATCGCGGGGCTGGAGCTGGGAGCCGACGACTATATCACCAAGCCCTTTGACATCGAGGAGCTGCGGCTACGCGTCCAGAACACCATCGTCCGCTCCCAGCGCGAAAACCTGACCGATCCTCGATCCGGCCTGCCCGCCGGCCGCCTGATCGAAGAGCGGTTACGCCACATCCTCCGCAAAGATGGATGGGCGTTGGTCGATTGCCACATCAATCACTTCGAAGCCTTTCGGGAAGTCAGTGGTTTCGTCGCCGCCGACGACGTCTTGCACTTCACGGCCCTGCTGATCGGTGAGGTGTTAGACGCGCTCGGAACGGGGGACGATTTCATCGGCCACGCGGCCACCGACAGCTTCATCGTGATCACGGCCGCCGAGGCTGCCCCGGCGATCGGCCGCGAGCTCAAGCGGCGCTTCGCCCAGGAGATTCTGGTGCACTACGGCTACGCCGACCGGGAGCGCGGTGGCCTCCTTCTCCAAGCCGCCGACGGCACACAGAAGCAGGTCCCACTCATGGCGCTGGCCGTCGGAATCGTGACCGCCTCCGACCGCAAGTTCGCCGACATCCGCCAGATCACCGAAGCAGCCGCTGAGGCCCGCCGCCAGGACATCGACTAGGCGGACCCTTTTCCCGCGCGCCTCAGCCGCCGACCCAGGCTCCCGTCGCTTGGCCGGCGGCACCGGCGCCCCAGCACCTCCCACACCAGTCTACCCAACCGCTGCGCATGCGTCCTCGACCCCTGCCCCACGGCACGTCCGATTCGAGGACCAGCTTCCCCTCCCGCCCCGGAACGAGCCATCCCGAGCAAGGGCGCTCCTTCTGGATTGAGGAAGTGAACTTCGCGTGTTATCATCCGCGGCACGATCGCCAATCCCACGAGAGGAGAGCCAACAATGAAAAAGATCACCGAGGCCAATCTGCGAGCGGCATTCGCCGGCGAGAGCCAGGCACACATGAAGTACCTCAACTTCGCCGAGCGGGCCGAAAAGGACGGCCACCCCAACGTCGCCCGCCTGTTCCAGGCTGTCGCCTTCGCCGAGCAGGTCCACGCCAGCAACCACCTACGCGCCCTGGAAGGTATTCAAGGCACGGCCGTGAACCTGGGCGACGCCATCGGCGGCGAGACCTTCGAAGTCGACGAAATGTACCCCTGCTACGCCGCGGCGGCAGAGTTGCAGGGCGAGAAGAGGGCTCTGCGCCCAATGAAATGGGCCCTGGAAGCAGAGAAGATCCACGCCGTGCTCTACGCCAAGGCCAAGGAAGCTGTGGACAAGAACCAGGACATCCCAGGCGAAGACATCTGGATCTGCGCCACCTGCGGCTTCACCGTGGAAGGGGAAGCGCTGGACGTCTGCCCGGTGTGCGGAGCAGTCCGCGCCAAGTTCCGCCGGTTCTAGCCGCTCGCATTGGCCCAGCCGAAGCGCCCCAGGTTCCTACCCGCGGGCGCTTCTCTGTTGTATCAACCCGCAGCTCCATCCTCCCCTGCGCCGATCCGATGGCGACGTCCATGCTCTCGCCCGATGGTGCTCCCGTGGCCGACAGCACCTCAAGGCCACGTCTTTGACACTCGTCTCGCCCGATGCTACAATCCTCGGCCCATGCAGGGCGGAGTCAATGCCGGGACACGGCGGCCATGGACTGGCGGAGAGGCGCGTGGTGCCCACAACCTGGCATCGGCTCCGTTCACCTCCCCTCATGCGCCGACCGTTCGTCGACCAACTCATCCGCCGACGTGATGACGCAATCAACCGCCGTGCGAGAAACCACATGGCGGGGGCCTACCGCAGGCGGAAGCGGAACAGCCTGAGAACGCCCAGAGCCTCGCTGGGCTCGAAGGTGAGGCGAGCGAAGCCCAGCCGGCCAAGTCAGCACGATGGCATCTCTCGCAGAGGGGCGCACCCGCGCCAGACAGGATGAAGCATGACCGCCATGGTGATCCTCAACCCCTACTCCGCCCGCTGGAAGGCCCAGAAGCGCAAGCCCGAACTGGAGGCCGCGCTCAAAGTTGCCGGGATTGCGTATGAACTGGTGGAGACACAGGGACCAGGTGACGGTGTGACGCAGGCCGAGGCGGCCGCCCGCCAGGGCTATTCCCCCATCGTGGCGGCTGGCGGAGATGGGGCCATCGGCGAAGTCGTCAACGGGCTGTATCGCGCCCGGCCGGAAGGGACGCTCGGCCCGCTTGGCCTGATGCCTCTCGGCACGGCCAATGATCTGGTCCACAATCTGGGCCTGCCCCTGGATCTGGCCGAAGCCGCCCGGGCAATTGCTGGCGGCAAGACCCGCCGGATCGATCTGGGCAAGGCCAACGAATGGCTGTTCGACAACAACTCCGCCGTCGGCCTGGAGCCTGTGGTATCGGTCTACAACATCCAGATGGTTTGGCTGCGGGGCGTCGTCCGATACCTGGTGGCCGCGCTGCGGGCGATTGGCGACCGGCCACAGTGGTCGATGCGCCTGGAGTGGGACGGCGGCGGCTATGAGGGGCCGGCGACCCTGGTCTCGGTGGGTAACTGCCCGGTCACGGGCGGACTGTTCCGCATGGCCCCCGCCGCCGATCCGGCAGATGGGAAGCTGACCTTTGTCTATGGCTACGCCCCGACACGCCGTCGGATGCTCGGACTCCTGCCGCGCACGATCAGCGGCGATTTCGTCAACGACCCGGCTATCCACCAACACCATACTACCCGGCTGAAGATTGAGATGACTCCGACCTCCCCCTTCCAGGTCGACGGCGAGGTGCGCTCGCGGAGCATCTCCCAGGTGACCTACGAGGTCCTGCCGGCGCGGCTTGACCTCTTCGTTCCCTGACGGCTCAGATCCTCATCGGGCCGCGAGACCCGGCGTCCCGCCGGGTTTCGCGGCCTCGCGCACGGTCCCAGTGCTCTCCTGGGAGCATCCCCGAAGGGGGTGAACGGGGTGAGGCACGCAGCACCCAGTGCTGTGCGGGCGTAACGGCAATCGTGCGCGCGGGCTGAGGCCCCGTGAACCCTCCCGCTATCTCATGTCTCGTATATCCTGAACCCACACCGCCCCTTGACCCACCCCCTCTCGGGGGCTATAATCGCCAACGTACAACCAGCACGGGGAGCCCGGTTGGTCCGGGCTGAGAGGAGGGCAGTCAGCCCTCGACCCGTTGAACCTGATCCGGGTAATGCCGGCGGAGGGAACGCTTCCATTGTCTTACTCAACCCTCCGCTGAGGCCCAGTGGAGGGTTTCTCTTGCGCGCGATCATCTTCGCCGGCGGAAAGCTGGCACATCCCGATCAAGATCGTACCCACCTCTGTCCGGGCGAGTGGATTATCGCCGCCGACGGCGGCGCCCACCATTGCCTGGCCCTTGGCCTTGCGCCCACGATCGCCATCGGTGACTTCGACTCGCTCACCCCTGCCGAGCTCCACTCCCTGGAATCTGCCGGCACCGAAGTGATCCGCCACCCTCGTCAAAAGGACGAAACAGACCTCGAGTTGGCCGTCCGTCTCGCCTCCGGCCGCGGCGCAGACGAGGTTCTCATCCTCGGCGGACTAGGCGAGCGCTGGGACCAGTCACTTGCCAACCTGTTGCTGCCCGCCGCTCCTGGCCTGGAGCGCCTCAAGCTGCGCCTCGTCGACGGCCCGCAGGAGATCACCACCCTCCGCGGAGGAGAGAGCCTCGCTCTGCATGGCCAGCCCGGCGATACCGTCTCGCTTATCCCTCTGGGTGGCGACGCCCTTGGCGTCACCACCCGTGGCCTCGCGTACCTCGTCGAGGCCGGCACTCTACCCTACGGCGCCACACTGGGGGTCAGCAACGCCCTGACAGCCGAGACCGCCAGCGTGTCGCTGTCCAAGGGTCTGCTCCTCTGCATCCACATCCACACCGCAGCCATCGCGCCATGAAGGAGGGCGCCATGTTGCAGCGACTCACTGCTCTGTTCCTTCTCCTGGCCCTCGCGGCCATCTCCTGTGCCCTGCCGGGTGCCGGGCAGCCGGCAGGCACGCCTCTGCCGGCGACCCCCACCGTGATGCCCATCGAATCCATTGCCCCGACGGGCACCAGGCAACCGTCGGCGACGCCCACCCCCGCGATCCTCACCGTGATGACCCACGACTCCTTTGCCGTCTCCGAATCCGTCGTGG
>CAZEMA010000032.1:0-9371 GCA_964513155.1 uncultured Anaerolineaceae bacterium
GAGGCGTCCAGGAAGATCCAGATGTCTGCCTTGGGGTCGAGCTCGAACTCCTTGACGATCAATCGGTCCCGCCGGGCGGTTGATGGCCAATGGATGCGGTTGAACCCGTCGCCCGGGGCGTAGTCGCGCACGCCGGCCGCGCTGGGAGTCACCTGATGGGCGCGATGTCGCAGGGCCTCCCCGCCAGGCCGTTGGCCACTGGGGATGGTGAAGGTGCTCAGAGGAGCCGTCATCGGCATGACCACGACTTGCTGGGTGTCCGGCGCCTCTCGGGAGAATGGGAACAGCCCGAAGGGGTCGCCCCCCTCCAGCGTGGCAGGCCCGAGGCGGTAGTCGCCTCGCCGGATACAGACCGTCCGCACCAACCATGTCCTCTCGTGGCCAGGTCCTAACCCGACCGTCACGGTGGAGGCGCGATGCCCGGGCACGTCGGAGTGGTCGTGCACCTCCAGCCAGACCTTGGGGAATCGACTTCGGTTGTTCAGGAAGAGGCGTTCCTCAAGCGTTCCACCGACCTGGGCCCGGAGACTCCGGGTTGACCTCCGAAGGCCGATTCCCGCCAGCGAGGCCCGGGACCACCCGAAGGAAACAAGCAGCAGTCCTCCCCAGAGATAGGTCAGGTTGAAGAAGATGCCCTTGCCGGAGACGATTCCGCCTGCGAGGGACAAGGCGAGAAGCACCAGGACGACCGCGGCGCGCGAAGACATCAGGCCATTTCTCCACCAGGCGCGGGGACAGCCGTCAGAATCTCCTGGATGATCTGGCACGCCTCGACCTCGCGGATCCGAGCCGCCGGCCCCAGGATCAGACGGTGAGCCAGCGCCGGAACGGCCATCGCCTTGATGTCGTCGGGCACGACATACTCCCGCCCCTGGATCGCGGCTCTCACCTGCCCCGTCCGGAAGAGCGTCAGACTCCCCCGCGGGCTGGCACCCAGATAGACTTCCGCATGGCGGCGGGTCTGGTTGACGAGGTCGACGATGTAGCGCTTGATCTCCGCCGAGACCTTCACCTCCCGGGACGCCTTCTGTGCTCGCCGCAGCTCGTCCACCGAGACCACCTGCTGCAGGCTGTCAATGGGGTGGGCAAGCTGTTGCCGTTCCATCACCCGAATCTCATCTTGCGGCGAAGGATAGCCAAGGTTCACCCGCAGCATAAACCGGTCGAGCTGCGCCTCGGGAAGAGGAAAAGTCCCCTCGTATTCGATGGGGTTCTGGGTTGCCAAGACGAGGAAGGGCTCGGGCGTCGCGCGAGTGACCCCATCCACGGTCACCTGCCGCTCCTCCATGGCCTCCAGGAGCGCCGCCTGCGTCTTGGGCGTGGCCCGGTTGATCTCATCCGTCAGGACGACCTGGGCCATGATCGGCCCGGGACGATACTCGAACTCACGGTTCTTCTGGTTGAAGATCGAGACGCCGGTCACGTCGCTCGGCAACATGTCGGGCGTGAACTGGATGCGGTTGAAGGTGCACCCCACCGAACGCGCCAGGCTCTTGGCCAACATCGTCTTGCCGGTGCCCGGCACGTCTTCGATCAACACATGCCCCTGACAGAGCAGCCCGATGACGATCAACCGGATGGACTCCGTCTTGCCCACGATGACCTTCTCGACGTTCTCAATTAGGCGCTCGCTCAGAGACTGAATGGGGTGCATTCGAGCTACCTCTTCTGGTTGTGCATGGGTGCCGCACGATCCTGTGCGGCAGAGCCGAGAAGCGGCCGTTGGTGATGCCCTCACGGCCTCAGCGGGCATCCCGCCATTTAGGTGACTTAGGCCCTGGCAGCATTATAGCCTGCAACAAAGGGCGGCGACCTGCATCTGCCGGGAAGCGAGGAAGCGATCCCTCTTCTTCACTTCCAGCGCTTTCACCACCTTCTTCGACAGCTAGCTCCTGGCTGCGCCGGCCTCCCATCCCCGAGTCCTGCCCGCCGGCTTGCCAGACCTCCCGATACCTCACGCCTCTCATCCCTGAGCGACAAGCATGGCCAGGAAGGGGATCCAGAAAAGGCTATACCGCAGGGGCCGCCTGAGGCCTCGCGTGCCGGCGAACAAGATAACGGCAAAGACCAGACCACTGGCGATGCGGACCAATCCCAGGGGCTCTCGGAAGGTCGAGAATGGCAAGAAGACAATGGCCGCGGCATTGAAGACCAGCGCCAAGGCCTCTGCATCCCAGCGGCGGTGTATTACCTCGATCCCTCCCGCGATCACTCCCCAGATGGCAGGAGCCAACACCGAAGGACCGAAGGCCACAATGTACAGGCCCAGCACCCTGGCCGAGATGAACCCGATGCGCCAAAGGCCCGTGAACGGGATCCACTCGAACGGTGTCGCTCCTGCCCCGCCGCTTGCCAGGCCCGGCTGCCCGAAGATGTGCCAGAGCCAGACCTGCCAACCAGCGAAGACCAGACCGGCAATCCCAAGCGCTGCGGCCGATCGTCGTCGGCCTCCTTTGAGCAGATCCGCTCCAAGCCCGGCGCCCCAGAACAGCAGGCTGGTCTCCTTGGCGAAGAGTGCAAGCCCCAGGAGGCCAGCGCTGAGCGCAGATCTCTGCCTGCGTCGCGCCCACCAGGCCCAGGCAACCAGGGCGTATGCCAACGGTTCGGCCAGGTCAAGGGCGACACCTGCCAGGAGCCCAACCCACAGACCATAGGTCAGAGCGTAGCCCGGCCAGATGCCCTCTTCGCTGAGAAGCTTCGCGACGGCCCAGGTGCCGGCGAAGTGGGCTAACAGGTTCACGGCAAGGAGAGCCCAGCCGACGGCTTTCGCCTGCCCGAGCGACAGCGCCCGAGACAGGAGCGGGTACAGGATGCGCTGATAGCGGTAGGCTGGCACATCCAGGTGCGCTGCCACACTGCGCGGGTCCGGATCTTGCGCAACGTAGTAGGCAAACTGCCCGTCATAGCCTTCCGTCCCGCTGGGGTCCGGCAGTAGATAGCGAGTGCCCAGTCCGGCCAACCCAGCCGGGTCCCAGCCGGCGCCCGCCAGCCGCCAGCCGACGTAGGCGGCAGTCACACACAGCGTCACCAGCGCCGGCCAAACGACCCTCAGCCTCGCCGCCACCGCCACCCCATCCAGCCGAGCGCCAGCCAGGCCATCAAGCTCAGCGCCGCCCCTGCCCAAAAGCTGACCGGGCGGTACTCGAACGTGACCGTGTGATTCCCGGGCGGAACCCAGACGGACCGGAAGAGGTAGTCCGCGCGATAGAGCCGCGTCGCCAGCCCGTCCAGGGTTGCCCGCCAGCCCGGGTACCACGCATCCGAAAGCACGAGCCACCCGCCCGCTGGCGCGCGCACGTCGACCGAGACGAGATTCGGGTCGCTTTGATCCACGAGCGTTGCCTCTCCTGGCCCGCCGACACGCGCCACCTCCTGCCGATCGACGCCGACCAGGACGACCGACCCGTCGGGGCTAAAGTCGTCAGCGAATGTCCGGTCGAGGGCGTCCCCGGGCGCATCCGCCCATTCAGCTTGCGGCACGATACGGACCCTCGAGGCATCGGAAAGTGCCTCGTACCATGTCCCTGAGGGTTGCGCCGGGTCTGGCACTGCCCGGTAGCCGGCGTCCATCAGGCGCAACAAGCGCTCCTGCTCCGGCCCGGGCAGAGCCTCCAGCCTTTCCATCCACGCGGTGTATCCGGCCGACAGCAGCGGGTCGAAGTTGTCGACGGAGGAGAGCCCATCCAGCAGAGGCGTGTTGGGGAGCCCCATGTCCCGCGCCACAGACCACTCGACCGCTGGGTGGAAGGTGTCGAGGCGGAAGAGGCGGTCAAAGGTTAGGTCGTACTCGAGGTCCGAGGGCATATACAGGCGGTGGTCCTTGCTCACCGAACGTGCCAGCTGGCCCTCGCCTGAGAATGTGGAGAGCGGGGCTGAGGGATTCAGGCCGATCCCGGCGTAGACCAGGTCGGCAAGAATCAGGGCAACGACTAGGCTGGCCCAGGCGCGGCCGCCTTGTTTCGGTCGGAATAGCGCCAGGAGAGCCGATGCCAAGAGCCCGACCCCGGCAAGGGCAAACGCCTGCAGAAAGGTGGGCTGGACGCCCCCGATCAAGGGTCCGATGGCCCAGGAGGAAATCCCTACGACGGCGGCGCCCACCGTCGCAAGCCGGAGCCAGTAGAGCCCCCGCCCCGACGGCGAACGCCAGACCTCGGCTCCCAGGCCGGCGAGAAGGGCGAGGGCAAACACCAGAAGTAGGTTCCAGCGCGCCGGCGCTTGGAAGAGAGCGAAGGTCGGCACATAGCGGAAGAGGAACGGGAAGATCGGTGTGTTCTTCCCCAGCGCCAGCAGAGCCGAGCCCAACCCAAGACAGGCGAGGAACGCAGTCAGCGACCGCCGCTCACCGCCTAGCAATGCCCGGATGGCCCCTACCAGGGCCAAGAGGAATGGCAGCACCCCGACGTAGATGGCGTCTTCCCAGTATGTTCCATACCCCCAGTAGTCACCGTGGGCGGGATTTCCGAAGACGCCCGGCATGAGCAAGCCGAGGAGCCGCCATGGCCAGAAGGAGTAGGTGAGGGCGAATCCCGGGTCAACGCCCGACTGCCTCGAGGAAAGCGCCAGGTACTCGGCAGTTGGGATCAGTTGTGCCGCCGCCAGTGCCGCGCCTAGCAGCACCGCGCCCACAGTCCACTTGACCGCCCGCCCAACACCGGGCCATTTCTCCAGGCTGTACGCCCGCCACAAGACCCAGAGGACTATCAGCACCCCGGAGTACCACGCCATCTGAGCATGCCCCGAAAGCCATTGCATACCCAGAACAAGGCCCAGTACCACCATCGCCTTGGCGATTTGGCCTCGGGGCGCTCGTCGGGCGGCCTCCCCGGCAAGCCTGTCGGCGCCGGCGATGGCCCAGGGCAGCCAGGCCGTGGCGGCGTTGATGCTCAGGAAGCTGGCTCGGGCAACCAGGTAGCCCGAGAGGCTGTAGGCCAGGGCCGCGACGATTTGCGCGAGCACCCCCAACCCCAGCCGGCGGGTAAGGACGATCATCCCCGCTCCCGCCCAGATCAGGTGAAGCATCACGAGCAGCCCTTGCCCCCAGGCAGGCCCTGTGATGGCCAGCAGGAAGTTTGGCGGATAGAGCAGCGCCGATTGGTAGTTTGCCAGAAGCGGGGCGCCCATTCCCAGCCAGGGATTCCAGAGGGGAAGATGACCCTGGCGCAGGGTCTCTATGGCGAAGGTACGCCAGGGGACGAACTGTAGCAGCGGAGTGCCCCAAACCAGCGCCTCCCCGCGGACGAGCATCGGCCCAAAGAGGGTCAGCGGGCCTAGGGCAACAACCAGCCAGGGGATGAGGCGTTTCAGTCGGTCGCTCATGCGGCAGTCTGCTGCTTCTTGCGCGCGTGGCAGGCTGCTGAAGAACGCCACCGCAAGAGAAGAAGCAGGCATATATGCCGATTCATCTCCTTCGGGACTGGCATTCTCAGCATGCTCCTAGTGATTACCGAAGGTCGACGCCGTAAAGTTCATAACCCATGTCCCGGTAGACAAGCGTGAGAAAAGGCGCCCCGCCTGGATTCCAGCTTCCCAGGGCGCGCTCGCGCGGGCCGATGAGCACGTAGGAGACGTTGTGGGCTGCCAGGAACTCGACACGGGCGTTATCCGGCTCGCCCTCAGAGAAGAAGACGGAGACCTGCGGCAGCAAGCCCTGCAGCCCTGCTGACTCGGGCCCGTGACCCACAACCACCCTCACTGGCGCCCACGCGGGCAACGCATTCCCCGTCTCGTACGAGGTCAGGACGACCGATCCGGGCTGGGCGTGTGCCCGACACCACTCGAAAGCGGCCACCTCGGAGGCCGGGCGGAAGGCGGGTTCCCCGGGCCGCAGGGCCGTCCAAGCCCCACCGGCGAGGAGGAGGACACTGGTTGCCATCGACAGTGCCAGCAGAAGCGGCGCCACCCGCTTGCGCGAAGTCTCGGCCCTCCAGGTAGATAGGCCACAGGCCGCGAGGGTGGCAAAAGCCACCCAGATGCCCTCTGGGAGGCGGCGCTGCAGGTTCACCGGAGCATAGGCGAGCACAGGCAAGCAGAGGCACCAGGCCACCGGCAACAGGGACTCCGCACGCCTGCTGCGGATCAAGGCCCGCCCGCCGGCAACCGCAGGAATGAGGACAAGACCATAGGCGGCCAGGTAGTGCAGCGGATGGGGGGAGGGAATCAGGTTCTGGGCCGACCAGGCCTGAAGATAGGGGTCAAGGAGATACGACAGGCCTGTGTAGAGGACAATCGGCAGCGGGATCAGTGCCGCCTGTGCCGCCGGCCGAAGCCATGTCTGAAGCTGCTGCCGCCAGCCGGTTCTCCCCGCTGCCACGAGGACTGCCAGCAGGTGGAAGCCCACGACGGCATACGCAGAGACGACCTCGAACGGCTGGACCAGCCCCAATGCCAGCCAAAGGCCTCCTGCGACCCACCCGCGCGCGGGCCTTCTGGCGGCATCCAGATAGAAGACGAGGCCTCCCAGAAGGAGGGCGCGACCAAGGACAAGATGAGGCAACCCAAAGAACGCGAGGAAGCCGAAGGATTCCGGCGACATCAGATCGAGCGGCAGGCTGCCCAACCACTCACCGCGCACGGCAAGTGAGACCAGCCATCCCAGCCCTCCGCCCGCCGTCCCCAGGACGGTTGCCCAGCGACGCCAGGAAACGGGCTCGAGGAAGAAGGCGGCAAATCGATACGTGGCCAGCACGGCCAGCGGGGTCGCCGCGATCCGGAAGAGGTGGAATAGAGCCACCAGCTGCGCGTGCAAGGCACTGCCCTGCGCCAGCTTGCCCAACAGGAGATAAGGCAGGAACGCCAGGACACCCCGCTGCGGGTCCGCAGTATAGGGCGTTCGGAAGAGCCAGGCGCCACCGGATCCCAGAAGCATCTTGGCGATGTACGAGTTGCCATCTTCGACGCCGAAGACGAACCCGGTGAACCGCCACGCCTCCGACTGCGCTCCGTAGGCAAGCACGTAGGGGACGGTGGTGAACGCCGCCAAGACGAGAGCGTAGCCCAGGCACCAGGCTCTCTCGGATTTCGTCACCGGTGCACCCACATCCAGGCCAGCAGCAGCGCGCCAGCCAAGCTAAGAACCACACCCCCGTAGAACGGCCAGGGCACAAAGCGGAAGACCACCTGATGCTCGCCCTCTGAGATCGCCACCCCTCGAAGGATACCGTACGGGGTTAGTAGCTGCCCCCTCTCTCCGTCTACCATCGCTTGCCAACCGGGATACGATATCTCACTCAGCACGAGTTGCCCCGGGCCCCGGGCACTGATCTCGATGCGGTTCGGCGTCCAAGAAAGGGACTCGACCGGTAGCCAGGCAACCGAGGAGCCCCCAGGCGCTGGCTCGATCCAGGCCCGCGGTCTCGCCGCCCGATTGCGATAGACGAAGACGTCATTGGACGGCTCGAGGACGAGGTCAGTCGCTTCAGCCGGGTAGTCCGAGACCACAAAGCCGATGTTCAACAAACCCAAGGCGCCTGCATCCAGCCTCGGTCCCCAGTCCTCTTTCGGATCCCCAGACGGAAATGGCGGAAGGGTCTCGCTATAGCCGGTCTGGGGAAAGCCCGCGGCCTGCGCCATGTACGACACGTACCCGGCCAGTTGGAGCGGATTGACGCCGTCGGCCAGCTCCAGGCCTACCGCCGCGGCGGTCTGCTGCGGGAGACTGTACGAGGGGGAGAAGATGCGATCTGAGCCTGGATCCGACGCCAGCCGTTGCGCCAATCCTAGCCTGTCCGCAAGCACTTCCGCCGAGGCACGGGGTTCGAGAAGAGAGGAGTCCACCAGGATCAGGTCCGCCACAATCAAGACGATCCAGGCCGCCGCCAGACCGCTCTCGCTCCGGAGCCTCCCTCCCCAATGCCGCGGGGGCCGATCTGTCACCCCCGCAGTCGAGGAGGCGCCCACCTCTTGCGATTGTAGTTCCTCCGATCCCCGTGCCGTGGAAGGGATCCCGTTCTCCGACGGCCTGAGTAGGCTAAGGGCGGCCGCAAGCCCGGCCACCACCAGGAAGGCATAGCCGCCGGTTGTTGCCCCGCGAGTGATGTCGAGCCCGATGCCAAGCAGGACAGCGCATACCGCGACGGCCAAAGCCCCCAGGCGGGCGCGCCTCAGTAGAGCGAATCTCCCGGGCTGGGTCAATAACCCCAGCCCGCTGCCGGCCATTTGCGCCAGGGCGAGCGATGCCAGAAAGAGAAACCGAGGAGGCACGCGTAGCATCCCTGCCCCCGGGACCACTCGGACAAGCGCCTCATAGACCGGTGTTTGGCTTCCTAGCGCAAGAAGCCAGGCACCTAGCATGACCGCGCCCCAGAAGAGGGCGCCGTCTCTTCGACCCAGCAATGCCGCACAAGCGAGGCAGAAGGCGACGATGCCGCCGTAGGTGAGCCATTCCGGCCAGCCGCCGAGGTCAGGGACCAACACGCCTAGCAGGCGCGCAGCGGGCAGCGCCAACCGGGCGCTCTCTTCGGGAGAGATGCTGGCACGGGCGCTCAAGGACACGAGCTGCGCCATCGGCAACGCCAACACCGCGGCGGTCATCGCACAAAGAACCGCAGCTGTGCCAACCGCCGCGAGAGCCCGCGTCCCTTTCACTCTGGTATGGCTATGCGCAGCCTGCCGGATCCCGTAGGCTAGACCCAGGATCCCGGTTGGGAGCAGCCAGCGGGGGTCGGCCAGGAAGATCACACCCAACACTGCCCCGGCCAGCGCCGCCCACTTTGCCCCGCCAGCCACGCCTCTGCGCACGGCCAGCGCCGCCTGGCTGACCGCCAGGAGCAGCCACGGGGTCCATGCGACCGCAAAGACCAGCCCCGGGTGTCCCAGCCCGATGTGGCCGATCAGCTTGGGCGCCCCGCCGAAAACGAGGCCGGCCAGGAGGCTTCCCGGTACCCCCACGCCCTGCGAGCGTGCCAGCCGGGCTGCTCCCCATCCTGCCAGGGCCAAATGCGCCCAGAAGAGGACGTTGAAGGCTGCCGCCGTGGGGAACGCCACGACCAGCCAGTTTGGCGGATACCAGATGCCCGCCAGCGGGTCGCCCACGAGCGGCCCGCCGCTCAGGATCAACGGGTTCCAGAGAGGGAGCTGCCCCCAGGTCTCCAGTGCCCGGTGGACCAGCAGCGCAACCGGAAAGTGTGAGATTGCGAGATCCGAGTACCTCCCGCCCGGCCAGAAAGGGAAGCCGCCGGGGTCGCGGAGCAGCGGCGCAAGCCACAGCAAGCCTGCCAGGAGGAAGGCGATCGGCCCAGTCAGCAAACGGAGCAGGTTGCGCTTCACGAATCGCTCACCCGGTAGATGCGAACACCCCCAGAGTCGTAGACCGTCTCCAATCCCCCCAGCCAGCCGGGCTCCCCGATCTGCCGCTCCCAGGCGCCCAGGAAGAC
>CAZEMA010000032.1:9471-23770 GCA_964513155.1 uncultured Anaerolineaceae bacterium
GTGACCACCCAGGCGAGCAGGAGCCGTCCGAGTGATGTCGACCAGGGGCGGGCCGCGGCTATCCCGACCACCGCCAAGATCAGGACAATCCCATACCCGCTGGCGAAGACGAGCGGAGGTGGAGAGGGTGTCAGATTCTGCGTCATCCACCCCACCAGCACAGGATCCGTCCTGGAAACCCAGAAGCCGTAAGCCAGCCAAGGCGCGGCGCCGGTGGCCAGGCCAAGCAAAGGCAGAAGCCGCGGTCGGAGAGCATCCCACGCAGCCCCTCCCCAGGACCTCCTCTCCTTCCACCAATCCCAGACCAGCCAGGCCCCAAGCGCCGCAAGCAGGGTCAGGACGGCGAAGGGTTGGACGATCCCGAGAACAGCTCCACACAGAAGGGCAATGGCGACATGCCCGCCTGTCCCGGAAGTTGACTCGCCGAACCCCGCCACAGCCAGGACACCTGCCAGCAAAGCCGCGCAGGCGAGGGCGAAGTGGGCGTTGGCGTAGGCTGACAGGAAGGGGATGGCTTCAGGCACCCACAGGTCCGGCGTCAGAACGCCAAGCGGGAACGCCAGCCAGCCCAGGCCGGATCCCAGGAATGCCAGCAGGAACGCCGCCCATCGAACCCCGCGGCCAGGCATCACGCGGCGGAAGAAGAGGTATCCCATGCCGAACATAGCGGCCGCTCCGACGAGGCGGGCGGCATGATAAGCGGTCAGGAGAGGAATCCCGGTCCAGTCGGCAACATGGCCGAGGAAGAGGAAGTACACGAAGAGGAATACGCCCGGACCAGGCTCAGAGGCGTAGGGCAAGCGAAAGAGCCAGGAGCCCTCAGCGCCCTGCCTCATCTTGGACAGGTAGGAGAAGCCGTCGACGGGGTTAATCAGAAAGCCACTGAAGACGCCTGCCTCTCCGGCGCTCCTCTGGGCGACGAGATAGGGGACCAGGGTGCAAACCATCAGCACCAGGCTGACACCGAGGACGGCGACCAGTTCTCCGCGCTTGCCCACGCCGGAGATTGTACAGCGATTGAGGCGGGACTCGCCATGCCGCTTGCTTTGGCGTCTGGCCACCCCTATAATTCGCGCATGAGCCGCGCCTCGAGCCTGCATCGTCTGCAGATCCTAGACTCGGGAACTGATCGCTGCCGAGAGCGACTTGCGGAGATCGAATCCCTTCTGGGGAGCTCGAAGGCGGTGGACGATCAGCGCGCCTGCCTGGCGGAGGCTGCGACCCGGCTCCAGGCCGCGAGGAGCGCCTCGAAGGTCGCTGAGCACGAACTGGCTTCCCATCGAACAAAGCTGGAGGAGGCCGAGAGAGCCCTCTACGGCGGGTCCGTTCGAAACCCAAAGGAGCTCCAGGACCTGCAGGCGGAGGTCGACGCCCTTCGCCGCCACCTACCCGCATTGGAGGACCACGTCCTCGACGCCATGGTGGCGGTTGAGGAAACCGAACTTGCCGATCAGGCGGCCACCGATGAGCTTGATCGTCTGCTCGGCCTGGAGGCCTCGCGAACCCAGGCGCTGGTCGAGGAGCAGACGGGGTTGCGGAAGGAAGTGGAAAGGCTGCAGGCGGAACGCGAGGCGGCGCTGGGCGATGTCTCCCCCGAGGATCTGGCGACGTATTCCCGCCTGCGTGAGACTAGAGGGGGGCTTGCGGTAGCGCTCCTACAGGATGACACTTGTGGTGCCTGCGGCCTCGCTCTGTCCCGCTCGCTGGGCCAGACCATTCGCATGGGTTCCGAGCTCGCCCGCTGCAAGCAGTGCGGACGGATCCTGTACTCGGGGTAGTGTCGGATGATTAGGGCGATCTTCGGCTGGGAATTTGATTGGCCTGAGTTTCTGATCGGGTTTGCCCTGGGGGCCTTCATAGCCTGGGTCATGACCCGTTTCTCCTCCTTCTTCCTGTCCCTTGGCCGACAAGCTTGGAGCAAGTTGCGGGAGACGGCAGAAGGCTTTACGGCCGGGGCCGGGGACCGGTATCGCTCAGACGTGCTGGCACGGGCTCAAACGCTGCACCTGGCGCGGGCGATCTTCGCCCTCGAAGAAATCCTCTTCCCACCCCGCCTGCTGGCCCCACCCCCGTCGACGGATCCGCTTTCCAAGGAACCCCCTCTCGAGGAGATCCATGGAGTTCTGCCCAACGTACCCGGCCTTTCCTACTTGGCTGGGCTGTACCGCTCGTCAACGCTTCCTTTGATCGCCGCGGTCGAGTCAGGGGCAAACCTGCTGATCACTGGTGATCCCGGCAGTGGCAGGACGGCGGCTCTCGCCTACCTTGCCATCGCCTCCGCCAAGGAAGACCCCGACGCGGGTGCCATTGCCGAACTCATCCCTGTGCTGGTCCACGCCCTGGACATTCGCCTGGAGCCCAGGGCCAACGCCGACCCCCTCAATGCCCTCCTCCAGGCCGCGCAACGGACTGCCTCGACCGTAATCGAGTCCCGGGTCCCAGCCTACCTGCGGGTTCAGTTCCGCCAGCGACGCGCCCTGCTTCTGCTCGATGGATTGGACGAGTTGACGCCGGAGGAGCTCCCGCCGTTCGCCGAATGGCTGATCCGCCTCCAACAGGCCTACCCTGGCAACCGAATCATCGCTGCCGGGCCGGCCTCCGGCCACGACGGGCTTGTCCGTGCCGGGCTTTCGCCTATGGCGATCGCCCCGTGGGGCCGCCATGAGCAGCGCGCCTTCCTCACTCTTTGGTGCGAGTCCTGGAGCCAGTTCATCGCGCCGGCGCTGCCGCGCAAGAGCATCGAGGACATCGATCCGGCCCTGATCGTGGGCTGGCTGGCCGGCTCCGCCCGGGCCCTTTCGCCGCTGGAACTGACCCTGCGAGTCTGGGCTGCCTACACAGGTGATGTCCGTGGGCCGGATCCGGCGGACAGCCTGGAATCCTACGTCTCCCGGTTCCTTTCGCCAGACGAGCGACCCGCTGCCGAAGCCATCGCCTCGACATGGCTTAGCCAGCATTTGGGAGCGGTGCCGGAGCGCAGTCTCCCCAAGGGCATCCCGATCTCGGATCTGGTGGAAGCCGGCATCCTCGTCCGCAGGGCGGAGAACCGGTTATCCTTCTTCCACCCGCTGGTGGGCGCCTATCTGGCGGCTAAGGCTATGGCGAGCGGAAGCCTCCCGGAGTATGTGTCCCGTTTCGGCTGGGAACCGGCGGACGCCGCCGTCCAGTTCTACGCCGCCTGGGGCGACGTCACCTCTCTCGTTCAGAGCCGGCTTCAGGTCACAGGCGATCCGCTCGAGCGCAACCTGCTGAGCTGCGCGCCCTTGCTGCGCGGTTCCCCTCCGAAGGCCGCGTGGCGTGGCCAACTCTTGCGCGCCATCGCCGTGATCGCGCAAGACCCCAAACGCCCCTACGGATTGCGGCTGCGCTGCGCACAGGCCCTGGCGGTGGCCGCCGAGCCCTCAGTCCCCATCCTCTTCCGCCGCATGCTGACCTCGGAAGCCCCGGGCAGCCGGATTCTGGCAGGGATGGCTCTGGGCGCTGTGCGGGACCAGGTGTCGACCGACAAGCTTATCGCCGCCGCCAACAACGACCCGGATCTTGAGGCCCGCCAGGCGGCATGCCTGGGGCTGGCCGTGATAGGCAGCGAAACCGCCCTCGAGGCGTTGGGCAAGATCCTCCTGACGGGAGAAGAGGCCCCTCGGCTGGCTGCCGCCGAAGCCCTCGCCTGTGATCCGGACGAAGGCGCCAGCATGCTGCGCGAGGCAGTGACGGTCGATAACCTCCTGACCCGTCGGGCCGCCGTCTTCGGGCTCGGCCGCGTTCCCCAACCCTGGGTCTCGGAACTGCTCGACAAGGTTGTGATCGAAGACAAGGAGTGGGTGGTCCGGGGCGCGGCCGCCGAGGCCGCCGAGCGCCGGCGTACACCGCCCTGGAAGGTCCACCGGCCCGTCGGCGACGTGGCCCAGCTTCCCTGGCTCGTCGCCTTCGCCGCCCGGGAAGGGACCGGCGTGACCTCCGGCCGCGCGGCCCTCGAGATGCTGCGCAAAGCGCTCACCTCAGGGGAGTTGCCAGAGAAGATCGCCGCGCTCCAGGCGCTAGCCTGGGCCGACACGGCCGAACTGAGCCTGGAAGTCTACCAGGCGCTGGCCTCCCCCGATGCCAAGCTGCAGGACGCGGCCTTCGAGACGCTCTGGCGCCAGGCGGCCGCCGGTCTCGAGCTCCCCTCCCCGCAACAGCTGGGCGTACATTAAGACACACGCGGCAGCCGTGTTAGCTGCCGCAGTGTTGTTCCCCTCGCATCGGCTGAGCCGGCTGCCGCGCTACCTGGCCTTCTTTCGCGATTGCATCCAGGCTCGGATCCTGGCTTCGGCCTCGCCCGAATTCATGTCCAGAACCGACACGATCTTGTCCAATCCCTTTTCGCCCGCCACGATCTCGATCCGGTTCTTGCGGACACCCAGCACCTTCGCCAGGAAGCTGACCAGAGCCTCATTGGCCTTGCCCTCGACCGGCGGGGCCATGATGCGGACCCGCAACGTCCCGTCCGCCATGATGCCCCCGATCTCATCCTTTCTGGCCCTCGGCGTCACCCGAACCGTCAGCGCCGCGCCCTGTTTGCCGTCATGAAGGCTGAATCTGCGCATGGCCGCCCCCGTCACCTCAGGCTCTGGAGCACCCGCACCAGCAGGTCCTGGACAAGTTGGATCAGGATCAGCAACACGAAAGGGCTGAAGTCGAGAGGCCCAACAGCGGGCAGGATCCTGCGAATCGGAGCCAGCATCGGCTCCACTACGCTATCCAGCCAACGCCGGATCGGATGGAATGGGTTCAGGAAGAAGCTGACGATCACGTCCGCCAGCACTGCCAGCGTCAGGACCAGCGAGATCAGCTGAACCGCCGAAATGAGACTGCTCACCGCCGACGACCCTCCTCCAGCCCCTCGCCTCGCCCGCTCCCTCAATGGAGCCCCCAGAAAACCCACAGGGCGTTCGAACCCGGTCAATTATGCCACAAGACTGCCTAGCAGGCTGCTGAAGAAAGCCGCCGCAGGGAAAGAAGCAGGCCCATGTGGGGGTGTGGGCCAAGCCCACATCCCCACATGGGCCGATTCATCTCCTTCATGGTTGGCATTCTCAGCACGCTCCTAGGCCTCACCACCTCTTGGGCCGAAGATTGCCCGTCCTATCCGCACGATCGTGGCGCCTTCCTCGACCGCGACTTCGAAGTCATCCGTCATTCCCATTGAGAGCTCGTCCCATCGGCCCGGGACGATCCCGGACAGATGATCCCTCAATGCGCGCAACTGCCGGAAGACCGGCCGGGCCGTTTCCGGGTCTGCGGACCAGGGCGCCATGGTCATCAACCCCCGCACCTCCAGATGTGGCAGGCCGGCCACCTGCGCGATTTCGGAAGCCAAGGCCTCCCAGGCCCATCGATCGGCCAGGTGCCAGCCGTCCTTGGTCGCCTCCCCCGAGACATTGCATTCCAGCAACACCGCCAGACGCTGGCTGCGCTCCTCGGCCTCGCGGTCCAGCAGATGTGCGATCTTCACACGATCGACAGAGTGTACCCAGGCAAACGCGGGCACGATCAGGCGAGCCTTGCGGCTCTGAATGTGGCCGATCATGTGCCAGCAGATCCCTTGGAGATCCTTGAGCGCCTCCAGCTTGGGCAGCGCTTCTTCAACCCGGTTCTCGCCGAAGTCGCGCAGGCCGGCTGCATAGGCTTGCCGGATCGCCTGCGGAGACACGCCCTTGCTCACCGCGACCAGCCGGACCTCCGCCGGATCCCGGCCTGCGCGGCGCGTCGCGGCCATGATCCGGGCCTTTACCCTCCCAAGGTTGGAGACGACATCCAGCGATTCGTCCGCCATCCGACTCCCTAGCCCCGCAGTGCGATCAGGCCTCCAAACCGGCCAGTCTTCCCAGCCTCGGCTCGATACGAGTACCAGTCTTCCAGGTGGCAGGCCGTGCACAGCCCAGCCACTTCAATCGAGCCTACCCCCTCCGCCTCGAGCACCGCCCGATTCGCCGACCACAAGTCGAAGTGAAACCGGCTGTTGACCTCCCGCAGATGCTCGGGGGCTTCATCGCCAAAGGCTTCACGGGCCTGGGCCACGACATCCTCGCCGATCGGATAGTGGTCGGGGCCGATGGAAGGCCCGATGGCGGCCCGCAGGTCTTTGGCCCGGCTGCCGAAGGCCTCGGCCATGGCCCGAACCGCGGCCGCGGCCGTCCTGCGCACTGTCCCGAGCCAGCCGGCATGAACGAGTCCGACGGCCGGGCGCCTGGGGTCGTAAAGCAGAATCGGGACGCAGTCCGCGAAACGCATGAACAAGGTCACCCGGGGGTTATCGGTGATCAGGGCATCCGCCTGCACCAGGGGCGACTCGCCCCGAGGCTCCTTGGCTACAACGACCCTCGCCGAATGAACCTGCCACACGTCGAAGAGGGACTCCCACGGGCGCTCAACGGCCGAGAAGCACCGCCGCCGATTCTCGACCACACGGGTCCGTTCGTCGCCAACGGTTCCCCCCACGTTGAGGGACTGCCAGGGCGCCGGGCTGACCCCCCCTTGGCGGGTGAAGACCGCCTGTACGAGGCCCGGTTGGGTGAGGGTATCGAATTGGAGGATTCGGAGGGATTCAACGTGCCGGAACGGCATGGACTCAGTGTACCACGGAGGTCGAGGCTCAACCACACTCGAGGCTTTCCGCGGCCCTCTTCCGTCGCAAGGCACCCCGGCCAGACCACACCGGAGGTCGCTCACCGCCTCTCAGATAGTGCACGATCACCCCTGCCTGTGCACCGACGGCGTCACGTCCCTGGCTGTGGGGGCTGACCTTGCCCGGCGGCGTGGGGCCTGGTTCTCCGATCGGCCGCGGCCAGCTTCGGCAGCACCGTGGCGATGACCTCTCCCATCGACTCCTCCAGATAGGGGTAGGCCATCCAGACGGTCGTGACCCCGAAGAGGACCCCGGTCACCGTCCGCAGGAACGGAGTGCTCTCCCGGGCGAAGCTGGCGAATATCGGGAACGCGCCTAGCATCTGCGTTCCGCCATCCAGGCCGATCGGCAGGATACCAACGACCAACCAAGCCCAGATGGGCAGCGGTTTCACTCGCCGCCGAACCAACGCAAACACCAGGCCGGCCAGCAAGATGCCGCCGTAGATGGCCACGTCCCGCTGGCAGAAAGCGACCTTGTACCCGAGCTGGGGATTCCCATTGAAGGTGCGCGCCGACCACAGGTCGTTCTCATCCAGACCCGTGGCAACGCCATAGGGGATCAAGTCCGTCCCGGCGCTGACCCTCGGATACGCGGGCTGCATGCCGAAGAGGAACCAGGAGCGGAATCCCAATTGATGGCACAACGGCCGGTAAGCCAAGTAGATCAGGTTGGCCGGCCCGGTCGCTCCCAGTTTCATGAGCACCGGCGCCAAGAAGGGGACGCCGACGTAGAGGAAGACGAGCAGATTGAAGACCACCAGCCAATGCCGGGCAAAGGACAGGACGACGCGGTCCGCCAAGATTGTCCGCTCCAACTTTGCGCCCTCCAGCCGAGGCGCATCGGAGGCGCGCCCCTTGGTCGCGCCCAGCGTCACCCTCAGCTCGACCGCCGTGAAGGGTGGCCGCAGCGTGTAGGGCCCAATCTGGACGACCGGAAACTGGCCGCCGAGCTTGCGTCGCATGGCCGGGTCGGCGTTGGCATCGATCTCCGTCAACTCAAATGGGAACTCGCGGCGCAGCCCTTCCAGATCCGCGCGCGTCTGGTCCGAGGCGGCATCACCCGGCTCGTAGTACAGGATTACCTGCCTCATGACGACCCCGCGCCCAACAGCTTCAGATACTCGGAGAGCTGGCTCTCGTGCATCTCACCGACGTGCACCACCCGGATGATACCCTCCCGATCGATGAAGAAGCTGGTGGGATACGCCTGGACCCGGTACAGGTCTTCCACTTCCCCATTCGGGTCCAGCAGGACATCGAAGGTCAGCGCCATCGCGTCGCGGAAGGAGCGGACGTCTGCCTCCGGCTCCTCGGAATCTACGACCAGGATCTCAAGCCCAAACGGTCCCTGATCCACCAACAGGTCCTGGAGGCTTGGCATCTCTGCCTGGCAGGGGCCGCACCAGGTCTGCGAGAAGTTGACCAGCACCGGCCTTCCTCGGCAGCTGCTCAGCCGAACCTTGATCCCGTCCAGACTCACGAGCTGGAAATCCGGAGCGGGCGCGCCCACGACGGGCGCGGGGGCCACCGTTGGGGCGGACGGCGTCGCGGTCCAGGAGGGGAGCGTTGCCGTGCCGCCTGGATCCCCGCTTTCTGCGGGTGTTCCCTGGTCCAAGTCAACGGGTGTTGACGAAGGGCGGGCCAGCGGGGCGCCGGAGAAACAGGCCAGCCCCGCCCCCATCCCCACGACGACCCCGGTCAGGAGGACCAGGCTACGAACGGTCCGGCCACGCATGTCCATTCACAACCCTAGGTCCACGATCGGACTGAAGCGGGCCAGCTGGGACAGCGAGCCCATGAAGAGAAGGATCCCAACCACAACCAGTATCACGCCGGTGACGACTGAGACAACCCTCGCCACCCTCTGGTATCGCCGTATCCACTCCGCCACTTGGCCGATCCCCAGCGCGGCCAGCAGGAAGGGGATGGCCAGGCCGGCCGAATACGCGGCCAGCAGGACCACGCCGCGCTGAATCTGGCCAGTGCTCAACGCCAGAGTCAGTACTGCGCCCAGCACCAGCCCCACGCACGGCGACCAGCCCGCCGAGAAGAAGATGCCCATGAGGCCGGAGGACAGGTAACCGAGACTGGGATTGGGCCGCACCTGCCGGCGAGTGTCGATATCCAGAAACGGAATGTGGATCACCCCCATCGTCTGCAAGCCGAAGATGACCACCACGACTCCACCGACCTTCGCCAAAACTGCGCGCAGGTTCCACAGGATTCCCCCCAAAGCAGAGGCCGCGGCGCCCAGCGAGATGAACACGAGGCTGAACCCGAGGACGAAAGCCACGCCGTGGCTGAACGTCACCCAGCGGTTGCGCACGACCCCGCCGCTCGCGTCCACCGATCGGCCGCTCAGGTAGCCCACGTAAGCCGGCACCAACGCCAGGACACAGGGCGAAAGGAAGGAGGCCAGTCCGGCCAGCATCGCCAATCCCACCGTTACATCCTGCGGATCCATTGCCCCTCCGCCCGCTATTCGCTAACAACCACCCTCGTCCCTGTCAATCCCTGGATGGTCAGATCCCCTGGCCGGTAGTCGACGATGGGCAGAGACCAACGGAAAAGCCATTGGGCATCCTCCGGCCGGACGTTGATGCAACCGCGTGAGCGCGGCGTACCGAAGTCGTTGTGCCAGTAGGTCGAATGAATGGCGGCGCCGATGCCACCAAAGAGGATCGTCCAGCCAACGCCGGGCAGATCATAACCCGACATCCGGTCGCCGCCGGACATGTGCCGCGAGATCATCTTGCGCCAGGTCCACTGCTGACCAATGGGAGTGTTCCAACGCCGCTGCCCTTCCTCATCGATCGGGTAGCCTGACGAGACACGGGCGAAGTACACTTCGACCCCCGCCTCCCACGCCGAGAGCTCTTGCCGGGTCAGGTTGACGGTGATGGCTTTTTCCTCGACCTCAGGCCGGATCGGGCTGACCTCGTCCGGCAGAATCTGCCGAAAGCACTCGCCCGGAGCATACATGACCACCCCGTTTTCATCCCGCACCCGGTACCACACCCCACCGTCTGCCCCGTCTGCTTTCCCGTCAACGTTCAGCACCATCGAGTAGTACAAGCGGTACCGAACCGTTGCGGCCGGGTCCGGTGCCGTCCTCCCATCCACGAACGGGACCACGATCTCAGTCCAGACGCCCTCCTCAGGGATGCTTTCGAGAAGCGGGCTTGGCTGGTTGCGAACCGGCTGCAGATAGGGGGACCAGACAAAGCCGTCCGGCGTCTCAAACCAGACATGGTTGTGAGGGTAGACGCCACGGCCGACGACCCGTCGTAAGACGGTCACGACGTCGTCGAAGGCCAGGCTCGCCACGCGGGCGCCGTCCGGATCCGGCCGGCTGAGCACGTCGAGCTCTGGCTCGGTCACCCGGCCGAGATACTCTCCTTCGGGAAACGCAGTCGCGACGTCCGGCGCCCAGCCTCTCGGCAAGGCTAGGGCGGCTGCAGACATTGCCCCCATCTTGAGGAAACCGCGCCGGTTCAGTCTCACCATCGCCTCGTTGGTCATCGCCGCGCCCTGCCCAGCGAAATCAAGGATACTCGACGGGGGTGCATCCGACAAGTGTGACGCAAGGGTTGGTTACTAGGCTGGCCTTGGGACTCTCTCCCGGGGCGTCTGGACCTGGCGGCAACGGCAAGAGGGATTGTCTAGCAGGCCGCTCGAATAGGCCACCGGAAGAAGAGGAGCCACATGTCCTTAGGCCCTGGCATTGTCCGCAGGCTTCTAGCAGGGTGCGGAAGAACAGTCTATCGCCTCGAACCCCCACCCCGACCCCTCCCCCTGCTCGTGGCTTGTCCCTGCTTCCCTCGGCGGCCTGCAGGGGGAGGGGATGGGATTTCTGGGGGATGGGGGGAGCTGCGCTCCCCCCGTCCCCCAGATCTTCTGCTCCCTCTCCGCCACGGTTCCACCCCTACCGAAGGCTGTCGGCGGAGAGGGGGACGGGGGGTGAGGTGGAAACGGGGTTTTCCCGCAAGCTCCTAGAGCCGGTAGCCGCGCAGGCGCAGGCTGTTGGTCACGACGAAGACCGAGCTGAAGGCCATTGCCCCCGCGGCCAGCATCGGGCTGAGGTAGCCCAGAGCCGCGGCCGGGATCAGGATAATGTTGTAGATGAAGGCCCAGAACAGGTTCTGCTTGATCGTGCGCAGCGTCCCGCGCGAAAGGGCGATCGCCCTCGGGGCCCCGCGCAGGTCGCCGCTGATCAGCGTAACCGGCGCGGCGGCGATGGCCACGTCCGTCCCCGTGCCGATGGCGATCCCCACGTCCGCCTGCGCCAGGGCCGGCGCGTCGTTGATGCCGTCGCCAACCATGGCCACGACCTTGCCTTCAGCCTGCAGAGCTTTCACTTCGGCAGCCTTGTCTCCCGGCAGCACCTCGGCCCTGACCCGCCCCCGTCCGTCGCCAGACACGATCCCCACGCTGCGGGCCACCGCCTCTGCCGTCTGGCGGTTGTCGCCAGTGATCATCACGACCTCAAGCCCCAGTCGATGCAACTCAGCGATCGCTTCTCGAGATCCGTCTTTGACCGTGTCGGCGATGCCGAAGACCGCGGCCAAGTTGCCTTCCACGGCTGCCACGACCACCGTCTTCGCCTGCTGTTGCAGCGACTCGATCTCGGCGGTGATACCCGACAGCGAAATGCCTCTCTCGGTCATCAGCAGCGGCGTCCCGATCAACACGTTGCGCCCGGCGACTTGCGCCTCGACTCCCCTTCCCGCAACGGCCGAAAACGAATCGGGGTCGCGGGGCGTCAGGCCACGCGCCCCAGCCGCCGCGACGATCGCCTCGCCCAAAGGATGCTCCGAACCGCGTTCCGCACCCGCTACCAGTTCGAGCAGCCGGTCTTCCCCCTCCGTCCACTCGTGCAGGAGGATGTCCGTTACCTCCGGCTGCCCTCGGGTGATCGTCCCGGTCTTGTCGAGGACGACGGTCGTCAGCCGGCCGGCACGTTCCAGAGCCTCGCTAGACTTGAAGAGAATCCCGTAGCCGGCTCCCTTGCCTGTCCCCACCATGACCGCCGTCGGCGTCGCCAGGCCCATGGCACACGGACAGGCAATGACCAGCACTGCCACCATGTTGATGAGCGCCCGGGCAAAGACGGATTGGCCGCCGGCCGGCGGCGGCGCCAGGAAGTACCAGCCCAGGAAGGTCAGCGCCGCGACGGCGATGACCGCCGGGACGAAGACCGCCGAGACCTGGTCCGCCAGCCGCTGGATCGGCGCCTTGCTCCCCTGAGCTTCCTGGACCAGGCGCACGATTTGCGCCAGCGCCGTCTCCCTGCCCACCCGCAGCGCCTCGAACTTGATCATGCCCAGCTTGTTGAGCGTGGCCCCGACGACCTCGTCGCCTGGCTTCTTCTCCACCGGCATCGACTCGCCTGTCAGCATGGACTGGTCCACTGAGGACCGGCCCTCAACGACGACGCCATCGACCGGGATCTTTTCGCCGGGACGAACGACCACCAGATCCCCGACGAGCACTTCGTCGACCGGGACGTCGAGCTCCTGCCCCTGGCGCACCACCCGGGCCGTCTTGGCCTGCAGGCTAAGCAGCTTCTTGATGGCCTCGCTCGTGCGGCCTTTGGCCCCCGCCTCCAGGTATTTCCCCAGGACGATCAGGGTGATGATGACGGCCGCGGTCTCGAAGTAAAGATGCCCTGGGAGCCAGCCAAAGAGGACGGGCAGCGAGTAGGCGTAGGCCGCCGACGATCCCATCGCGATCAGGACGTCCATATTGGCCGAGCCGGTGCGCAGCGCCTTGAAGGCGCCCACATAGTATTGCCAGCCGACGTAGAACTGGACCGGCGTCGCCAGAGCGAACATGACCCAGTTGTACCAGACAGCATGACCCAGGGCATGGGGAACGAGCCCCAGGTCCCGACCCATCGACATCAGGAAGAGTGGGAGCGTTAGCGCCAGCCCCACCCGCAGCAGATGCCTCTGCCGCCCGATCTCGCGCTCGCGCGCCTGCCGCTCAGCGTCTTCGAACTGACCGGTCGATTCAACGGCTTCGAATCCGGCGGCCTTGACCGCGCGCCTCAGTTCCGACTGATTGACGACCGTCGGGATGTAGCGGATGCGCGCTCGCTCGGTCGCCAGGTTCACGTCGGCCTCGACGACACCCTCCGTGGCCCGGAGGGCCCGTTCCAGCCGGCGAGCGTCGTTGTCGTCCGACAGGCGCCGCAGGAGCAGATCCGCCTCGCCCAGGGCGACGTCATAACCCGCCCGACGGATTCGGGCGATGATCGCCTCCTGACCCAGCAGCGTCGGGTCGAACTCGACGTTGGCCCTCTCGGAGGCGAGATTGACCGTCGCCACGCTCACACCGTCGAGCTTCTTCAGGTTGCGCTCGATGGTTGCGACGCAGTTGGCACAGGTCATCCCGGTGATGGGCAAGGTGATCTGCCGAGTGGTGCCGGCCACGCGAACCTCCTAGGGCATCCCTTGGGTACGGCTACTCGTCAACCGGGTAGTTGATATCGGAGAGCAATGCCTTGATCCGCTCCTCCGTCGCCGGGGGCTCGTAGTCGACCGTGACCGTCTTGGTCTCCAGCGAGGTCTCGACACGGGTGACGCCCTTGAGCTCCGAGAGCTCGCTTTGGATGGTGTGAGCGCAATGGCCGCAATGAATCGCAGGAACACGGTAGGTAACGGTTGTCATGTCAGATCCTCCACGATGAGATGTGCAACTAGACTTTCGAGGCAGCTTCGTAGACCTCGGCAATCTCGCGCAGGATGCGCTCGCGTTCGGCGGGATTCTCGCCCCGCACGGCGGTGATCAGGCACGAGTGGAGGTGGTCGTTGAGGATCGCCGTGCTCAGCTTGTTCAAGGCCGCCTGCACCGCCCGGATCTGCCGGATCACGTCGATGCAGTAGGCTTCCTCTTCAACCATGCGCTCGATGCCTCTCACATGGCCCTCGACGCTCTTGAGACGCTTCATGCGTTGCTGCTTATCCATGTCCGCCGCCTACCCCCCCCATGGGGGAGGGGATTTGTGGACATTTTATGTCAGAATACACGCCTTGTCAAGCCCCTCCGGCTTACCCGGTAGGGGCCTGCAGGCCGGCAACGAGCGCGGCGATGCTCCTCGCCCCCGAGCCTGCAACCACGGGTCTTGCTGCGGCGGGCCACCGACCGATTCCGGCCGGGTCGGCTGCTCTCCCCTTCCCCGTTGGCTGTCATCGCCTGCGGATCCGGGCTTGTGCCCCCTTCGGCCCGCTTGCCTCGGACCTCAAGATATGCTACTTTGGAGAAAGCCTGCTGGATGGGGATAGACACGCCGGCCATGTGCTGCTGGCGGGGCCTGCCCTTCCGGCTGGGGGAGAACCGCTTCCTTGTCGCAACGCCCTGGAAGACAGAGGGGCCAGGCCTTCCGGCTGCTCTCCCGGCACACCGCTCACCCGCAAGGAAAAAGCGATGAAACGATGCAAACACCTGAGGCAGGCGCTTGTGCTCGGTCTGGCGGGCGTTGTGTTCTCCATCACCGGGTGCGCCTCGCTCAACTCCTTCCTGCCCACATCCACGCCCTATCCGACCTACACCCGCTACCCGACCTTCACGCCTCAACCGACCGCGTCTCCCCCTCGCTTCGAAATCCGCGTGATCACCGCAGAGGCGA
>CAZEMA010000033.1:0-22765 GCA_964513155.1 uncultured Anaerolineaceae bacterium
GGATGGGGTTGCCGAAGGTGAAGGGGTTAGCGGTCATGGCAAGCGCTCGCAGGGGCTTCCAGGCTCCGGGTGGCCCGTGGCGGTGCGTCAGGGCTGTGGATGTGGCGGAGAGGCCCGGAATCGGCCGTCTTCAGTGCGCATAGCCACGACGCGGGCGAGTTCAGAGGGGCGAAACATGCTTGCGCTGGGGGACGCGGGAGCTGCATCGGATGAGCCACCTAACGTTCCACAAGGGGGTAGAAGTACGTGCCTGCGTAGATCGGGTTATAGTACCACCCCTCGATCCAACGCTGTTCATAATGACGTGTGGTGCCAACGGCGAGCCGAATTGCGGGGATGCTATCGTAGTCGAGCTGGTTCAGGTCAGCATAGATGCCAGCGCGGATGGCAGGGTCGGTGGCGGCGGCGCCGGCGGCAACCAGGCGCTGATACTGTCCCCACAGGGCCGCAGGCAGGCTCTGCCAGCTCGGGACGCCTACGGTGGTCGACCGGGCCCAGTTGTGTGGGTCGTAGACGTTCTCTGACCAGGTGCTGATGAAGATCGGCAGCCGGCTGGCGTACATGTCGGCGGCGAACACGTCGAAAGGCAGGCCCACACCGTCGATCCGGTAGCGGGGGTCCAGCTCTCGGAAGTTGGCTTGCAGAATCTCGGCAACGGCTTGGCGGGTCGCGTCGCCGGTGTTGTACCCCATCTGGAAGTAGAAGCCTCGCTGGCCCACCTGCCCATCCCAGGCCTGTTCGATCTCGGCTCGGCATTGTTCCAGGTCATGACTATAGTGCGGGGCGGCGGGATCATATCCGAGTAGCCCGGGGATCAGCGGCCCGAAATTCTGGATGCCCTCGCCTGCCATCGCGCCGGAAATCAGGCTTTCCCAGTCGAAGCAGTAGTTGAATGCCCGGCGCACGTGAGCGTCGGAGAAGAAATCCGGGGGGATGCCATCGCCATCCATTTGACCGCTGCCGATGTAAGGGTTGCCGTCACTCGTCTCGATCTCGAAGGTGAAGAAGGCATCACTGCGGGCAAGACCTGGCTGGCCGCTGTAGACCCGGATCGACGATGTCCGGCTGCTCGTCGGTGTGCAGGAGAAATCCTCGGTGGAAGGCTGATAGGTGCAGCGCTCCCCGACCTGGGGATCGGCTTGCGCGTAGACATCCGGAGGCAAGGTGGCGATATCGGCCTCGCCGGAAACGAGCATTGCCAGTCGGGCCTGTGCGTCCGGTACAGGACGGATGACGATCCGTTGAATGGAGGCGGCGCCGGTGGGGCCTCCCTCCCAGGCGGGGCCGGTCTGGGCCGTCCGCCAGTAGCCGTCGAAGCGAGTGAGCACGATTTCCTGCCCAGGCGTCCAGTGGTCGAGCTGGAAGGGGCCGGTGCCGTTCGCCACGCTGCGCAACGGCGTGGTTTCAGCGTCGCGTCCGTAGTAGTTCTGCCAAGTGCCGCAGTCCCCATCCCAGGCACCCTGCTGAATCGCCCAGTCCTTCTGCTGGATCGAGCCCCAGGGCTGGGCGATCGTGGCGAGGAAGGGAGCCCATGGCTGGGCAAGGTGGAAGGTGACCGTGCCATCGCCGTTGTCCACAATGGCTGCCTGTACGGTCTCACACGCGGCCCGCAGGTCCGCGGGGTCAGCGCCAGACAGCGCTTCCGGGCCTGGGACAAGGGGCAGCCCCGGCGAGACCAGTTGGGCGACGTCGTAGGTGCCGGTCCCGAAAAGCGGCTCGGTGAGGAGGTACTGCGGAAGCCCACCTTGCAGAAGTCCCCGCTGGAAGCTCCAGACCACGTCGGAGGGGGTCAGCGGGGCGCCATTGTGGAAGGTCACGCCCTGGCGGATGGTGAAGGTGTAGCTGCGCCCATCGTCCGAGACGGTCCAGGAGGCTGCAATCTGTGGGACGAACTCGCCGGCGTGTTCTCGGTTGTAGAAGACAAGGGTCTCGTAGATATTCTGGATGACCTCGCTGCCGGCAGGCTCAAAGGTCCAGGCGGGATCGAGCGCACTGGGTTCATCCGGCTGAGCGACGACGAGCGCAGAGCGGTCACTCGAGCGGAAGGATCCCGCGGAGGGGCCGCCCGCCTCACCTGAGGGTCGGAGCAGCCTGACGAGTAGGAGAAACCCGACGCCAAAGATCACGACAGCCAGGGCAATACCCCCGCCGATAGCCGCACCTCCCCAACGTCGTGCGGGCCGCTGCGGCGCGCGCCGAGCAGACCGGCGGGCTTCGAGGGCCTGAGCAATCAGGCGGGTGGCGTCCTTGTAGCCAGGCGACTGGAGAACGAGCTCGTTGAGCAGGCGAAGAGCCTTCTCGTAGTCTTTGCCAGCCAGCGCGGCCTGTGCCTGGGCGTAGGTCTCGGACAATGCCCGGGAGCGGCGTAGCCTCTCGATCTCTGCACTAATGCTCGTCTTTTCCCCCGGCGCGTGGGCGAGCACGTCCTCCCAGGCCGCCACGGCCTCGACCCATCTCTCGGCTTTGGCCAAGCTTCGGGCTCTTGCGCGTTTGGCCTCAAGGTTCGCGTCGGTCCGCTGCCGGCGAGCCTCGTCCAGCCTCGACTGCAACGCGGCATCTTCGGGGGCCAACCCGGCGGCGGCTTCCAGGGAGGCAACCACCTCGTCCCATTTCCCCGCCGCATAAGCCGCATCTGCCCGAGACAGCGCCTCCTTCAGATTGGCCTGGTGCTGTTGCTCGCGCGCCGCGGCGAGGCTCTCCCGGACACCGGTTTCCTCGGGCGCAAGGCTGGCGACCTCTTCGAGGGCTGCGATCGCCCGTTCCCATTCCTTGGCGGCCAGCGCCTCGTTCGCCCGCCTCTTCAAGCCGGCGATGACCCGGGACTGCTTCTCGGCCCGGACTTCGGCGACCCGTCGGGCAAGGCGATCGTCGTCCGGTGCATACTTCAGCGCTTCGGCAAACGCGCCCAGAGCCTCCTCATCCTTGCCGCTGACAAGGGCTTGTTCGGCCCGCTGGGTGTGGACTTCAGCCAGCCGCTGGCGGGCTTCCAGGTGTTCAGGGTTGAAGGTCAGGACCTTGAGGTAGGACTGGACCGCGTTCCGGAGATCGCCGCGCGCCCTCGACCGGTCGCCGAGTGCCAGGTGGGCTTCACACAGCCCGGTCCGGGCCGAGACGTCCTCCATGTCGATGGCCAGGGCCTTGACGAAGGCGGCTACGGCCTGCGGGTAGTCCTTCTGAGCCACATGGACAAGGCCGATCTGCACCTGGGCCTGGACGTTGTCGGGATCAACCTGGAGCGCCTGGCTGAAGCTTTCGATCGCCTTCGCGTGCTCTCCCCCGTCCCGGTATTCGAGCCCGATCTCGATGTACCGGTTAGCGATCGGGTTGACCTCGGTGAGCTCCTCACGGACCTGCTCAGGCGGCCGGTTCTTGCGCAGCCAGAGCTTGAGTAAGTAGATGATGAACCGGTTGTCGTCGGTCAGGACGTCTTTGCCGCGCAGGCGCAAGAGGGCCGAATCGAGCGATGTCTCGGTGAAGCGGACCTTCTGGAGGCGCAGGAATTCGACCAGGGCCCGGTTGTCTGGCTTGCCTGCGAGGTGAGCGAGGCCGGCCAGGACCCACTTCTCCAGGTCCGAGGCTTCGTCCCAGACGAACTTGAGGTTGACCGTGCCTCGCTCGACGACGTCGTCGACGATGGCGGCCACGTCCTGTTCGCTGACAAGGCGATCCCCCGTCTTCTGGCAGGTCGAGAAGAGCTCATGGCACATCAGCTGAGTGAAGTAGGGATGGCCGGAGGTCATCTCGAAGATCCGGTCAACGGCCTGCGGTTCGAACTCCAGAGAGCCGGCAACGGGCCGGGTGATCAGGTTATGGGCCTCCTGGCGCCCGAGAAACGAGATCTTCTTGTAGAGGGCAGTCTTGAAGAACTCGGTGTAGGAGGCCTGCATGTTCTCGAGCTTGCGGCCCGAGGAACCGATCGAGAAGATGAAGTTGATGCCTTCCCGCCCCTGCAGCCGGCGGAGGTTGTCGACGAGCGGCTTGGCGAGACTCTCCCGGATCTCGGGGTCCTCCAGGCTGTCAAACTCGTCGAAGGTGAGCAGCAGCACCTTGTCGCCTAGGCTGGTCCTCAAGGAGGGGAGGAAGTGATTCTCGAAGTACTCGGCGTCCTGGGCAAAGGCTTCCTTCTCGGGTGCCGAAAGGGAAAGGCCCCGATCCTGCCTAAGGACGCGGATGATCTCACGTGCCAGCCACCAGAGGAAGCGGTCAAGGCTGGTGTGGGTTCTGCCTTGGAGATCGAAGAAGACGGGGACATAGTGGTCTGACAGGTGGCGCGAGAGCTGCTTAAGGACCGATGTCTTGCCAACCCGGCGTTGCCCGTGGACGACCAGGATGTGGTCGGCGTACCGGCCCGTGAGGCTGCGTTCGATCCAGTCGAAGACGTCCTCCCGCCCGAAGAACATTCTGGCTTCGGTGACGGGCGCTCCGGCGATGTAGGGGTTGTGTAGCTCGCTCATGGGGACAGTCTCCGGTCGAGGGTCGCTCGATGCATTCGCCAGCCCGGTCCTAGGCGCAAGCGACCCTTGTCCGGCGCGTCCCCTATGATAGGTTTTGTATTGCGGGGTGTCAACCGCCCTGTGGGGCCATGCCGCCCCGAAGCACCCAAGCCGGACGGGCGCTCCGGGGCATCTTGCTCCCGGATTGCCGTCAGGGCGTCTTCCGCTTGAATACCTTGCGCGCCAGCCACGCGGCGAGCGCGAAGGCGAGGCCGAAGAGGACAAGCTCGAAGGCCACCGCCATCGTCGCCACCGTCCTCGCCCTCGCCATCGTGCTAGCGCCAGCCGGCATCAAGTGGCTGAGGACAGGCCGGTATATGGACAGAGACCGGTATGCACCCGAGTAATCGACAAGGCTGATGAACGCGGATGCGGCGAATCCAATGACCAGCGCCGACAACTTGCGCGCCGCGATGCCTAGAGCCGCCACGACAACTAGCGCGACAAATAGCACGACAACTAGCCTGAGGACTATCTGCATTCTCGTCTTCCGTTGATTGGTCCGGAATCCCGCCATGCCGAAATGCAGGTCGTTCTCAAGAAGCCCCACTCTCAGACGGGGCTGCATTGTAGCCCGATGTCCTCTCGGCACAACCTGTGCCAGCAGACCTCAGGGTTCCTCAGGGGGCTGATGCAATCGTTCGCTTCGCGGAGACTTGCGTGGCCAATCAGGGGCGCAGGAGCGAGTCCACCGGCCCGTGCCCCTCGTGTGACTTCCGCAAGTCCTCCTCCACGACCACGGCATACCTGCGGAGCATCGTCAGGTCGGTGTGGCCCATAAGCGCCGCAAGGTGCAGAAGGTTCATGCCCTCCCGGAGGGCAAGGGTGGCAAAGGTTCGGCGCGTCGCGTGAGGCGTCACCTTTACCCCGGCCCGCTGCCCCGATCGGCGCAGCACTTCACGCAAGCCCTCATAGCCGAGGCGCAGGCCGTCGGAGGTCTGCATCGCCGCCGGCTGGGCCCGTGATGAGGGCGGCCACCGCTGCTCAGCGTCCAGGCCGAGGGGGCCAGGCCTGACGTAGGGGTACGACGGGATGAGCGAGGTTGTCGAGGAGGGAGGTCTTGCCGATGCGGTGTTCGCCGACGACGGAGGTGCTTTCGTGAGCGCTGGACAGCAAGCGGTTGGCGATCTGGCGGATCTCCTGGGAGCGGCCGTGGAAGCGGGGGGGATCCCGGATGGGGTTGGCGATGGTGAAGGGGTTCACGGCCGCCATCTCTCGTTTCCTACGGAAGCGACAAATCGCTGAGATCCCAGATTCTGAAATTGTCGATTGCCAAAATGGCTTGGCCGCCAAGATCTGGGCGTTCAGCCCGGAAACGGCACCTGCCGTAACGGTAGGCATCACTCTCTGTGTAATAGAGCGGCTCGCCATTCAGATAGAATGCAAACCTGTTCCCTCGTGCAATCACCACCAGGTGGTTCCGTTGAACTCCTGGATGTGCGCCGGTGAACACAGCCACACCACCACCATAGGCGAAGCTGATGGACACATCGCCATTTTGGTCGATTCTGACGGTGTGACCGCGGTTGGCGGTGTTTCGGAAGTCAAATTCAAAGTAGGACGAGGGAGTGGTGCCTTCCACGAAACGTACGTCGAATTCCAGGGCAAAGTCGGGCCAGTCAATATTGGACCGGTACATTCTGCAATTGGTGAAAATCAGTTCTCCTTCAACGAATTCCATGCCCCCTGGGCACCAATCTTCCATCCAACGGGCCGATCGCGCGCCGAAGTCGTCTTGATAACTGGGAGCCCGATCAGAGATGGCATCCAGGATTGGCTGGGCGAAGTCGGTCACCCACGAAGGCATGGCTGTGGCGGTCGGTTGAGGAGTGGCGGCCTGTTGTCCAGGAGGCGGCGCTCCGATCAGGTTGCCCCACAGCGAGACCCAGGAGTTGAAGACGCCGGTGTTGCCAACGTGCAGCGGGCTGTTCACGTCCAAGCCGGAGATGAACGAGGCTACCACATCGTCGGCGTCAAAGGTGAGGCCGTTGTGGAACTTCACGCCCTGGCGCAGCGTGCAGGTCCAGACGGTGAGGTCTGTATTAGGCGTACAGGACTCGGCCAGGACCGGCTCCACATCAGCACCGTTGACGGTGAAGCCGTAGAGCCCCTGCATCACCTGCTCGCAGGCCCGCAGCGACTCGCTGTCGGTCTCGTCCTGGCAGAACAAGCTGATCGGCTCGGCGTTCTGCATCCAGACGAAGGTGTCGCGACCGCCCGGATCGGACACCCCGAACATCTCGCTAGTGAGCGGGCTGGCCTGGGGGTTGACGACATCGGCCCGGTAGGCGGTCGCCGAGCCACCGTGGGCAATCGGCACCGCCGGCACCAGCTCGCGGATGGCTTTGTTGGCCCGGACGTAGAGCGGCTCAGCCTGCGCGGGATCGGCGATGTGCGCTCCCTGGGCCAGGAGGTTGTAGATATCGGGGAACGGCGTGCCGAACTGCTGCGTGTTGCCGCTGAAGTGGAAGTCGAGGAAGTGGGTGATGTGTGGGTAGTCGGCGATCCAGCCGAGAAAGTGCAAGCCTTGGATCGTGCCCGCGCTGACGGCAGTGGTGTACTCATCGGACTCCATGACCACGATCTGGGCCCGGATGTTGAGATTGGCCAGCAGCTGGGCCTGGATCTCCTCGGCCACGCGGCCCGGCTCCTGGAGATAGTCACGGGCAACACCACGGTAGGTGATCGTGGTGTCGAAACCATCGGGGAAGCCCGCATCGGCCAGCAGGGCTCGTGCCGCCTCGGGGTTGAAATCGTACCACGGGTCACCCACGCAGCCATTGGGGATCGCGCACGGGGTGAAGTACTGCGCCACCTCCGAGCCCGCCGGGTAGAACTGATCGATGATGCGCTGGCGGTCAATGCCCATGGCAATGGCCTGCCGCACGCGCACGTCGTCGAAGGGCGGGAAGTTGTTGTTCATCCCGACGTAGGAGACGTCTAGCATCGCGCGGGGCACAAGCTGCAGGTTGGGATCGCCCTCCACCGTAGCGAAATCGGTCGGGTCGACGTCGTCGATGCCGTCAACGGTGCCGGCCTGGAGCTCGAGCAGGCGGGCGGCCGACTCGGAGCTCCAGCGGAAGACTAGGGTCTGGGCGATCGCCGGGGTGCCCCAGTAGTCGTCGAAGCGGGTGAAGGTCAGGCTCTCGCCGCGATTCCACTCGTTGACCATGTACGGGCCGGTTCCGATGGGGCTCGAGAGCCGGGAGCCGGCCGCGGTGTTGGCTTCCAGCCACTCGCGGGGGTAGATGGCGAACGGGCTGAGGGCGATCTTGGCGAGGAAGGCCGGATCGGGCACACACATGGTGAAGCGAACCGTATGCGCGTCCACCGTCTCGATACTTCGGAACAGGGTCCCATTGGAGCAGTCGGAGATCACGGACATGGCTTCGTACGGCGTCTCGGTCAGGGACCCGCCGACGAACTCGGCTGTGGCAGTGACGGCGGAAGCCGTGCCCCGCAGGACACGCCCGGCAATCTGGTCCCAGTTCATGAAGACGACCGCGCCGAGGGCGAGGGCCGCCAGGGCCGCGGCGAGGCCCAGCCGCGCTTTCCTGGAGAGGCGGATCCCCTTCCACTTCCATTTCGGCCGGGCCCGGCGGCGGGCTTCGATGGCTTGGAGGAGCAGCCGCGTTGCATCCTTATAGGTCTCATCGCGGGCGATGATACCTTTGAGGGCTGGGATCGCCTGATCGAAGTCCCTACGGGCCAGAGCGGCCTGCGCCTCGCTGTAGGTCTGGGCCAGGGCCTGTATTCCCTTGAGGCGCTCGATCTCCGCCTGTGCCCTCTCCGGATCGGGAGGCTCCAGGCTCAGATACTCCTCCCAGGCGGCGAAGGCTTCGTCCCAGCGTTCCGCGCCGGCGAGGCTTTCGGCGTTACCCGGGAGGGATCGGAGGAGGTCAGCCCGCTGGGAGGCGCGGGCCTCGCGTAGCATCTGGGTAAGCGGAGGGTCTTCGGGGGCGAGCTCGAGGGCCTGCTCCAAAGCGAGGGCGGCCTTCTCCCAGCTTCGCGCCGAGGATTCCCTCTCTGCGGTCGCCCTGAGCGAGGCGAGGATCCTAGCCTTCTTCTCTTCCCGCACCTCCCGGTAGCGGGCCTCCAGCGCCTGGTCCTCCGGGACATAGCCGATGGCCTCAACAAATGAGGCGAGCGCCTCCTCGTCGCGTCCCTTTGCCAGTGCTTCTTCCGCCCTCTGGCGATGGATCTCCGCCATGCGTTGCCGGGCTTCGGTGTGCTCGGCGTTGATGGCCAGCACGCTCTGGTAGGACCGGGTCGCCTCGCGAGTCTTGCCCTTCGAGGAGGCCTGGTCCCCGAGGGCCAGGTGGGCCTCGCACATCCCTGCGCGGGCGGCGACATCGTCAGCGTCGATCACCAGCGCCTTCTCGAATTCGTCCACGGCTTGATCGTAGGCTTTCTGGCCAAGATAGACCTGGGCGAGGTTCACCTGAGCCCGCAGGTTGTCGGGGTCGACCTCCAGCGCCTCGCGAAGATTCTCGATGGCCTTTTCGAGAAGCCCGCTCTCCTTGTACTCCAACCCTATCTCGATGAAACGGGTAGCGATGGGGTTGACCTCGGTCAGTTCTTCTCGCACCTGCTCCAGGGGCCGGTTCTTGCGGAGCCACAGCTGAAGCAGGTAGATGACGAAGCGGTTGGATTCTGTGAGCACGTCCTTCTGGCGCAGGTGCAGCAGGGCCGACTCCAATTCGGGTTCGCTGAACCGGACATGTTGTCGGCGAAGGAACTCGGCCAGGGCGCGAGCGTCGTCCTTTGCCTCCATGTGAGCCAGGACAGCCAGGACCCACTTCTCCAGGTCGGAGGCCTCGTCCCAGTGGAACTTGAGGTTGACGGTGCCACGCTCGGTGACATCGTCGAGCACCCCCTCGACCTCGGCCTGGCGGATGTGGCGCAAGCCAGTCTTCTGGCAGAGGGAGAAGAGCTCATGGCAGGTGAGCTGGATGAAGTAAGGGTGGCCCGAAGTGATTTCATAGATCCGCTGAATGGCCGTTGGATCGTACTCAACCAGGCCTTCCACCGGGCGGGCGATGAGATGGTCTGCATCCTGCCTGCTGAGGAAACTGACCTTCTTGTACAGTGCGGCCTTGAAGAACTCGGTGTAGGAGGCCTGCATGTTCTCCAGTTTGCGCCCGGAGGAGCCGATGGAGAAGATGAAGTTCAACCCCTGTAGGCCCATCAGTCGCCGCAGGTGGTCGACGAGTGGGCGGCCGAGAGTCTCTCTCACCTCGGATTCCTCGAGCGTATCGAATTCATCGAAGGTCAGCAGGAGACTGCGCCCGCCCAAGTGGTCCCGGAGGCTGGGGAGGAAATGCGCCTCTAAATACTCGGAATCGGCATTGAAGGCTTCCTTGTCGGGAACGGAGATGGCGATACCCCGATCCTCCTTGAGGACGCGCACGATCTCGCGGGCCAGCCACCACAGAAAGCGGTCGAGGGTGGTGTGAGTGCGGCCCTGCAGATCGAAGAATACTGGGATGTAGCGGTCGGGGAGGTGGCGAGGAAGCTGCTTGAGGACGGAGGTCTTGCCGACACGTCGCTGGCCATGGATGACCAGGATGTGATCGGCGTATTGGCCGGCAAGGTTGTTCCGAATCCACTCGAAGATGTCTTCCCGCCCGAAGAACATGCTGGCTTCGGTGACGGGCGCTCCGGCGATGTAGGGGTTGTGTAGCTCGCTCATGGGGACAGTCTCCGGTCGAGGGTCGCTCCACGTGCTCGCCAGCTGGCAACAGATAAGCCCGACCCTCATCCGGCGCGTTCACCTATGATAGGTTTGGTGTTGCGCGGTGTCAACCTCCCCGTGGGGCCCTGCCATCCAACCCAGGCTGGCTGGGGCGGTTCCAGGTCGAGAAACTGTGCAACGAGCGGGGCGGCGCGAGTGCCAGGATGCTCGAGCGGGCCAGGGCGAGGCAGGCAACGGCCGGTACAGACCGGGATCGACGCCGGTGGGCCGCGGGTGGCGCCCCCGGCGCGACTCGAAGCAGCAACCGAGTAATCAGGGGTCGTTGCGGCCGAGAATAGGACTAGACTGGTAGCGCAGCCGCCTCGTCGCGACCTGACCCCCTCCGGTCGCGGGGCGGTTGCCAGTTGACGCCTGCACAACAGAGGCGTATTCTCTTACTTGAGGCCTGATCACCTCACCCCGCAAACGGTTACTAGGTCGGTCAATCTATCCCGGCCGTCTGCCCCGCAGCCCTTTGGCCTTCTCCGTTCCGAGCATGACAAGAGGTGAGTTGTAGCAGACGACCCAGCCCGGGGCGCGCCGTCCACCGCATCCTCGGCATCCTCGCGACAACGCGCCGCCCTACGCACTCGAAGAAGGGATCTCGATAACCGGGAGGAGGACCGGAATGACGCGACCATCAATCTGTGCGGGAATGTCGGCACTGGTCGTATTGGCGTGCAGCGCATGCGGCGTCTCTGAGAACGCAGTCTCAACCGCCATCGCCCAGACCGAAGGCGCCCGAGCCTTGGAGGCTCTCGCCCAAACTGTGACCGCTGCGGCAGCGGCTACGGACACCCCATTGCCAACTGCCACGCCGACACTGACTCCCACACCGACACTGACTCCCACAAGTACGAGCACGCCGGCTCCGACATCGACCCCGACGCCGCCTGCAGGAATGGCATACGTGCCCGACTTCATCGGGATGCAGCTTGCCGACGCCGAGGCGCTTGTCATGGAGGTCGGCTGCCGGTGGTTCTACGTCGCAGTCATCAAGAGGGACATCCCTGAGTGGCAGGTTTTCGAGCAGTCGCCGGACCCTGGCTCCCTGTGCGACCTTGACGGAGAGCGCGTCAGGTTGGTCGTGGCCGTCGATCACTTCACACCCACGCCCATTCCTGTTCCTGGGCCTAGAGTTGCCGAGCCAGCGCCAGATCCTTGTGGCGGAATAACCTACGAGGGTCTCTGCGACGGCAACGTGTGCTATTGGTGCGAGGATGGCCAACTCTGGTATTGGGACTGCAGTGCGTGCGGCGGCAACTGTGGCTGGGACCCCGGCAACGGTTACTTCACCTGCTTAGGCTGTTAGTGGCCTCGTGCGGAATTGGGGCACTGCTTAAGCGGGGCCCCGATTCTTCTGAGCCACGCAAGGATAATCTGGGTGCCTTCGCCCCGTCGCGACCTGACCCCCTCAGGTCGCGACGGGGCGGTTTCGCGCGATGGTGAGACCGCAGCCACCTCGGTTGCCCGTCGCCCTCGGGCACTCGGGGTGGTTGTGCGCAATTGAAACGGCTCTCTGTGCGTCTCGAAGAGCGCTCGTAGGAGAACGGGGCTCCTTGTGTGAGGAGCCCCGTGCAGCTGCGCCCCCGCCGAGACTCGAACTCGGACCAGCGGCTTCGAAGGCCGCTGCTCTATCCATTGAGCTACGGGGGCGTGCTCTCGCGAATTATATCGCGATTGAGACTCGGCGATGGCGGCTCTATGAGCTATCGTAGCCCGACGAGCTTGGCAAAGGCGCCGATAGCGGCGATGTGCTCGGAAGGAGTCTGCAGCCCCGATCCCATGGTGTTGACGGAGAGATGCGTGGCCCCAGCCTGGCGCCATCCTTCGACCAGCGCCTGCAAGGCCGCCGGGTCGCCATGGCCATAGGGCACACGCGCCTCCAGGCCAAACTCCTCCCGGGAGCGGCCGGCCTCGGCCAGGTAAGCGGCGAGCGCCTCGATGGAAGGCAGCGCTTCCGCCGGGGTCCGGTAGTTGGGCATCCAGCCGTCGCCCAGGCGGACGGCGCGGCGTAGGGCGGCGTCGACCTGGGCCCCGAACCAGATGGGGATCGGCCGCTGCACCGGAAGGGGGTTGAGCCCAGCGTCGGTGACGGTGTGCCACTGGCCGTTGAAGGTCACCAGGGGCTCGGTCCACAGCCGACGTAGCAGAACGACCTGCTCCTCGATGCGCCGGCCACGCGTGTGGAAGTCCTGTCCCAGAGCTTCGTACTCGACCTCGTTCCAGCCCAGCCCCACACCCAGCCTCAGCCGGCCTTTGCTCAACACGTCGAGGGTGGCTGCCTGCTTGGCCACCAGCGCCGTCTGTCGTTGAGGCAGGATGAGAATCCCCGTAACAAGCCCCAGCTTCTGGGTGGCGGCGGCGACAAAGGAGAAGAACGTCAGGGGCTCGAGGAAGGCGGACTCATGGGTGTACGGCCCTCCCAGGCCTCCGGGGCGCTCGGGGTTGGCACCCAGGACGTGGTCGTAGGCCAGTATGTGGCTGAACCCCATACCTTCCGCCGTCTGCACATAGTCGCGAATCGCGGCGGGGTCACATCCGAACTCGGTCTGCGGGAAGACAACGCCGACATGCATCCTTGCCAACCTCCTGAAGCCCACATCTATCGGCGGCTGAAGGAAGACTCACCCACAGTCGGCCCAGCCTCGTTGCTTCGAGGTGACGGGGGCCGGAGCTTGCCGAGTCATGGGCGATCCGAGTCCCACTTCTCCGTCTGAGCAGCAGGACACCGACAGCGACGAGGAAGGCAGGCGCAGACTCCGCGCCCTCGACAAGTCTTCGGACTAACACGAGGCTACCTGCAAGCGAAGGATAGCCCGGGCGAGCGAGCAGGGCAAGGGCCTCGGCCACCAGGCCTGGATCGTCGTCTGCACGCGGCGGAGTGCCGGGCGAGCCGACAGCACTTGCGCCGGTTTCCTCGATCCAGGTGAAAGGATATAATTGGCGAGGCCGCGGGCCACCGGATCTCGTCGACCCGGTGGCCGCGCGATTGGACGTAAGCCCCTCTTCAGGAGAATCCGTTGCCCATGACACTCAGCCAGCTTGCGCGATCCATCCCCGAATCGCCCACCTTGCGCCTGAACGAGGTGGCGCGAAGGCTCAGGCAGCGGGGGGAGCCCGTGGTCAACCTCGGAATCGGCGAGCCGATGAACAAGGCTCCTGTCGGCGCCATTCTGAGCACCTCCGCGGTGCTGGGCTCCGGTAACGTCAAGTACACCCCGACTTCCGGGGTCCCATCTCTGAAGAAGGCGATCATCGGCTATACCGAGGAGAACTACGGTCGGCTGGTCGCGCCGGAGAACATCATCGTTTGCAGCGGCGCCAAGCAGGCGCTGTTCAACCTCTTCTTTGCGCTTCTTGATCCGCAAGACGAGGTGATCCTTCTGGCACCTTACTGGGTGAGCTACCCGGAGATGGTCAAGATGATCCGGGGTGTTCCCGTGATCGTCAGGCCCGGAGAAGGGACCTTCTACGTCAACCTCGGTGATATCGAGAAGAAAGTGACCTCCCGAACCAAGGCGGTCATCCTGAACAGCCCCAACAACCCTTCGGGCGCAGTGTACCCGGAGGCCTTCGTCTCCGACGTCGTCGGCTTCTGTGAGAAGAGAGGCATCACCCTCATCGCGGATGACATCTACCACAAGCTCGTGTTCGACGGGAAGGTGGCGGCGCCCGCCTACCGCTTCACAGACCGGGATGTGGAGCGGACGCGGATCGTCGTGATAAACGGGGTATCGAAGACGTATGGGATGACCGGTTTCCGGGTGGGTTGGGTGGTTGCCAGTAAGGACATCATCGAGGTGATGACGAATGTCCAAACCCAGACGACCTCCTGCACCTCGCTCCTCTCCCAGGCCGGGGCGGAGGGAGCGCTAACGGGAGATCAAGGCGTCGTCGAGAGCTTGCGGCTGACGATCCAGAACAACCGAGACGTCGTCATGCAGGAACTGAGGACGTTCCGCGGCGTCAAGGCCGTGAAGCCCGAGGGGGCCTTTTACTGCCTGCCCGACTTCCGCGCCTACTCGGACAACTCCGAAGAGCTCGCCCGGTTCCTCCTGGAAAAGGCGCTGGTGGTGACGATACCGGGGAGCGAGTTCGGAATGGAAGGGCACTTGAGGCTGAGCTACGCGGGGTCGGTCAAGGATGTGACCGAAGGGATCGCCAGACTCAAGTGGGCGCTCGATCCGCAGTCGCCGGGTGAGGTCTACATCGGCGAGCGTAGGCTCGTGAGGGACTGGCTATGACAGACTTCCTTGGGATCAAGTCGCCGGCTCAGGACGAGGCGCTGACTCTTCAGAGTGACCTGGGGTTAGCGAGTCTCGGGCTGACGCAGTTGCGCCGAGTTTACTGGAATCTCTCCCCGGAAGCCCTGTATGAGGAGATCGTTTTCCGCCGCGAGGCGCGCCTCTCCCGGCAGGGGCCGATTGTGGTGAGCACGGGCCGGCACACGGCCCGCTCCGCCAACGACAAGTTCGTCGTGCGAGAGCCCTCGACGGAAGGCAAGATCTGGTGGGGAGAGTACAACCGGCCTTTCAGCCCCGACAGGTTCGATGGCCTGGTCGCCCGCCTCCAGGCTTATCTGCAGGGGCGGGACGTCTTTGTCCAGGACTGCCACGTCATTGCCGATCCGGAGTACCGCATGCCGATCCGGATTGTGACCGAACTCGCCTGGCACAGCCTGTTCGCCCGCAACATGTTTCTTCCACTTGCCTCGAAGGAGGAATGCCGCCAGCACATCCCAGAGTTCACCGTGCTGGCCGTTCCCTCGTTTGCCTCCTCCGAAGCCATCGACGGCACCCGGTCCGACACCTTCATCATCCTGAACTTCGCCAAGAGGCTGTGCATCATCGGGAATAGCGGATACGGCGGTGAGATCAAGAAGTCCATCTTCACCGCCCTCAACTTCCTACTGCCCCTCAAAGGGGTCATGCCGATGCACTGTTCGGCCAACGTGGGCAAGAAGGGCGATGTGGCCCTCTTCTTCGGCCTGTCGGGAACAGGCAAGACCAGCCTCTCGGCGGACCCGAGCCGCGGCCTGATCGGTGATGACGAGCATGGCTGGAGCGAGCGGGGCATCTTCAACTTCGAGGGCGGCTGCTATGCCAAGGTCATCCGGCTATCGCCGACGGCAGAGCCGCAGATCTACGCCTGCACCAGGCGCTTCGGCACCATCCTCGAGAACGTCATCCTCGACCCGGTGACGCGCGAGATCGACCTTGATGACGAGGCGATTACCGAGAATACCCGTGCCTCCTACCCGCTTGAGTTCATCGAGAATGCTGTGCCAGAGAAGGCGGCCGGACATCCGAAGAACATTGTCCTGCTCACTTGCGATGCCTCAGGTGTGATGCCGCCCATCGCTCGGCTGACACCGGATCAGGCCCTATACCAGTTTGTCTCCGGCTATACCTCCAAGATCGCCGGCACCGAAGTCGGGTTGGGGAAAGAGCCGCAGAGGACGTTCAGTACCTGCTTCGGCGCCCCTTTCATGGTTCACCACCCCTCGCACTATGCGGATCTTCTGAGGGAGAAGATCCAGAAGCATGGGGTGAACTGCTGGTTGGTGAACACGGGCTGGAATGGCGGGCCGTATGGGGTCGGCAAGAGAATCAGCATCGCGCATACGAGGGCCCTTCTCAACGCGGCCCTCACCGGCGAGCTGATGAGCGTGGAGTACACGCGGGATCCCGTGTTCGGGTTCGAGGTTCCAAAAGTGTGCACTGGCATCCCTGAATCCGTGCTCACTCCTGCCGCCTCGTGGCCGGACCGGGAAGAGTACATGCGGAAGTACCGGGAGTTGGGGGCGCGCTTCGTCGAGAACTTCCGTAAGTTCGAGGATCAGGTCCGACCGGAGATCCGCGAAGCTGGCCCCAAGGTGGGCTGAGCCTCACGCTGGACTGACGGGCTCAGCACTAACCTGATTCCGATGAAGGACCCTTTCCACGCAATCTGTGGAGAGGGTCCTTGGTTTTCGGAGATGGCCGCCGGTGGAGGTCCGGGCCGCCCTGCAATGGCTAACTGGCGTTTGGCGTGCCCGTGGGCTCGACGTGGATGACGACGCGTCCCAACCCCGGCAGGCGGTCGCGCAATGCCTGCTCGACCCTTTCGGTAAGCCTGTGGGCCTCGGCAACGGCCGTGGACGCCTCAACGGAGCATCGGAACGAGACGGAAAGCCCATCCTCGAGGCGGCGCACCTCGAGATCATAGAATCGACAATCCAGATTGTCCTCGGCCGAGATGGTCTGGAGCACCCGGCGGACCTGCTCCTCGTCGCCGGGCGCGGCCTCCCGGCTTGCGCTCCCCTCGCCGACGGGCTCCATGTGGGTGACGATGCTCTTGACGTCGGGCAGCGTCTCGGCCAGTTCATTCTCGAAGGCTGTTGCCAGCGCATGGGCTTCGTCAAGGCGGAGGGTATCCTGGACCTCCAGGTGCAGCTCGAGCGAGCGGTAGCCACTGGCGTGATACACGCGGATCCCGTGCGCCTTCAGCCCGTGGCGCACCGCCAGGCGTTGGACCGTCTTCACGGTCCCATTGCTGACATTGCCGTCGGGCTCGATGTGGATGACGAGGTCGGTACCGGGCATGACCTCCCGGACGGAGTCCTCGGCCAGACTGGCTATCTGGTGCGCCTGCTCGACCGTGGTATCGCTGGCGACGGCAAGCGTGAGATCGGCGAATATCTCGGGTCCGCTGCGACGGAGGCGAGCTCGCGTGACATCCTCCACGCCGGGGACGTGCGCAACGGCAAGTAGCTTCTCTTGGGACCCTGCTGGAGCCGAGTCTAGAAGGGCCGCGATCGTTCGCCTGCCGAGCTGCAGGCTCACGTACGTCACGATCCCGGCGACGCCCATGGCCGCGACGGCGTCTGCCTTCATCAGCCAATCCACGTGCAGGACCACCGACAAGCGCACCAGGACAAGCCCGCCGATGACAACGGACGACGACCAGATGTCGGTCGAGAAGTGCAGGGCATCGGCTTCGAGGGCTTGGCTGTTGTACTTCCTGGCAACCCGATAGAGGGCAGTGGAGCGGGTGAAGTCAATGACGATCGAGATGCCCATGACCAGGAAGCTCCACAGGTTGGCCTCGATCTCGACCGGCCGGAAGAAGAGGCGTTGGATGGCCTCGTAGATGATCCAGACGCAGGTCACGAGCAGCAACACGGTCTCGAACAGGGCAGACAGATTCTCGATCTTACCGTGGCCGTAGGTGTGCTCGACGTCGGCCGGTCGGCCAGAAACACGAACAGCAAAGAAGGTCACGGCCGCGGCCACCAGGTCTAGGGCGGAGTGAGCGGCTTCCGAGAGGATACCCAGGCTTCCCGTCAACAGGCCGACGACCAGCTTCATGCCCGTCAGGAACACAGCGGCGATGACGGAACTGAGGGCGACACGCCGCTTCTCGTGTTCCCCGCGTCTGCCCGAACGATCATCCTCGTCGATTGCCATACATCCTCATGTGCGCCTTGGAGCGTTGCACGGGCTCCTATTGTACCAACTCTTCGATCGAAGAGGGTCATGGGTTGATTCAACGTTCGTCATGCAGGTCGGGCGGGCGCGAACTCGACATCGCCCTGGGTTTGTGGTAGCATCTATGTGCAACGACTCGCAGCTACGAGGCATCGCAGATGTCCTGTGGTGAACGCTTTTCCAGTGCACTCCGTCTCTCCGGCTTCCGGGTGACTCCCCAGCGGGGAGTGATTCTGGAGACCATCGCCCACATGAAAGGTCACCTGTCCGCGCAGGAGGTTTTCGATTCGGCCCGCCTCCGGTTGCCGGGTCTGAATATTGCCACGGTCTATCGCACCCTGGAGACGCTCCACGAGGCGGGTCTCGTCGACTTCATGATGTCGGCCACCGACCCAGTCCGCTTCTCTCTTCGGGACCAAGACAATCCGCACGATCACCTGGTCTGCCGCCGCTGCCACCAGGTCCTGGAGCTCGATCATGACCTGCTCAGACCGCTGGCCGCCGGCGTTGCGCGGGAGAGAGGGTTCCTACTCGACACCGATCACCTCACCCTGACGGGTATCTGCCGGGCCTGTCAGGAGGCGGCTGGAGAATGATGAGGGAGCATCGGTTTCTGAGATGTATTCGTGTTGGGGATAGTTGGGGCGGAGCCCCAACCACCACGTATGCGGTTCTCCTCTCCGGGCAAGGATCTTTTCCGTCACCCTGAACGGCGGATCACTGAGCTAGAAAGGTGCAGGATGCTACTCTCACCGGTAAGGATGCACGTTCCCGACGGCTTCCTGTCAACTGCGGTTGCGCTTCTCTTCTGGGCGGCGTCCGTCGTGGTGGTTGGATATGCTCTGAAGCGCGCCGGGAAAGACCTGGGTGAGCGTCAGGTGCCGATCATGGGCGTCTTGGCGGCTGCGATCTTCGCCGGGCAGATGCTCAATTTCACGGTGACGGGCGGCACATCCGGCCACCTGTTGGGAGCGGCTATCGCCACCATTCTGCTCGGACCATGGCCGGCGGTCATCGTGATGACCAGCGTGGTCAGCATCCAGGCGCTCATCTTCCAGGACGGCGGCCTGCTGGCCTTGGGCGCCAACCTCTTCAACATGGCCATCATCGGGGTGGCGGTTTCGTACTTCGTCTACCGCAGCTTCCAGAAGGTCTCCGGCGGCAAGCCGTGGGGCGTGTTCGTCGGCGGGCTTGTGGCGGCCTGGTCTTCGATCTTCATTGCTTCGCTGTCCTGCGCCATTCAACTGGCGCTGTCGGGGACCTCTCCGGCAAACGTCGCCGTGCCGGCCATGGGGGGAATCCATGCCGTGATTGGCCTCGGCGAGGGGCTGATCACCTTTGGCGCGCTGGCTTTCCTGTTCGCGACGCGCCGCGACCTGCTCCACATCGGGCAATCTCCGCCGAAGGGCGGCACCGCGGTCTGGGTGGGCGGACTGGCGATTGCCGTCCTGTTGGCAATCGCCTCGCCGCTGGCCTCGGCCCATCCTGACGGCCTGGAATGGGTGGCCGAGCAGAGAGGCTTTCTCGCAGCGGCGCGCGGCCCGCTCTACAACATCCTCCCCGACTACGTCTTCCCAGGCATTTCCAACACCGCCCTGGCGACCATCGCGGCTGGGATTCTCGGCGTGGTCCTCGTCTTCGGCGTGGCGCTGGGCGTGGCGTACTTGCGGCGGAGGGAGAAGGCATAGTCTTCCTGCGCCAGACGAATCGGGCGCACTTCCACGGCGGGCGTGAAGGCTGCCCCGTCCTTGCAGGTATCGAATGCACGTTCACTTCTTGGATCCCTACCGGCCGCGCCTCAGCCCGGTCCACCGCCTGGACCCGCGCGTGAAGCTTGTCCTGACGGTGGCCTTCATCTCGACCGCAGCCCTCACCCCGGTCGGGGCCTGGCCGGGCTATGTGCTGTTGCTTTCCATCATCCTTTCCGTTGAGATCCTTTCAAGGCTGGGGGTCGGCTACGTGCTCATGCGCGCCGCGCTGGCCCTGCCGTTCGTCCTGGCGGCCCTGCCCGTGGTTTTCACCATGGAAGGAACGGCTCTGGTCTCGCTCTCCCTCGGCACCAGGACTCTGATCGCAACGGAGGAGGGTCTGGCACGCTTCGTCAGTGTGGCGCTGAAGTCCTGGCTGTCGGTCCAGGCCGCGATTGTCTTGGCTGCCTCGACGCCCTTCCCCGATCTGCTGCAAGCGATGCGGGCGATCCGCATCCCACGAATGCTGGTGGCGATGTTCGGACTGATGTGGCGCTACCTGTTTGTGCTGGTGGACGAGGCGCTGCGGCTGATGCGGGCGCGCGCCGCCAGGTCGGGTGAAAGCGGCCGCCCAGGGGTGCGGAAAGGCGGCTCCGTGGTCTGGCGGGGACGAGTCACCGGCGGGATGGCCGGGAACCTGTTCCTGCGGGCGTTCGAGCGCAGCGACCGAATCTACATGGCGATGGTGTCACGCGGCTATGACGGCGAGGCGCGGTCTCTGCCGCTGGCTGCAATGGCTTCTGGCGCCCGCCTGACGCTGGCGGGCGGGTTGGCCCTAATGGTCATGCTGCTGTTGATAGGATTCCTTTTCCGGGGGTAGTTCCTTGCACCATTCACTCGAGGTCGAGGGCTTGTCGTTCTCGTACCCAGATGGTCGCCCGGCCCTGCGGGAGGTCTCGCTGCGGATTGCGCCGGGTGAGAAGGTGGCGCTGGTGGGGCCGAACGGTGCCGGCAAGTCAACGCTGCTCTTGCACCTGAACGGCATTCTCACGGGCGAGGGGACGGTACGCGTATGCGGCCTGCCGGTGGAGGCGAAGAACCTGGGGCGGGTACGGGCGGCTGTCGGGATGGTCTTCCAGAATCCGGAGGACCAGTTGTTCTCCCCCACGGTCTTCGACGACGTGGCATTCGGTCCGCTCTACCAGGGGCTGAAGCCCGATGAGGTGCGCGAACGAGTGGATGCGGCGCTGGCTGCCGTGAGGATGACGGACTACGCGCGTCGCGTCTCGCATCACCTGAGCATGGGGGAGAAGAAGCGCATCTCCATCGCCACGGTGCTCTCGATGCAACCGGAGGTACTGGTGCTGGACGAGCCCACGGCGGGCCTGGACCCGCGTTCCCGGCGGGGACTCATCAACTTGCTCCAAGAGCTTCCGCAGACCATGCTGGCCGCGACCCATGACATACGACTGGTCGCGGAGGTGTTCCCTCGCACGATCATCCTTGATGGGGGGCGGGCCGTCGGCGATGGGCCGACCTGGCAACTCCTGGCGCAGCCGGATCTTCTCGAAGCCCACGGCTTGGAGGCGCCATAGGGATGGAAGCTCCGTAGCGCAGCGCCGTCGATTCTGAGCAGGATCCCCTCATCGGCGGCGCGGGTCATCGCCTCGCAGTGGTGTGGCTCGACCAATGGCCCCGGCCCGAAGAGCTCACCCACGTTGATCTCGCCTGCCGGGCGGTCCTTCCGGTTCTTCGGGTCGTCCTCGTCCGTGAGGCGATGTGCAGGTCGATATTCCGCTTCATCAGAAGGCGGAGAGCTTGGCGGGCCGACCCTCACGGATGAGTGAGGCAGCCTTCTTGAGGGGCTCTTCCCGGGCGACGCTCGCAGGGATTTGGCCGCGTTCTCGGCGCGGGGCGTACTCCTCGATCCTTTGGACACCCTACGGCCGATCCGCTCGAGTGGCGTCATTGAGAGGCTCCACCCTCGCTGGCCATCAGGAATGTGACGTTGATCACATGAATCGCAGTGTCAAGCGTTGCAGAGTTCCCGTGACAGAGAGCACTTCTCGATGCGCGAGGGGGCGGAGACCGCCTTCTTCACCGATATCGCGGGAGGCGACTATGGTAGACTCTTCCCGTTGCGGCCGGCGGCAGGCAGTCGGACGCATGTCATTGTTCGCCTGTCTGATGAAGCGTTATCCCGGCGGCAAGGAACCCGGCCCCGCCCATTGCTCCTCCCGGGGAGGAGACCGGGCCTCGAGATGCGATGCATGAGTTGGCGGTTACGGAAAGCATGTTGGAGATTGCCATTCGCCACGGCGAGGTCGCAGGGGCCAAGCGGGTCACGGATTTGTACCTGGTGATCGGAAAGTTGTCATCGGTCGTGGATGATTCGGTTCAGTTCTACTGGGACATCGTCAGCAAGGGCACGATCTGCGAGGGGGCGCGGCTGCACTTCCAGCGTCTCCCGGCCACCTTGCGCTGCCTCGAGTGCCGAGCGACGTATGACATCGATGGGGACTTCACCCCATGCCCCACCTGCGGGAGCGCTCGCATTGAGGTCATCGCTGGCCAGGAGTTCCGCCTGGACAGTGTCGGAATCGAGACATAGCCGCCATGCCATCTTCCTCCCGACGGATTGAGGTCCAAGAAGAGATCCTGGGTGCCAACGAGCGGCTAGCGTCGGAGAACCGCGTCCGGTTGGAGGCTGCCGGTATCTTCTCCTTCAACTTGATGGCTTCGCCGGGGGCCGGCAAGACGTCCCTGGTGGAACGAACCGTCGAGACTCTGGCGGCCCAGATGAGAATCGGGGTTGTGGATGGCGATATCGCCACCAGCCTGGACGCGGATCGGGCGGCCGCTGCCGGGGCGGCCGCCATCCAGATCAACACGGGGGGCCAGTGCCACCTGGATGCGCAAATGCTTCGGGGAGCTCTCGATCGGCTTGATCTGAAGGCATTGGATCTGTTGATCGTGGAGAACGTCGGGAACCTGATCTGCCCAGCCAGCTTTCCGCTCGGGACGCACACTAGTGTCCTGGTGGCCTCCGTCCCCGAAGGGGACGACAAGCCCTACAAGTACCCCGGATCCTACCGTGGCATCGGTGTTCTTGTCGTCAACAAGATCGATCTCCTGCCGTACGTTCCCTTTCAGATGGAACGGTTCACGCAGGGCGTGGAGATGCTCAACCCGGGTGTGCTGACCTTCCGCCTCTCATGCCGGACCGGCGAGGGCCTGGGGGCTTGGCTGGACTGGGTGCAGCGGGCCGTGGAGGCCCAGAGACAGAAACGCGGGCGGGGATGAGCGATCTACGCGGCGCCCATATCTCCATCACAGGCATCGTGCAAGGCGTGGGCTTCCGTCCGTTTGTGTATGGGT
>CAZEMA010000034.1:0-22423 GCA_964513155.1 uncultured Anaerolineaceae bacterium
CATCGTCCCCACATTCATGTGCGGCTTCGTCCGCGCAAACTTCTGCTTGGCCATGGCGACTATCTCCTTCGGTATCTCTCGGTCTTCTGGCCCGGGGCTCTCAGCGCGCTCCCGCCAGGACTTCCTGGGTGACGGCCTCGGTCACCTGCGCGTAGTGATCGAACTCCATTGTGAACACGCCCCGACCTTGGGAGGCAGAGCGCAGGGCCGTGGCGTAGCCAAACATCTCGGCCAGTGGCACCTTGGCCCGGACGGCCTGCACCTTGCCGGGTCGAGCCTCGATGCCTTCGATCATCGCCCGCCGGGCGCTCAGATCGCCCGTGACGTCCCCGAGGTTATCCTCGGGAACCACAATCTCCGCCTTCATCACCGGTTCCAGCAGGATGGGCCCGCCCGACTGCACGCCCTGCTTGAATGCCATCGAACCGGCCACCTTGAACGCCATCTCGCTTGAGTCGACCTCGTGGAACGAACCGTCGATCAAGCTGACCCGAACGTCCACGACCGGATAGCCGGCGATCACGCCCGACTCGGCGGCTTCCTTGACGCCCTTCTCCACGCCCGGGATGTACTCGCGTGGGATGATGCCTCCAACGATCTGATTCTTGAACTGGACGCCCGAACCTGGTTCGCCTGGCTCCAGCCGAAGGACAACATGTCCGTATTGACCGTGGCCACCCGTCTGCTTGACGTAGCGGTACTCAGACTTGGCCACCGGCTTCGATATCGACTCCCGGTAGGCCACTCGCGGCCGGCCGATCCTGGCCTGCACCTTGAACTCCCGCAGCATCCGGTCGACCAGGACCTCGAGGTGCAGCTCGCCCATTCCCCAGATCACGGTCTGTCCGGTATTCTCATCCTGCCGGACGCGGAAGGTCGGGTCCTCCTCAGACAGCTTGTGCAGCGCGTCCGACATCTTGTCCTGGTCGGAAGTTGTTCTCGGCTCGATGGCCAAGAAGATCACCGGTTCCGGGAAGGTGATGCTTTCCAGCGCGATCGGGTTGGCGGCGTCGCACAGGGTGTCCCCGGTGAAGGTGTCCTTCATCCCCAGGATGGCCGCAATGTCGCCGGCCAAGACCTCACGGATGTCTTCCCGGCGGTCGGCATACATCCGGAGCAGCCGGCCGACCCGTTCCCGCTTGCCCTTGGTTGAGTTGTAAACGGTCGAACCCTGGGTGATCTTGCCCGAATACACCCGAAGGTATGCAAGCCGTCCCACGTAGGGATCGGTGACGATCTTGAACACGAGCGCGCTCAGGGGCGCATCATCCTGCGCCGCCCGCGATACCTCCTGCTCGGTGCCTGGCTTCAGCCCGTGCACCGGAGGGATGTCCTGGGGTGAGGGCAGATAGTCAATGATGGCGTCGAGCAGAGGCTGTACGCCCTTATTGCGCAGGGACGAGCCACACAAGACCGGGGTGGCCTTGCCGGCGATCACCCCCCGGCGCAGGCTCCGCTTCAGTTCCTCAGCCGAGACGGTCTGCCCATCCAGGTAGCGCAGGGTCAGCTCATCATCCGTCTCGACGATCTGCTCGATCATCCGTGACCGCCGCTCGGCAGCTTCAGCCCTGAGATCGGCGGGTATCTCAGCCTGGGTGGGCGCATCCCCGAGTTGATCCGTCCACAGGATTGCCTTCTCTTCAATGAGATCGACCGCGCCCTGGAAGCCAGCTTCGAAGCCGATCGGCATCTGCACCGGGATCGGATTGGCGCCCAACCGCTCCTGGATGCTCTCGACCGTACGATCGAAGGAGGCCCCCACGCGATCCATCTTGTTGACAAAGCAGATCCGCGGGACGCGGTAGCGATCCGCCTGGCGCCACACCGTTTCCGACTGGGGCTCTACCCCTTGGACAGCGTCGAAAACAACCACGCCACCATCCAGAACCCGCAGACATCGCTGGACTTCGGCCGTGAAGTCGATGTGCCCCGGCGTGTCAATAATGTTGATAACGTGCCCCTGCCACTCAGCCGTGACGGCAGCCGAGACGATGGTGATTCCCCGCTCGCGCTCTTGCTCCATCCAGTCGGTGACCGTGGTCCCGTCGTCCACCGAGCCGAGACGATGCGTCCGACCGGTGTAGTACAACACTCGCTCGGTCGTCGTCGTCTTGCCGGCATCGATATGGGCAATGATGCCGATATTCCGGTAGCGGTCCAACGGGTATTCGCGGGTCATGACCCTTCACAGCCAGCAGGGCAGGCCTCCCTGGAACTACCAGCGATAGTGGGCGAAGGCCCGGTTGGCCTCGGCCATCTTGTGTGTCTCTTCGCGACGCTTGATGGCGGCGCCGCCGTTGTTGGCGGCGTCCATCAGCTCGCCCGCCAGCTTCTCAGCCATGGACTTGCCGGCCCGCGCCTTGGCCGCGGCCAGGATCCAACGCGTCGCCAGCGAGGTTCGACGGTCGGGAGCAACCTCAACCGGGACCTGATAGGTGGCGCCACCCACCCGCCTCGGCTTGACCTCGAGCATCGGGGCCACGTTCTTGATGGCCTGCTCGAAGACCTCGACCGGCTCCCGCTTGGCGCGAGCCTCGATCATCTCGAAGGCATCGTAGACGATGCGGCTTGCCGTGCTCTTCTTGCCCTTCCGCATCAGCCGATTGACGAATCCCTGGACCATCGGATTGTTGTACCGGATGTCACCAGAGATCACTCTCTTTTCGGGCTTGGTTCGTCGCATCTTCCTGCTCCGTCTTTGGGACCACAGCTCGATCGCCTGACCGACGACGACCGATCCGGTCCGACCTACGCCTTCGGGCGCTTGCCGCCGTACTTGGAGCGGCCCTGCCTGCGCCCTTCTACGCCCGTCGTGTCCAACGTGCCGCGGATGATGTGGTAGCGCACACCCGGGAGGTCCTTGACACGGCCGCCGCGGACCAACACGACGGAGTGCTCCTGGAGCGAATGACCTTCGCCTGGGATGTAGGCCGACACCTCAATCCCATTCGTGAGGCGGACCCGAGCCACCTTGCGCAAGGCCGAGTTCGGCTTCTTCGGCGTCTGCGTGCGCACCTGGGTGCATACGCCTCGCTTCTGAGGCGCGCCCTTCTGCTGCCGCGCCCAGCGCTGCCTCATGGAGTTGAAGGTGTATTGCAGCGCCGGTGCCTTGGTTCTCGATCGTTTCAACGACCGTCCCTTGCGCACCAACTGATTGATCGTCGGCACGTCTCGCCTCCACATGAACCCGGGGCTCTCGCCCCGGGCTTCTTGCCAGCAAGGGAGGCCATCGTTGCTGCGCGATGGCCTCGCCTCGATGGAGCTCGTATTCGACTCGGGTGAGACCTCGAACCTTCCCACCCGCCGAACTTCGGGCAATGGACGATTATTCTACCATGCGCCCGCCATGCCCGTCAAGAATCGAGAACAAACTGGGTCTCGGCTCCAGACCCCCCAGCCGGCGTCTGCCGGAACCGGACCAGCGTCAATCCCTCCCAGGAAACCCGTTCCTCCACTGCGGAACCGCCGACGGGACAGCACTTGCCAGGAAGCCAGACGGCCACAGCCGAGATCAGGTTACGATGGCCCTACTCGCAGCCGTAGCCGCCAAGCCGCGGTCGAGACCTCGGCAGGCAAGGCCGGGATCGACGTGGACTACAGTCCTGGCTCCATGTCCAGGAGACCCAGCCCAAGCCTCGGAGGACGCGCTCGTTCCTCCTCCTTGCCAAAGCGGATCACCTCACCCCCCTCCCCAACCGCTTCCACGGCCAGGCCCAGGCTCTGCAGCTCCTTGACCAACACCCGGAACGAGGCGGGAATCCCGGGCTCCTCGATCGGCTCACCCTTGACGATGGCCTCGTAGGTCTTCACCCGCCCCTGGACATCATCCGACTTCACCGTCAGCATTTCCTGCAGGGTGTGGGCGGCCCCGTAGGCCTCCAGCGCCCACACTTCCATCTCGCCAAAGCGCTGGCCGCCGAACTGGGCCTTGCCACCCAACGGCTGCTGAGTCACCAGCGAATACGGGCCGGTCGAGCGGGCGTGGACCTTGTCTTCGACGAGGTGGTGCAGCTTCATCATCAGCACCATGCCCACCGTAACCGGCTGATCATATGGATCGCCGGTCTTGCCATCATGGAGAACCTGCTTGCCCAGGATTGGCAGAGGGATGCTCATCTCCCCCATGATCTTCTCGGCCTGCCGCCGCACTGCCTCCGGCGACTTGTTGGCGTCGACCTTTCGCCCCATGGAGGCGATCCACAATCGCAGGCAGGTATCTACCGCGGCTGCGTCCAGCGGCAGCCGCCCGGCCACTGGGAGCGCCGTGTCCTCGAAGACGAGCATGCTTTCCGGATCGTAGCCCTGCTCCCGCAGCCACTCCCGCAGCGCTGAGCGGCGCGCGTAGACCGTGTTGATCGCCAGCATCTCGGGGTCGTAGCCCTTGTCGGAGAGCCAGCTTTCGAGGTACAGGCGCAGGACCTCCTGGTCATCCTCGAAACTCTCCTCTTTGTAGTAGCCCTGTTCCTTGGACCAGGCCCAGGCGCGCTCCCCGACTTCCTTCCAGGCCCGGTCGATCATCCAGGATCGAGCGAGCTCGGCCTCGATCTCCTCTTCATCGGCGCCATCGAAGACCGGCGTCACCGCCCGGAAGCCGAGCCGATCGGCTGCCCATCCCAGGTGGGCCTCGAGGATCTGGCCGATGTTCATGCGCCCTGGCACGCCCAGCGGGTTGAGAATCAGATCCACCGGCGTGCCGTCCGCCAGGAAGGGCATGTCCTCCACCGGCACGACCTTGGAGATGACGCCCTTGTTTCCGTGGCGCCCGGCCATCTTGTCGCCCTCGGTAGCCTTGCGCTTCTGGGCCACTGACACCCGCACCATCTTCTCCACCCCGGCCGGCAGGTCGCGGTGCTCTTCGCGGGTGAAGACCTTGACATCCACCACCTTGCCGCGCTCGCCGTGAGGCATGCGTAGCGAGGTATCTTTGACCTCTCTCGCCTTTTCGCCGAAGATGGCTCTCAGCAGCTTCTCCTCGGGTGTCAGCTCTTTCTCGCCCTTGGGCGTGATTTTGCCCACCAGGATGTCGTTCGGGCCAACCTCTGCCCCAACCCGGATAATGCCATCTTCGTTCAAGTCGCGCAGAGCCTCATCGCCCACGTTGGGGATATCGTAGGTGATCTCCTCCGGGCCGAGCTTGGTGTCGCGCGCCTCCACCTCGTGCTTCTCAATGTGCACTGAGGTGAAGCGATCCTCCTGGACCAGGCGTTCCGAGATCAAGATGGCGTCTTCGAAGTCGCCGCCTTCCCAGGAGACGAATGCGCACAGCACGTTCTGGCCGAGTGCCAGCTCACCGCTGGCGGTCGAGGACGAGTCGGCGATGACATCGCCCTTACGTACCCGCTGCCCTTTGATCACAGCCGGACGCTGGTCGATGCACGTGCTCTGGTTCGAGCGGTTGTACTTGCGGAGCCGGTAGATCCGCCGGTCTCGGCCTGCCCGCACGACCACCTGCCGGCCGGTCACGGACTCAACCTCGCCCGCGACGTCAGCCAAAATGACCTGGCCCGAGTCGACGGCCGCCTGGCGTTCCATGCCCGTGGAGACCAGAGGCACTTCCGGCCGGATAAGGGGCACGGCCTGTGTCTGCATATTCGAGCCCATCAGCGCCCGGTTGGCGTCATCGTGCTCCAGAAACGGAATGAGCGAGGCGCTCACGCCAACGATCTGGCGCGGGGCCACATCCATGTAGTCCACCTCATCCGGGCCGGAGAATAGGAACTCACCATGGTGGCGGGTGGAGATCCGCGGCCGGACGAATGTGCTGTCCGAGGTCAACGGCGTGTTGGCCTGGGCGATGACGTACTTGTCCTCATCATCGGCCGAGAGGTAAGCCGTCTCCTCGGAGACGAAGGGAACAACCGGGATCGGCCGGTCGAGCTTGGTCAGCGACTTGGCGACGGCCGGGGTGACCAGGGTCCCGGCCTCGGCGATCAGTTTGCCGCGCTGGGCGGTGGTTACCGTCTCGCGGAGTTGCCGCCCGATCAGGCGTGGGTCATCCGGGCTGATCTCGCGGATGACCTTGCGGTAGGGGGTCTCGATGAAGCCGAAGCGATTGACTCGAGCATAGGAGGCCAGGCGGCCGATCAGGCCGATGTTCGGGCCTTCGGGCGTCTCGATGGGGCAGATGCGGCCATAGTGGGAATGGTGGACGTCGCGCACGTCGAACCCGGCACGCTCCCGGCGCAGACCACCGGGCCCGAGGGCGGAGAGAGTCCGCTTGTGGCGCAATTCGGCCAAGGGGTTCGTTTGATCCATGAACTGGGAGAGCTGGCTCGAGCCGAAGAACTCACGGACGGCAGCCACGACCGGGCGGATGTTGATGAGCGAGATGGGCGAGAGCTGTTCCTGGTCACGGATCGACATGCGCTCCCGGATGACCCGCTCGGTCCGCCGCAGGCCCACGCGCAGCTTGGCCTGGATGAGCTCGCCCACGGTCTTCACCCGGCGGTTGCCCAGGTGATCGATGTCGTCAGCCTCTACGGCACCGTTGTTGATCTTGATGAGCCGCTCAATCAAGCGGACAATATCCCAACCAGTTACCCGACGGTGAGTGAGGGGGACGACGTCCTGCAGGGCAAGCTTCTGATTGAGCTTGTACCGGCCGACGCGTTCCAGGTCGTAGCGTCGCTGGTCGAAGAGCTGATCCCGCAGGTACTCGCGGGCGTTGTCCAGCGTCGGAGGATCGCCCGGGCGCATCCGGCGATAGAACTCGATCAACGCTTCTTGAGCCAGGCTGCGCCCTTCCTTGATCTCCCAGGTCGGCTCCTGCCGAATGGTGGTGGCGATGTATTGGTGGTCCGGATGATTGTCCGACTCGGCGAAGAGATTGAGAATCTCCTCGTCCGAGCCCTCTTTCAGCGGCATGTCGCCGAGCCCATCGTCGACGGCCACCAGCGCCCGTAGCAGAATGGTCACCGGAACCGTTCGCTTGCGGTTGAACTTCAGGGTCAGGTAATCACTCTTGCGGGTCTCGAACTCCATCCAGGCACCCCGGTCCGGGATGAGTTTGGCGGCGGCCAAGCGCCGGCCGGTCGAGCGATCCTCGATGGCCTCGAAGTACACGCCCGGCGACCGGATCAGTTGGGAAACGACCACCCGCTCCGTGCCGTTGACGATGAATGTGCCCTTCTCGGTCATGATCGGGAAATCGCCGAGGAAGATGTCCTGCTTGATCGGCTCCGGCACTTCAGGCCCGGCCAGGAGCACCGAGATATACAAGGGAGCGGCATACGTCAGGTCGCGCTCGACGCACTCCTCGATGTCGTGCTTTGGATCCTCGAACCAATAGCGGAGATCGAACTCTTTGGCCTCGGGGCTGCGCCCAGGGAAGAAGAGCTTGATTCCGCCGTTGTAGGACTCGATGGGGGAGAGCTCATCAAACAGCTCTTCGAGGCCCTCGCGCCTGAGCCACTCGAAGGAGTCAAGCTGTACCTCGATCAGGGAGGGCAGGGCATAGAGATCGGGAATCCGCGAATACCACTTCTGACCCTGGGAAGACGCCATGCGGGCACTCCTCTATGGACAGGACAGGCGGCCGCTAAACGCACAAATTAAGAAGACGCGGGAAGCCCTCGGCTCTCGACCCAGCCGGTCCCCGCTCTTCTTCTCGGATTGCGCCTACGCTCGTCTTCGTCCCCTCAACGCACTGGACTGCGAACCTAGATGATACCACGCAGAATCATCTTGTCAAGTCCAACCCTCCCATCGAGACCCCTCCAAGGCGCCAGGCGCCCGCCCCCTTGCCGCCCACGTGCCTGTCGACCGGGCCCCTCATGACTCCGCCTTCTCGGAGGGGACCTCCGGACCGCCTCCCGCTCCCGCTCGCCGCAGCGGCAGCTCGAGGCTGAAAGTGCTCCCCGCCCCCAAGCGGCTATCCACCGAAACCTTGCCCCCGTGTTGCTCGGCAATCGACTTGACAATGGCAAGCCCCAGGCCGGACCCTTTCTCCTGCAGGCTCTCCCGACGCTGCCCGCGGTAGAACTTCTCGAACAGGCGGGCCTGGTCGGCCGCGGCGATTCCTAGCCCCGTGTCTTGGACGCTGATGAGCTGGCGCCCGCCCTGCTGGACGGCGCGCACTTTCACCCGGCCGCCGGCCAGGGTGAACTTGATTCCATTGTCAATCAGATTGGCCACGGCCTGGCGCAGAAGGGTTGGGTCGGCTTCGATCGGCCCCATCCCCTCCGCCAACTCGACCTCCAGACCGATCTGCTTGTTGACCGCTTGCGGCCGGTAGGCGCTCACCACATCCCGGATGACCGTTTCCACCCGGACCGTCTCCAGGCTCAACCCCACCCCGGCCTCAATTCGTCCCAGGTCCAGCACATTGTCCACTAACTGGGCCATCGACTCGACGCTGGTCAGGATCTTCTGCACGAACTCCTTCTGCTTGTCTGTCAGGTTGCCCACCATCGTCAGCATGGTAGCGTAGCCGCGCATCAACGTGAGCGGAGCCCTGAGGTCATGGCTGACAGTCGAGACGAACTCCGACTTCAGCAGGTCCAGCCTCTTGTAATGAGTGATATCACCCAAGACACATACCCTGCCGGGGACCTCCGCCCCTCGAGGCTCGATATCCGACACGGAGGCGAACATCACCCGGCCTCCGCCCACGGTGACCTCGGCTGTGCGAGGCCCGTCGCCGGATGTCGTGAGAAGCTTAGCCACTTCCGCGACCGTGATCCAGTCCAAGGCCGGTTGGCCCAGCGCCTCCTCGGGTTTGCCTCGCAGGACGACCTCCGCCGCCGGATTCGCCAGCGAGATTCTCTCCTGTCGGTCCGTCACCAGGACGGCATCGGGCGTCGCCGACAGGATCGCCGTTAGCTTTCGGCGCTCCTGCTCCGCCTCGTGGTAGAGACGCGCGTTGGCGACAGACACTCCAAGCTGCCCGGCCAGGATTGAGAGCAGGTTCACCTCATCCGTGGCGAACGGATGCGGCGCGCTGTGGCCAAGCCACAGCGCGCCGACGAACTCGTCCTCGTTCCGCAGCGGGAGGGCCATGAGCGCTTCCAGCGGCGCGTTGAGCGCCTCCAGGTCGAGCACGGCCCGCGCCCTCGAGGGATTCTCCAGCACGAAACGCCCGCGCCGCTTGCAGAGCTCGAGCACCTGCGCATCGAGAGCCCGCCATTCCCCACTCACCGTTCCCGTGTGGTAGGCCTCCGGTGCGCCTGCGGGTTCGCCCCCATCGGTCTCCAGGGCCAGGCGCACGAAGTCGGCGCCGGTCAGCGACTGCACGCCTGCCAGGATTGGCGGCAGCACCTCCGACAGCTCGAAGCTGGAGGCCATTCGCTGGCTCGCCGTCAGCAGCAAGTCCATCTCGTCCAGCTTGGACTTGAGGTTCCGCCTCATTCGCTCAAAGGAGGACGCCAGCCTCCCGATCTCATCTTCCCCGCCAAATCCCACCGGTGCAGAGAGGCTCCCTCGGGCCATTGCCTCGGCCGCGACGGCCATCTGGCGCAAGGGTTGAGTCAGGCGCCGGCTGGTGAAGTAGACCAAGGCCACGGCAACCAGCCCGACCACCAGCACGACGGCCAACAGGCGGCCGGCGATGGTCATCGCCAAAGCCTCGACCTGACGTCCCGGCATGGTCACCACGACCCGCCACGAGGATCCGGCGACGGGGTAGACATACACCAGGCGGGCGGTTCCGTCGGGCGCCCGATCGGAGTGGATTCCCTCCTGTTCGGCAAGCGGGGCAGAGAAAGTTGTGCCTACCAGACCCGGAACCGGATGGAACAGGATCCTTCCCTGTTCGTCGATGAGGAAGCCCTCTCCGGGAGCGAGATTCGAAAGCTCATGAATTACGGGCTGGAGGATGGGATTGGACACGAGGTCCGTCCACCCCACAACGACACCAATGGGCAATCCGGTTGCCGGCGACAACACCGGCCAAGCGAAGACCTCCTGGGCCGCCTGCTCTCCCATGAGCGGAAGGATCGAGACCTCTTGCGGCACGCCCAATGCTGTCGCCCGCAAGGCTGCCTCGTATTCGAAGGACGGCAACCCTACCGGGGGCTCCTGAGGCGGAACCTCTCCCAGGGTTTGCCCTGAGGCATTGAAGACCGATAGCCTCCGGAAAAAGGCAACGCCACGCAGTTGGCGCTCCAGCACGGCAGAGTCCACGTCCCCGGCTTCGACCTGACTGGCCAGCTCCTGGCCGAGAGCCCCCATCAACGAGCGCCCGGTCTGAAGGAAGTAGGGGATCGCCTCCCCCGCCTGAGTGGCGGCCCGCACCATCTGAGTCTGGATCATGTCCTGGGCTGACTGCCGGGCAAGGTACCAATCGCCGTAGCCGAGGACCGCCCCGGCAACAAGGCAGAGGGCAATGATGGCAACGAGTAGCCTCGCCGTCAGCGAGCGGTTGTAGGGCGCCGTCGTCAATCGGGCCGGACGATACCAGGCCGCAGGATACCGATGCCGCAGAAGCTCACAGGCCAGGCCGGCCAGGCCCGCTTCGGCCAGAGCAGCGATCAACATCGGTCCGAGGCTGGACAGTGCCAGGTCGAGGCTGTCGAAGAAGCCGCCCCGGCTGGCGGCCGCAAGCTCAAAGACACGGAGGGCACCTAAGACAATGCCCCCGAGCAGCCCACTGACCAGCGGGCGACGCAGCAGCCGTCCTGCCCAGTCATCATAGTCACGGCGCATGCTCCAGCCGACCAAGCCCGCGACGAGAGCCGTGTGCACGGGTGTCAGAAGGTTGTGAGTCTCCCATCCTCCCCGCGCCAAACCGGCCGCAAGCCCCACCCCGAAGGCTTGCCAGCTGCCCAGGAGACCGCCGGCAAGCATCCACGGCAGAGCGCCCAGAAAAGAGAAGACCGGGGTCGAGGGTTCTGCGGGAATCCCAGGGGCTGGCGCCAAACCCGGAATGGCCAGTCTCACTAACAGGGCCTCGGCGGCCAGGGGAGCGAGGAGCATCAACAGACCGAGGAGCAACCACCGGCTCTTCGCCTGATGCAGAAGCGCCCCTCCTCTCCGACGCCAGGTGACCGCCGCCAGGACCGCTAGCCCCAGCAGGTAGAGACCGAGCCCTGCGCCGCCGACCTGATTCAAAGGAAAGCCAAAGTGGAAGCCCCCCGCAAAGCCTGCTAACTCGAAGGCCATGGATGCCCTCTATGCAAGTTCAGTGCCCACGAGAAGGTCGATGATCACCATTGGGCGATGCAAGACGCGCAGGAGGTGATCTAGGCCTTCACCGGCGGCTCCCCCGCCTCTTCCCCCTGGCTGGCGTCCCGCAAACCCCGGTTAGTCCTGATTATAGCATCGGGGGAGAACGCCGCTCGGGAAGAGAGGGGCGTCTTCCGGAACCGCGGCCGCGGCTGGTTGGGCTTCAGGCCGGATGAGAGACTCCCGTCTGCGGACGATCGGACCGCACGTGGGCCATTTCGCCCACCCGGCGAACGGTCTTGGGCACCTACCTGACCCACGCACATGTCGGCGGGCGGTTGCCGGTGTCTTCCATCCCTCCCGCCGGCCTCCACGGTACGGAACCCTCCCGAGCCTCGCCTGCGGGAGGGGGAGAAGGGAGAGGTTTCGGCAAGAATAGGCCCCTAGGAATCTGCTTGTACACCACCTAGAGCGTAAGCTCCTCCTTGGAGTGTCGGGACCACCAGAGCGGCGGAACCGGCCTAACAGCCGTTCGCCCGTGCCCAGGAACGATGCAGCGAAGGGCCCTGGCGACACGACCAAGGGCCTGTTGCCCCGCTTTTCCCTTTATGTTAGACTGCCTAGGATTGACGTCCGGCGGAACGGGGAGTCCAGCGATGGCTGAGAAGATACTTGTCGTCGATGACGATCTCGACACCTTGAAGCTCGTAGGTCTCATGTTGGAGCGCCAGGGCTACGAGATCACGGTTGCCAGCAGTGGCCAACTGGGCTTGACAAAGGCCGCCACCGAACGGCCTGACCTGATCCTGCTGGACATCATGATGCCGGATCTGGACGGCTATGAGTTCACCCGCCGGCTCCGCTCGGACCCGAGCGTGGCCAACATACCCATCATTATGTTCACCGCCAAGTCAATGGTGGACGACAAGGTGGCCGGGTTTGAGGTCGGCGCGGACGACTACATCACCAAGCCCACGCATCCGGCAGAACTCACGGCGCACGTCAAAGCGGTCCTGGCCCGGGCGGCGATCGCCAAGCCCGAGCCCGCCGAGAAGGCGATGACCCTGGGCTTGCTGGGCATCAAAGGGGGTGTGGGGACCTCCACACTGGCGCTTAACCTGGGGGTCGCTTTGCAGGGTCTCGGTCAGCACGTGATCATCAGCGAGTTCAATCCCGGTCGCGGCATCATCGGCCTCTACCTGGGAATGCCCAATCCCCAGGGGCTCAGCCACCTGCTCACCCGCGCCTTGAAGGACATCCACCTGCGTTCGGTCGAGGGGGAACTCATCAACCACAAGAGCGGCGCCCGCCTGCTGCTCACTTCCTTCCTGCCCAAGGATGCCGACCTGGAGCACGCCGCCCCGCAGATGGAGTCGGTGATCCGCAACCTGGCGGTCATGTGCACAACCCTCATTTTGGACCTGGGCTCCGGTCTGAGACCCTACGTCAAACCCACTCTCCGCCTGTGCGACCGCATTCTGCTGGTGTTCGACCCGATTCACCCGAGCGAGATAGTCGCCAAAGCCCTGATTGAGGACCTGCAGGCCGGCGGCATTGAACGGAGCAAGCTGGCGCTAGCTCTCGTCACGCGCGAGCGCACCAGCATGCAGATCCCCTGGCGTCAGATCGAGACGGAGCTCGGGCTTCCCTTGGCGGGGATCGTCTCACCCGCCCCCGAGCAGGCGCATCAGGCTTCCCAGGGGGGGACGCCGTTGGTGACTCTGCAGCCCGACAGCCTGGTGGCCGATCAGATCAAGAAGATGGCCGCGAACCTGGCTGGCACCTTCAAGCCTTTAGAGACCTGACCTTCCGCTGTGTCTAGTCAACCTTCTGCTGACATCGGGTGCGCCGCCCGCCTGCTGCGAGAGGCGCATCAGACGGTGGCGCTCACCGGGGCTGGCATCTCCACCCCTTCGGGCGTCCCGGACTTCCGCTCCCCCGACACGGGACTGTGGCACAAGTACGATCCGATGGAGGTGGCTTCCCTCTCCGCCTTCCGCCACCACCCTGAGCAGTTCTACCTTTGGGTACGGCCGCTGGCGGATTGTGTCCTGTCGGCCGAGCCCAATCCCGCGCATCTGGCCCTCGCCCGGCTGGAGCAGGCGGGCCGTCTGCGGGGAATCATCACCCAGAACATCGATGACCTCCACCGGCGGGCAGGTTCCAGGAACATCCTGGAGATTCACGGACACATGCGGGAGGCCACCTGCGTAGACTGCTACCGGGTCTACCCAACAGCCCCATTTCTGGCGGACTTCACCGTCTCGGCAGAAGTCCCCCGTTGCCCTTCCTGCAACGGCATCCTCAAGCCCATGGCGGTTCTGTTCGGCGAGCAGCTCCCTTTTGACGTTGTGCGCCAGGCTCACCAATGGGTCTTGGAGTGTGATGTGATTCTCGTTGTGGGCTCGTCGCTGGAGGTGACGCCGGCGGCCCTCTTCCCCGTTGAAGCCCTTAACGCCGGCGCCCGGCTGATTATCGTGAACCGAGAGCCGACCTACGTGGACGAGCGTGCCGACGCCATCTTTCGCGAAGACGTGGCCGAGATCGTGCCCCGATTGGTAGAAGAGGCGCTCCTTGCATAGCCAGAACCCCCGCCCCCCGAGCGATTCCACCGCGATCCGCAATTACCCGCTCCTGCTGCATCGCTACGAACGCCTGCTTGAAGTCACCTCGGACCTGGCCTCGACGCTGGATCTGCGCGTTCTGCTCCAACACATCGTGGAGGCCGCCCAGGAGTTGACTGACAGCGAGGCCGCCTCTCTCCTCCTGTATGATGCCGAATCCCATCAGCTCTACTTTGAAGCCGCCAGCAATATCGCCCCCGAGCACCTCGGCCACCACGCCGTCCCGGCCGAGGACAGCATTGCGGGATGGGTGTTCATCCACCGCGAGCCACTCATCGTCGCCGACGCCCTTCAGGACGCGCGCTTCTTCGGCGAGGTCGACATCCGGACCTCCTTCGAGACCCGGTCCATCCTGGGGGTGCCACTTCACACAAAAGACAAGACCCTGGGTGTCATCGAGGCCGTGAACAAGCGAGCCGGGGCGTTCGACGACCAGGATGTCCGCACGCTGGAGACGCTGGCGGCCCAGGCTGCCATCGCCATCGAGAACGCGCGACTCTTCCAGCAGAGCGACGTCGTGGCTGAGATGGTGCATGAGCTGCGCACGCCGCTCACAGCCCTCTCGGCAGCGGCCCACCTGCTCCAGCGGCTAAGCATCCCCGAGGACCAGCGGCTCAAGCTGAGCCGGACCGTCCTTGGCGAGGTCCAGCGCCTAAACGGGATCGCCAGCGACTTCCTGGAGCTTGCCCGGCTGGAATCGGGCCGCAGGCCGCTTCTGCGCGAGCCGGTTGACCTGGGAGGGTTGATCCAGGAGACCCTGGAGGTTGTCCGCCCCCAGGCGGAGGCCGAAGGGGTGAGCCTGGCTACCGACGTCGATCGGAACCTCACCCCCATCCAGGGTGACCGCAACCTGCTCAAGCAGCTCCTGCTGAACCTGCTCACCAACGCCGTCAAGTACAACCGCCGCGGCGGGACGGTCCGCGTCCGTGTCTCGCGGGAACAGGACGAGGTGATTCTGGCGGTGAGCGACACTGGGCGAGGCATTCCGGCCGATAGCCTGCCGCACATGTTCGAGCGCTTCTATCGGGTCCCGGATCAAGAGGGGCGCGTCCTCGGCAGTGGGCTTGGTCTGACCATCGCCAAGCGCATCGCCGAGAACCATCGGGGCCGGATCGAGGTCACCAGCGAGATCGGCCGGGGAAGTGTCTTCAGCGTTTACCTTCCGGCAACCCCGGTAGACGCCAGGCCGTCCTCCATCTGATTACCCTCGGCGGCCGAATTGTCTTTCCAGATCCTCGACCGAGAGATGGATCATCGTCGGGCGGCCATGCGGACAGGTCCGAGGGGACTGGCAGGCCTCCAACTCCCGGAGCAGGCTCTCCTGCTCAGCCAACGATAGCACCTGCCCCGACTTGACCGCAGCCCTCTTGCAGACCCTCGCCGCCAGCCGCCGCTCAGCCTCGGCCTCCAGAGGCGTTTCATCTTCCTCGAATTCGTCGACCACCGCCCGCAAGGCCGCCTCCGGATCGACCCCCACCAGCATTAGCGGGACGGACCGCAGGCGGAACGTTCCGCCTCCGAATGGCTCGACCTCGAAGCCCAGCCCCAGCAGCAGGCTGATCTGCTCCTCGAGCAGGCTTGCCTGCCAGGGCGCCAGCTCGACCTGAGCCGGCTCCAGCAGGGCCTGGCCCTCGAGCGGCCCGGCGGCCTTGGCTGCCAGCAGTTTCTCATACAGAACGCGCTCGTGGGCAGCGTGCTGGTCCACCAGATACAGCCCATCCGGCCCTTCCGCCACCAAGTAGGCGGCCCCCACTTGCCCGACGGCGCGCAGCAGCGGAATTGAACCTCCCTGGAAGGCGGGCCGGACCGCTGGCGACATCCCCAGATCCAGCTCCGCCGGGAGATGGCCGGCCGTCCAATCCAGGTCGACGAGGCCCCTGGGGGGCTGCCAGGGCTCCCCTCCCCAGACTCGCGCCGCCTCCAGACGCGGCGCCCCCTGCCCCAGAAGCGTCGCCCGGACCACGCGCTGTACTACCGCGAAGACTCGGTCCGGCTCGCGGAAGCGGACTTCAGCCTTCGCCGGATGGACGTTGACGTCGACCTCTTGGGGCGCCAGGTTGATCAGGATCACCGCCAGTGGGTATCGTCCCACCATGAGCAACCCCTGATACGCCTGGAGCACCGCCGCCCCCAGACTGGGATCTTGCACCCAGCGGCCGTTGACGAAGAAGGTCAGCTCCTTGCGACTGGAACGGTGCACCGACGGCGGGCTAATGAAGCCCGAGACCGTCATCGTCCCCGCCGGCGTCCCGGGAAGGGGGATGAGGCTCTGAGCCACCTCCAGGCCGAAGACAGCCGCCAATGCCTCCCGGCGGTCGCCACTGCCGGACGACTGGAACACCTGTCGGCTGTCCTGCTCCAGTCGGAAGCGGACTTTGGGGTAGGCCAGAGCGTAACGGCTGACCAAGGCTTCGATCCGTCGCCTCTCAGTTGTCTCCGACTTGAGGAACTTCTGCCGCGCCGGAACGTTGAAGAACAGGTCGCGCACGCGGACCCAGGTCCCTTGCGGGGCGCCCGTCGGTTGCGGAGGAGCAGCCTTGCCCCCCTCCACGACCAGCCGTGTCCCCGCCTCCTCCCCCGTAGCCCTGGACACCAGCTCCATCCGGGCGACGGCTCCGATTGACGCAAGCGCCTCGCCCCGGAAGCCCAGCGTCCGGATAGCGAACAGGTCCGCGGTTGTAGCCAGCTTGGACGTCGCGTAGCGCGCCACTGCCAGCCCCACTTCCGCTGCCGGGATGCCGCAGCCGTCGTCGGCCACTTCGATCAGCCCCCGACCGCCGCGCTCGATGCGGATCTCGATCTTGCCCGCCTCCGCGTCTAGCGAGTTCTCGATGAGCTCCTTGACCACCGAGGTTGGACGTTCGACCACCTCGCCCGCAGCGATGGCCGCGGCCACTTCTTCCGCAAGGACGTGGATGGGCACGTCAACCTCCTGCCATGGACGGATTATAACCCGGGACCCCAGGTGCCTATCCCAGGGCCCTCCATCTCCGGCCGGGAGGCATCTAGCGCCCGCGGGAATGACAACCCGCTGCTGTGCTGGCACCGGCCTCCTGCCCGAATGGCGGCTTCATGACCTCCGCGCCGGTCGGATTGACACCCGTTCCCCCTCCATCTATACTGCCCCAGCACGCATGAGCATTCCAGAGGTTTCCCTTGCCCGGCCTGTCAGAGGTGCCTCCGCGTGCCCGGGAATGTAGCCAAGGATGGATGGCGTGCCGGCTTTCACGACGGTCTTTCTTGATGTGGACGACACCCTGTATCCCAGTTCGAGCGGTGTCTGGCAGGCGATCGGTCAGCGCATCAACCTCTATATGCAGGAGCGGCTCGGCATCCCTTCAGACAGAGTACGGGCAGTGCGCGACGATTACTTCAGAACGTACGGGACGACTCTCAACGGTTTGATAGTCAACTTCGATGTCAATCCCCTGGACTACCTGACGTACGTCCATGACATCCCACTGGAGGAGATGCTGCGGCCCGACCCGGAACTCCGCAGCATGCTGGAGGGGATGCCGCAACAGCGGGTGGTCCTCACGAATGCCAGCCGTGAGCATGCCGAACGCGTCATGCGCCGTTTGGGCATCTGCGAGGTGATCGATCGGGTGATTGACATCCTGGATCTCGAGATGACCAACAAGCCGCTGCCTGAGGCCTACCTGCGCGCCATGACGCTCGCCGGTGAGTCTGACCCCTCGGCCTGCGTCGCGGTCGACGACCTACTGGCCAATCTCGAGACGGCGCACGGCCTGGGGATGACGACGGTCCTGGTGGCTCGTGACGGGGAGGGGCCGGTGGTGGACTACCGCATCGCGCGCCTAGCCGAGCTTGCCGGCGCCGTCCCCGGGCTCAGGGCTCGCCTCTCATCCGGCCCCATTTGAGTCCTGGGAGGCGCTGTTAAGACGCCGGGTTGCCGGCGCCCTCCGGGCCGGGAGAACTGCCTGGACGACACATGACGACCGATAAGCGCCTCACCCTCGAAGCCGCCGCTGCGCTGATCACCCCAGAAGGCTGCTGTCTCGGCCTGGGGGGTCTCACGCTCTACCGCCGGCCCATGGCTTTCGCCCTGGCGGTTCTAGCCCGGCACGCAGGGCTTGGTGTCCCCCGCAATCTGACGCTGCTGTCGTTCACAGGCGGCCTGGAAAGCGACATCCTGGTCGGGGCCGGGATGGTCGCCCGGGTGAGGTCGTGCTACTTCGGTCTTGAGGCCTTTGGCCTGGCACCCCATTTCACCACAGCCGCCGGAGAAGGGCGGATCGAGATCATCGAAGAGACTGAAGCCAGCCTGGCATGTGGCATGCGGGCTGCCATGGCAGGTGTGGGCTTCATGCCCTCGACCGCTTGGCAGGGCACGGATTTGCCGAAACTCCGGCCGGATGTCCAGATGGTCCTCGATCCCTACACGGGGGAAGAACTGACCGCATTCCCCCCCGTCCGCTGCGATGTGGCGGTCTTGCATGCCCTCGAGGCCGATCCGGAGGGCAATGCCATCCTGGGCGGCAACTTAGGGGTCGACCGTGAGCTGGCCTTGGTCGCTGACACGGTGATCGTCACCACAGAGAAGGTCGTTCCACGCCTCGCGAGAGCCGACCTGATTGCCACCGTCGTCCATGCGGTCGTCGAGGCCCCTGGAGGTGCCTGGCCCACGTCCTGCCATCCCCTCTACCCAATGGATGGACTCGCCGTCCTGCGCTATACGGAGACGGCAGGCACCGAGGCGTATCCCGGTCTTCTGGCCGAGTGGATTCGCCACCACCATATCTCTTGATACACGCCCCCAGTCGCTCTGCCCAGCAGCGAGTGGGCAGCGCAGGCACAGCTCTGCCCGATGTCGCTCCACCCTCAAGAATGCTTCGCCAACAACCGCCAGGACCATGGGGCCGCACGATTCCTCCCTCGGCGACGGCTTGAGAAGGTATGAGGAGTGGCCCTTCCCGCCTTTCCCGACCGCGCTCATCCGATTCTTATGCAACTATGGTATCTTTCCCCAGGATAAGGGGATTGCCCGCCCCTTCGGAGCGCTTCGATGGCCAACAAGTGGAGCAAGGTTCTTCTGGTCGGCGTGATCGGCCTCATCATCGCTGGTGCCTTCTTCTCGGCGGGCGTGGTCACTGGGGCATCCGTGTCCCTTCTGCGAATGGGCGCTCAGGAGAGCACGCCGCCAACGCTCGTCGCGGAAGAGACGCCGACTATTCCGACTCCCTCCGGAGATCTTGAGACTCTCTTCCTCCCATTCTGGCAGGCCTGGGACGCCGTGCACCAGGAATTCGTCGACCAGCCATTGGAGGACGGGCTTCTCATGCAGGGTGCCATCCGGGGGATGATGCAGGCCCTGGGCGACCAGCACTCCTCCTACATGGACCCCGACGAGTACCAGCAGGCAAGCACGTCCATGGAAGGCTCGTATGAGGGCATCGGCGCCTGGGTCGACCCTGACACCGAGTACCTGACGATCGTCTCTCCCATGCCTGATTCTCCCGCAGAGCAGGTGGGGCTCAGACCCGGCGATGAGGTGATTGCCGTCGACGGGGAGGACATGACCGGAATCGACGGCAACCTGGTCATCCGGCGGATCATGGGGCCGGCCGGGACGACCGTCCGCCTTACGATCCGACGGGAGGGCGTCGCTGAGCCGCTCGAATTCGAGGTCGGGCGGGCCAGGATCGTCGTCCCCAGCGTTGAGAGCGAAATGCTCGAAGGCGGGATCGGCTACATCCGCCTGTACACCTTTGGCAGCCAGACGACGCAGGACTTGCAGGCTGCGCTTGAGACCCTGTTGGCTCAACAGCCGAGGGGCCTGATCCTCGATCTGCGCGGGAACGGGGGTGGCCTGCTGAATACCGCTCTAGAAGTCACTTCTGAGTTCATTCCCGACGGAGTCATCATGATTGAACGATACGGCGACGGCCGAGAGGAGACCTACACGGCGACGCCGGGTGGCTTGGCAACGGACATCCCGATGGTTGCCCTCATCGATGCCGGCTCGGCCTCGGCCTCCGAGATCGTGGCCGGGGCCATCCAGGACCGCGGTCGCGGCCTGCTCGTCGGCGAGACATCCTTCGGCAAGGGCTCTGTCCAGAACTGGCTCCCGCTGGTCTCCGACGCCGGCGCCATCCGGGTGACGATCGCTCGTTGGCTGACGCCGAATGGCCGCCAGATTGACCAGGCCGGACTCACCCCCGACTACTTCGTGCCCCTGACGGAGGCCGACATCCAGGCTGAGCGCGATCCCCAGCGCGAGCGGGCCATCGAACTGCTTCTGGGGACCGGCGGAGGATAGGCATACGTAGAAAGGAAGGGTACGGAAATGTTCCTTTGGGACCCGACTTATATGTTGTTCATGTTGCCGGGGTTGCTGTTGGTGATGCTGGCCCAGCTTTGGGTGAGCTCGACCTACCGGCGCTGGGGCCAGATACGCAACACATACGGCTTGAGCGGGGCCGATGCTGCCAGGCGCCTGCTGGGACGCGGCGGACTGGCAGATGTCTCCCTCCAGGGTACCCCCGGACAGCTCACCGATAACTATGACCCCCGCGACCGGACCCTGCATCTTTCCCAGGGCGTCGCCCAGGGGCAATCGGTCGCCGCTATGGCCGTAGCCGCACACGAGATCGGGCATGCCATGCAGGACCGCGAAGGCTACCTCCCGCTGCGGTTCCGGGTAGCCCTGGTGCCAGCCGTCAGGGTCGGTTCGACGCTGGGCTGGATCCTCATCCTCGTGGGCCTGTTCCTGCAGAGCACGCAACTGGCCTGGGTGGGCGTCCTGGCCTTCTCGGGTGGCGCTGTCTTCGCCCTGGCTACGCTTCCGGTCGAGCTCAACGCCTCGGCCCGTGCCCGGGTCCTCCTGCGCGATTCTGGGCTTCTCGCCAGCGAGACCGATGACCGAGGCGTGAGCGCGGTCCTCAATGCCGCCGCCTTCACCTACATCGCCGCGCTGGCAACGGCATTGCTGCAGCTGCTCTACTTCGTCACCATGGTCGGGGGGATGGGCCGCCGCAGGCGATAAGGCCGCCATCGGAACCCCCCCGTGTCGCACTCCTCGCTCATCAAGCTCGCCTCGGAATACGGCAGGAGGCCGCTTGCATTGAGCGGAGCGTGTCCCTCTTGCATAACTACAGGCTCCCGGAGCCTTCAAGGTTTCGGGGGCCTGTTCTGTCCCGGCAAGTCTCCTCGGCGCCCGTCAGCCCGATTCCTCTCCGAGAACTCCCCTCACTGTGGGTCTCCGATGGACATAACGTAAAGGAAACGGACCTAGGCCTCGATGCCGTTCCGAGTGCCGAGCACCTCTCGTCTCGAGCCGGTGCCTCCCGGTCTCTCTGAACTTCCCTTAAGGCAGGACTCATCCTCATCTAAGCGAGTCGGTCTATGATCCACCTGCGTATTGGTGAGACTCTGGAGTGGTTCTCGATCAGGAGGTGAACCGATGTTGCAGAACAGTCCTTCACGCCGGCCCTCGCCGCGTAGTCTCGTCGTGGGTTTGCTGGTCGCGGCAGGCATGGTGGCCTCCGGTTTCACCGGCGCGCTGACCGGCGGCGCAGCCGTCTATCTGTCGGTCAGCCGCGCCACGCCGGCGCCAGTGACGGCGAGTGCCTCGCAGCAGGTCCGACAGATCGAAGCCTCGTATGACGTGACCACGGCGGTCACCGAGGCCGTGGCCAGGGTCGGACCTGCGGTGGTTACGGTCGTCAACCACTTGCAGCCCCAGCAGTCGATTCTTGGCACGACCAGCGAAGCCACCGCCTCGGGCTCTGGCGTGATCATCTCAGCCGATGGGTACATCGTGACCAACAACCACGTGGTTGACAGTTCGCAGAGTCTGGAGGTGACCCTGGCGGACGGCACGACGTTGCCGGCCCGACTGATCGGCGTTGACCCCTTCGCCGACCTTGCCGTCCTCAAGGTCGAGGGAAGTATGCCCGCCGTCGCTGAGTGGGGCGACTCCGACGCCCTTAAAGCGGGGGAGACGGTGATCGCTATTGGATCGCCCCTGGGGGATTTCGCCAACACGGTTACGGTTGGGGTGATCAGCGCCACCGGCCGTTCGATTGAGGCCGCCGCGGGCTTCCAGATGGAAGGTATGCTGCAGACCGACGCGGCCATCAACAGTGGCAACTCCGGTGGGCCGCTCGTCAGCCTGGCCGGCCAGGTCGTTGGCATCAACACGCTCGTCGTGCGTGGCAGTGGCTATAGCTCCGATGTGGCCGAGGGTCTGGGGTTCGCCATCTCCAGCAACACGGCACGGGCTGTGATCGAGCAGCTGGTCGCCACGGGGTTCGTCTCTCATCCCTATCTAGGAATCCAGTGGCAACCCCTCACGGCGGAGCAGGCCTCCGGCAAGCAGATGGAAGCCGGCGAGGGTGTGCTCGTGACACAGGTTTCCCCCGGCGGACCGGCGGACCAGGCTGGCCTCCGCCGCGGCGACATCCTCACTGCGGTTGACGGCAGCGCCGTATCGTCCGACAACCCATTCATCAACCTGCTGTTCCAGCACCGCGCTGGCGAGACGATCAGCCTGAGCGTCTTGCGAGGAACTCAGCAGTTGGAGATCCGTCTGGTGCTGGGAGAGCGGCCTCGTTCGTGAGAGACTGACCCTGCTCCTAGCTGCTCGGCGGGGATCGCCGACCCCCTGTCCAGCCAGGGGCGGATGTAGGGGCGGCCCGTCTCGCCCCCGCTTGCGCACCCGGAGGGTGTCGCGTGCA
>CAZEMA010000035.1:0-21923 GCA_964513155.1 uncultured Anaerolineaceae bacterium
CTCCTGGCGGGAGCAGATGAAGTTTACCACATGAACCGGCAATCCGTCAAAGGCCGCCCTCGGCCTCCCCAGCGAGACCCGGCGTCCCGCCGGGTCTCGCTGCCCCCTCGCCCGCGTGAAGACCGCGGAGCCGGAGCACATCGCTAGTCTGCTTGCCTGACGGACCGGCGGCCACCAACCCTCGCTCACGCCTTGGCCGCTCCACTCTCCTGGGCCGCGCTCTTCGACTGGATCCGCCGCAGGAACCGATCCACGTCGATCACCACACGGCGGTGCTCGCCCTCCCCTACCTTCTCGACATCATCCCACACTTCCGCCCGGAAGGTGATCTGGCGGTCTTCCACAGCAATGACCTCCACCCGTGCCCGCACCGTCATCCCCAGCGGGGTTGGCCCCAGGTGTCGCACACTGATCCCCGATCCGACGGTGGACTGCCCCTCCGGGAGCATCGGCTCGACCAGCTCAAGGCAGGTTCGCTCGATCAGCATAACCATCGCAGGCGTGGCGAGTACCCGCAGACCGCCGCTCCCGATGTGCTTGGCGGTCCGCTCCTCGGTCACGACGAGCGTCTTCTCGCCGACCAGGCCGGGCCTAATCTCCGCTAAGCTCATTCTCCTCGCCTTCCTCGATCTCCCTCCGCCCTTGCGCTACGACCGCCGCCATTGCCACCCGGTCAGTGTGACTCAGGCTGACGCTCCAGCGCTCCAACCCCAGAGCCTCGGCCCGCTGTCTTGCCCTGCCAGACAGCCTCAGCTGTGGCTCCCCTCGAAGACCGCGCACGATCTCAATCTCCTTCCAGCCCACGTCGCCGATTCCGGTCCCCAGGGCCTTGGCCACAGCCTCCTTGGCCGCCAGTCGGGCGGCGAGCGAGGGGATACTCCCTTCGCAGTCGATCAACTCCTGGGGGGAGTACAGCCTGTCGAAGAAACGCTGTCCGTGGCGTGCGATTGCGGCCGAGACCCGGTCAATCTCGAGGAGATCCACCCCCAGTTGGATCACAGCCTAGCCTCGCGGCCCGGCGACGGCAATGGCTAGGCGTTCGGGGTCGAGGAAGCGCCGGGCGATCTCCAGGATCTGGTCCCGGGTGACCGACCGCACCAGATCGGGGTAGCGCTGGTGGTAGTCGAGGCCAAGGTGGAAGCGCTCCACGTGAACCAAGGCCCCGGCCACGCCCTCATTGGACTCGAGCTGCAGCGGCAGGCGGCCGATGAAATGGGCCTGGTTCTCCAGGAGCTCGCCTGGAGTCACACGGCGCGTGACGAATCTGCGGATCTCCGCCCGGATGAGGTCGATCGCCCGATCGACGTTCGCCGGATTGACGCCTGCAGCTACCTGCCACGGATCCGGCCCCGGCCCCCCGCCGATCGAGCTGTAGGCGTAGTAGGCCAGGCCGGCCGACTCCCGGACGGCGTCACCGATCCGGCCATAGAGGCCGAACCGACCTAGAATGCTGTTCCCCAGGGCGGCGGCATGATAGGCTGGGTCGAGCCGGCCGGGGCCGGAGCCTCCCATGACGAGATCGCACTGGCTCTTGCCAGGAAGCGGCACGTCCTTGCGTCGCTCCTTGCCAGCCGGACGAAGAGCCGGAAGCTCGGGCTGCGGCAACCGCTCCGCGTTCTGCCAACCCGAGAAGTGAGCTGCCACCGCCTCAATGGCCGCCTCGGCTTTCACCGCCCCCACAACTGCCACCGTCATGCCTCTCGGCCCATAGCCTCGCTGGCGAAAAGCAGCCAAGTCGGCCGGGTTCAGGAGGCTGACCGTGTCGGGATAGCCGTCATCGGGGAGGCTGTAGGGGTGATCCGGGTAGACCAGCTCATCAAAGGCCATCGAGGCCCGTGCCCCGGTGTCCTGGTCACGAATGGCGAGGGCCGTAAGCTTCTCGCCCTTGAGCCGGGAGACCTGAGCCTCCGGGAACACGGGGTGAATGAGGGACTCGGCCAGGACCTCCAGCAGCAGGCCCAGGTCCTCCGCCAGGCTCTTGCCGTGAAAGGATGTCGTATGCTTGCCGGAACCGACGCCGAAACTGGCGCCTACGGACTCGATCTTCTCATAGAGCTCGCGGAAGGACCACCGCTCCGTGCCTCGCGTCAGGGCAGCGGCCGTCAGATCGGCCAAACCTGCCTGCCGGGGCGACTCATCGATCGAGCCCGCGGCGAGGTAGCCGGAGATCACGACCGAGGGGCTGGAGAAGTTCTCACGGGCCAGGACGACCATGCCGTTGGGCAACTCCTGCCTTCGGATGGTTTCCGGCCCGGGGAGCGAGCGGATATCGAGTTGAGGCAGCCCTGGTTCCGGCTGCCATTTCCGGGCGGTCGCATGCCTGCGGGAGGGCACCGGAGCCCGCTTCACTTTGCGTCGGGTGGGGGTCGTGGCCGGTGCCCGTCGTCTACTCGCCATGGCTGCCCTCCCCGGTAGGATGGTACACCCCGACGACACGGTTTGCCGGTCGGAGCACCTTTCGCGCCACCCTCAAGACATCCTCGGGGCCGACCGCGGCAATCCGATCCAGGTAGCGCTCGAACCAGGAGTAGTCGGCGAAGATCTCGCTGTAGCCCAGCCAGAAGGCTTGATTGGTGATGCTCTCACTGCCGTAGGCAAACAGGGCCCGCGCCTGCTTGACCGCCTTGGCCAGCTCCTCCGCGTTGAGCGGGCTATCCAACACGCGGGCGACCTCACCATCCAGGGCCGCCAGCACTTCCTCTGGCTTCCGGTCGGGGCGCACGGTCGCTCGCAGGACGTAGACGTAGGGATCGATGGTGGCCGAGAGCTCCCCGCTGACTGATGCCGCCAACTCTGTTTCAACCAGGCCCCGGTAGAGCCGGGAGGTCTTATTCGAGATACCTGAGCCAAACAAGTTCAGGCTCGAGGCTCCGGACAGGACGCTATCCAGGACGGCCAAGGGGAAGAATTCGGGATCGGCTCCGGCGGGAGCATGATAGGCGACCTCCAGATACGGCGTCTCTCCCGGCCCTTCAACTCTCACCCGCCTCTCGCCAGTTTGAGGCGGTTCGGGGCGCGTGGCAGACTCCGGAGCGGGCTGAGATGGGATTGGACCGAAGAGCTCCCGGATGCGGGCCAACAGGGGCTTGATGCGGAAATCTCCGGCGACCGCCAGGATGGCGTTGTTCGGGGAGTAATATCTGCGGTAATGGGCGAGCAGGTCCTGGCGGCTGATGCTTTGCAAGTCGGCCATGTCGCCGATGACTTCGTGGTGATAGGAATGCACCCGGAAGGCAGAGGCTTGCACTTCCTCGGCCAGCCGGAAGGTCGGCTCGTTCTCCGCCCCTTGGCGTTCGGAGATGATCACCGTCCGCTCCAGGGCGACCTCTGCCGGCTCGAAGAGGCTGTTGGCCATGCGATCGGCTTCCAGTTGGAGGGCCAGGTCGCTTCGTCCGGCGGGCATGGTTTCGAAGTAGGCTGTCCAGTCGAGCCAGGTCATGGCATTCCACAGCCCGCCGTCACGCGAGATCGCCCGGTCCAGCACGCCCGCCGGGAAGGTCGGCGTCCCCTTGAACTGCATGTGCTCCGCCCAATGGGAGATGCCGGTCGACCCTGTTCGCTCGTTGCGTGAGCCCACCCGGTACCAGATCCAGCTACTGATGAGCGGGGCGGTGTGAATCTCCTTGAGGCGCACCTCCAGGCCGTTGCGCAATCGCGTCTGCAGCATCGCGCCGTCCGTCCGTTTCATGCTCATGCCTCCGTGGCCGGCGAGCCGTCCGGACCGTAGCCGCGACCGAAACCGCGGTAGCGGAAGCCGAGCTTCGCCATGGTGGTCGGATCGTAGATGTTGCGGGCGTCAATGACCACGGGCTGGCGCATCAGCTCCCGAATCCGCGCCAGGTCGAGCTGCATGAACTCGTTCCATGCCGTGCAGACCACGAGCGCGTCGGATCCCTGGGCCAGGGCATAGGCGTCGCCCGCCATCTGGATCTCAGGTGCCAGGGCAGCTGCCCCGGCCATCCCCACCGGGTCGTACGCCCGGACCTGGGCTCCTTCCTCGGACAGGAGCCGGGCCAGGTCAAGTGACGGTGCTTCCCGGAGGTCATCGGTATTGGGCTTGAATGTCAGGCCGAGCAGCCCGACCGTCTTGCCCCGCAGGTTGCCCAGCAACTCTCGTAGCTTCTCGAGGAGCAGCCGCCGCCGGTCCTCGTTGATGTCCATCACCGCCTGTAGGAGCTGCGGGTGCCGGCCCTGTTCTGCGGCCATGAACGCCAGGGCCTTGACATCCTTGGGGAAACACGAGCCACCGTAGCCGAGCCCGGCTTCGAGGAACTGGGACCCGATTCGGGGGTCGTAGCCCATCCCCGCCGCTACTTCTTTGACGTCCGCCCCCAGCGCCTCGCAGATGTTGGCGATCTCGTTGATGAACGAGATCTTCGTCGCCAGGAAGGCGTTGGAGGCGTACTTGATCATTTCCGCCGTCCGCAAGTCGGTCGTGAGGATCGGCGCCCGCAGAGGCAGATGGAGTTGAGCCACCTGGGCTGCCGCGTCCGTGTCGAGCGAACCCAGAACGGTCCGGGCGGGGCTGGTGAAGTCGGAGATGGCCGAGCCCTCGCGCAGGAACTCGGGACAGGAAACGACCGAGAACGGGATGGGTTTGGGCTGGTTGGCCCGAATGATGTCAGCGACCCAGTCGCCCGTGCCAACCGGCACCGTCGACTTGTTAACCACGATCAGAGGAGCCACCATCGCCCTGCCGATCGATTCCGCCGCCGAACGGACATACTTCAGATCCGCTTCGCCATCGACGCCGGAGGGGGTGCCGACGGCAATGAAGACGAACTCGGCCTTGGCCAGCGCCTCGCCATAGTCGGTCGTGAAGGCCAACCGCCCCGCGGCCACATTCCTGGCGATCATCTCTTCCAGGCCCGGCTCGTAGATCGGCGGTTCGCCCTTCTTCAGGCCCGCGATGCGTTCAGCATTGATATCCAGGGCGATGACTCGGTTGCCAAGGTCGGCAAAGCAGACGCCGTTCACCAGTCCGACGTAGCCCACGCCCACAACGGTGATGTTCTTCACAGCGCCTCCAAGATTGCCGCCATTTGGCTTGTCGTCCCGCTATGATACCACGCGCACTCAGCGAGGGCATTCTGCTCGGTGAAGCTCATGCATCCAGCGTGATAACCCTCACTTGCTGGCCTCTGTCCCCGGGCCTAAACTGGATAACAAGGAGTATAATTGTAGTATCCTGAGGCAGTGGGAGGCACGATGCAGATCACTCGGCAGGCAGACTATGCGGTGCGGGCCGTGCTCTACCTGGCGGGTCTTGGGGAGAGCGGGCGCGCCCCAACCGGGCTGATCGCGCGCAAGCAGCAAGTCCCCCCATCCTTCCTGGCCAAGATCATCTCTCAACTCTCCGTTGCCGGTATCCTGCAGACCTCCCGGGGCGCCCGCGGAGGCGTCTCCCTCGCTCGCAAGCCGAATGAGATCTCCCTGCTCGAGGTCGTCGAGATCATCGACGGTCCGGTTGCGATGAACGCCTGCGTAGTCGACCCAGGAATCTGCGACCGTTCGGACGATTGCCCTATCCACGAGATCTGGTGCCAAACGCAGCAACGGCTGGTCAAAGAGCTCTCGGAGACGACTTTCGCAACCATCCTGGAGCGCCGCGCCGGTCGCAACGTTCAGCAATAGCCCCTCGTCCGCCTGAAGTGCTCCTTCCCGCTCGCGCCCCACACCGGCGCGAGCGGTTTGCTGGCTGGGATACGAAGCCCAGAGGGGCGTCAGGCGCACGCCGCCGCTGACCTCCGCAATCGGAGGTCCCCCACCCCCGCTTGGCTGGCCCCAACAGAAAGGGGACTGCGGCACCTTCCCAGCCTGGGCTTGCCGCCATCGAAGGGGACGGGCAGGTCATATCCCCTAGAAGGGGGGTTGCTTTTCCCTTCATGTTCTGGCAGATTGGAGAAGTAACCTGGAGGGGACATGCCCCGTGGTTTCGCAATTCCGCGTTCTCTCGTCTTCGTGCTGGACACAGGCGAGGCCGTCTTCGACTGGGGGGACGGCAATGTCCAGGACATCATGAGCGGGGACTTCTTGCCCTTCCGCGAGGGAGACTTCAGCCGCCCGATCACTGACGCAGAACTGCAAATGCTGAAGAACAACCGTCGCGTCGAGGCCTATGACAACCGGACGATCTACCTCGGGCCACTCCCCGACGTCCCCCGCAAGCCCATCGACTGACTGCTGCACGCGTTACCCCTTTCAGATTCTCACTCTGCGGACGTTGCCGGCCAGCTGGCAAGAGAGGTTGGCTACCGGGCAGACGGCTGCACCCTTTCTCCGGGTTGCCTTCCACCAGCGGGGATCCGCCACGGGTCGGGGGATGGCAGTGACATCTTCTCGTGACTTTGAGGCCGGCTCCTCCAGGTCTATAATCGGAACGATCTCGATTCGTGGTGAACCTGATGGATGTGACCGAGGCGATTCGGCTCAAACGGGCCGTTCGAGAGTTCGCGCCAGTGCCCTTGCCCAACGACGTCGTCCATCGCATCCTCCGCGCTGGCAGACGCGCCCAGTCCTCCAGGAACACCCAGCCCTGGCAATTCATCGCCATTCGGGACCGGAAGATCCTGGAGGAACTCTCCCGCCTTGGGACCTACGCCGGCCACCTCGCCGGAGCCGCCCTGGGCGTGGCCATCCTGACCCCCGATCCTGCAGAGCGATGGAGCATCCTGTTCGACGCCGGTCAGGCGGCCGCCTACATGCAGCTCGCGGCCTGGGAACTCGGCGTCGGTTCGTGTATCGCCACCATCTATGAACCCGAAGCAGCACGCGCCCTTCTCGGCTTCCCAGACCAGTGGCACTTGCATGCCGCCCTCTCGTTCGGCTACCCGGCCGACTCAGCGGTCCTGGCGGCATCACCTCGTCCCGGGGGACGGCGCGCGCTGGACGAGACACTCCACTACGAGCGCTGGGAGACTGATCCACACGGAGGAGAATCCCAATGAACGGACGGCGCCCCGCCCTGACAGCACTGGCCATCGCCACCCTCCTGACGGCCACCATCGCCTGCACGGCGATCCCCCTCTTCGCGCCCACCCCCACCCCCACGTCCACGCCCACCCACACTCCGACCGCCACACCCACGGTCACACCTACTCCCGTGCCGACAGGGACCTCCTTCGCGGATAGTGAACTAGGATACCAGCTGACGGTCCCACCCGGATGGATTGTGATCAATCTGACGGCGGAGGATCTGGAGGCAAGGATCCAACAGGCCGGGGAAGCGAACCCAGACCTCGCTCCCCTGCTCGAGGCGTATGCCTCGACCGTCGCCCAAGGGGCGCGACTGGTGGCTTTCGACCCGGACCCAGCCCAATCGGCTATTGGCTACATGGGCAACATCGTCGTGATCGCCGTGGACTTCCCTGCTATAGGTATGTCCCTAGAAGATGTGGTCCAAGCCACCGCCCAAAGCTTGGAGGCGCTGGTTCCGGGGAGCGAGCTCCTGTCTTCTGAGATGATCGACGACCTCAATGGGCATCCGGTAGGCCGGATCGACATGCAGATGCAGCTGACCACGTTCTACGGCACCCAAATCACTGTTCGTTCAACCTGGATCATCGCCTTGGTGTCGGGCAAGCTCTTCGAGCTCACCCTGCAGTCCGAGGCGAGCCGGTTCCCTGGCTACACGACCGAGTTCGAGGACGTCATCCAATCCCTGGTCATCACCCCGCCTTGAGCATCCAGGCTCGCCCTTTCTCCATGTCACTTCAGCGGAGGTTTCTATGACCAGCCCTCGCATCGTCCGAGCCCCTCGCGGATCTGTGCGGACCTGCAAGTCCTGGCTCAGTGAAGCCGCCTACCGCATGATCCAGAACAACCTGGACCCTGAGGTGGCCGAGCGCCCGCAGGACCTGGTGGTCTATGGCGGACGGGGTCAGGCCGCCCGCGACTGGGCATCTTTCGATGCCATCCTGGCTTCGCTCCGCGAGTTGGAGGATGACGAGACGCTGCTTGTCCAGTCGGGCAAGCCCGTGGTCGTCTTCAAGACCCACCCTGACGCGCCGAGGGTGTTGATCGCCAACTCCAACCTGGTGCCTCACTGGGCAACGCAGGACCACTTCGACGCGCTCGCGGCGAAGGGACTGATCATGTTCGGCCAGATGACCGCCGGCTCCTGGATCTACATCGGCACACAGGGAATCCTGCAAGGAACCTACGAGACCCTGGGCTCCCTGGCCCGGCTGCGCGGTTGGCCATCGTTGAAAGGCAAGTTCGTCCTCACCGCCGGGCTCGGCGGGATGGGCGGCGCCCAACCACTGGCGATCACGATGAATGAAGGCGTCGGCCTGATCGTCGAGGTGGATCCGGCACGCGCCCAACGTCGTCTCGAGCATGGCTACGTTGACACGGTTGTCGATGACCTCGAGGAGGCCATGACCCTGGTCGAGGAGGCGAAGGATCAGGAGAAGCCACTCTCGGTTGGCTTGATCGGTAACGCCGCCGACGTCTATCCCGAGTTGGTGATGCGCGGCGTCGTCCCCGATGTCGTCACCGATCAGACACCAGCCCACGACGTGCTCATGTACGTGCCGCATGGCACAGGCCTCGAGCAGGCAGCCGCCCTGCGCTCGTCCGATCCCGAGGAGTATGTACGGCGTTCGATGAAGTCCATGGCCCGCCACGTCGAAGCCATGCTGGCCTTCAAGCGACGAGGGGTGGAGGTCTTCGACTACGGCAACAACCTGCGCCAGCGTGCCTACGACGCCGGGGTTGCCGATGCTTTCGAATTCCCGGGCTTCGTCCCTGCCTATATCCGGCCGCTCTTCTGCGAGGGCAAGGGCCCCTTCCGTTGGGTAGCCCTCTCCGGCGATCCCGAAGACATCTACCGCACCGACCAGGCGGTGATGAACCTCTTCGCCGGCGACGAGCACCTGCACCGCTGGCTGAAGATGGCCCGAGAGAAGGTGCGTTTCCAGGGGCTGCCCTCCCGGATCTGCTGGCTGGGTTATGGCGAACGGGCGAAGGCCGGCCTGCGGTTCAACGAGATGGTCGCCCAGGGCGAGCTTCAAGCCCCCATCGTCATCGGGCGCGACCACCTCGACGCCGGCTCGGTGGCCTCACCCAACCGCGAGACCGAAGGCATGCTGGACGGCACCGACGCGATCAGCGACTGGCCGATTCTGAACGCGCTGATTAACGCCGTGGGCGGCGCCACATGGGTCTCCTTCCACCACGGTGGGGGCGTAGGCATTGGCTTCAGCCAACATGCCGGCCAGGTGATCGTCGCCGATGGCACGCCCGAGGCGGCCCGCCGCCTGCAACGTGTCCTGACGACGGATCCGGGCATGGGGATCGTCCGCCACGCGGACGCCGGCTACCCGGAGGCGATCGCCGCCGCCAAACGCCACGGCCTGAAGATGCCGATGCTCCCGTAGAGGCGAACAGCCAATCACCTCCCGCCGGTCGCGCCTTCGACCTTCTAGACGTCACCCGGGCTTAACTACGCCAAACATGGGACGCCCTTCGGCCCGGCGAAGCCGTAGTCGCCGACAACCGTATTGCCTGGGAGTCGGATGAAGAGAACCCGGAACGGGCGGATCAGGAACGGCCCAGCCGCCGGGACGGACGCACGCCGCAACTGCCTACACCTCTTGGCGCGTTTCGGCGAGCGTTCGAGGCAGCTTGCTCGGCCGGTGACACGATCAGATCCCCGTGGTGCGGAGGTCCCGAAGCATCCCAAGGGGGCATTGCGCCAGGCTGCGCTCCCAGGGCGCAGCCAGAACCACGAGCAGCCCTTGGCTGTGGGGTACAATCCCCCTCTGTGTGCAACTGTGGGCGGTTGCGGGAACGCCACCAGACTCCTCTGCATACCCAGGCCTGACCACTGATGTCCAAGGACCCCGCTGCCCGCCTCCGCTCCCAGATCGTCTCCTTCTCCGTCACGCGCCTGGTGCTCAACACCGGCTATCGGATGATCTACCCCTTCCTGCCGACGATCGCCCGCGGCCTGGGGGTGGACCTCGAGGCGATGGCCCTCGTCGTGACGGCGCGTTCCAGCCTCGGGCTGGCGAGCCCGTTCCTGGGCTCCCTCGCGGACGTGCGGGGGCGGAAAAGGGTCATGCTCGTCAGTTTGGGCCTGTTTGCCGCAGGCCTAGCGCTGGTGAGCCTGTGGCCAACCTATCTGGGCCTGATGGCTGGCCTGCTGGTCGCCACCGCCGGCAAGATCACTTTCGATCCCGCCATGCAGGCCTACCTTGGCGACCGGGTCGAATACCGGAGGCGGGGCTTGGCCATCGCCCTCACCGAGCTCGGCTGGTCAGGCGCCTTCTTCCTGGGAGTTCCACTGGTAGGCTGGCTCATCGCCCGCGCCGGCTGGGTTGCCCCGTTCCCGTTTCTGGCGGGCCTTGCGCTGCTGTCACTCTTGGTCCTTTGGCGGCTCCTGCCCTCCGACCCGCCTTCCCAAGCCCACAGCCCATCCTTGGCCCAGGGCTTTCGGACCTTACTGCGCCGGCGTTCCGCCATCGCCGGCCTCTTGGCCACGCTTGCCGTGACCGTAGCCAACGAGGTGGTGAACATCGTCTTTGGTGCCTGGCTGGAGAACTCCTTCGGCCTCCAGGTACTGGCCCTGGGAGCCGCCTCGGCGGTCATCGGTGCAGCCGAGCTCAGCGGTGAAGGCCTCGTGGCAGGCCTGGTCGACCGCGTGGGCAAACGGAGGGCCGTCGCTCTGGGGATGGCTCTCAACGCGGCGGCCTCATTGGCGCTGCCCCTTCTGGGACGAAACCTCTTCGGCGCCTTGGCAAGCCTGTTCTTGGTCTACCTGACCTTTGAGTTCACCCTTGTCAGCGCCATCCCGCTCATGACCGAGCTGGTGCCGGAGGCGCGGGCGACCATGATGGCCAGCAACGTGGGATCACATTCCATCGGCAGGGCGCTCGGTGCGCTTATGGGGCCTGCCCTCTTCGCCTCCGGCTTGCTGGCAAACGGCGCCCTGGCCGCGGCTCTCGACCTGCTCGCCCTGGCAGTCCTGCTGCTCTTCGTGCAGGAGTAGAATCCCCTCTGGACTTCCGAAGTCCTTCGGACTTCGGAAGTCCAGAAAAGGGGGACCCATGCCTCGACGTCCGGCGCAACTCACGGCTGGTGTCTGTTACCATGTCTACAATCGCGGCAACAATCGCCAGACCATCTTCTTCTCACCAGACGACTATGCGCTATTCATCCGCCGACTCCGCGGCTACATTCTTGGCGAGCCGCTGCCCGGCCCGCTGCGGATTCCGGCCGGCCGCGGTGCCCAGCTGCTCGCCTACTGTCTGATGCCGAATCACTACCATCTCCTCCTGGTGCCAGCCGAGAATGACCTTTCCCATCGAATGCAGTTGCTCTCGATCTCCTTCACCAAGGCTATGAACGCCCGCCACACGCGGGTAGGATCCCTCTTCCAGGGTCAGTTCCAGGCGATCGCGGTGGACCGGGATGCGTATCTGGTGAGTCTCACCGTCTACTTGCACCTCAATCCGGTGCGGGGTGGCCTCACGGCCCAGCCCGAGGAATGGCCATACTCGAGCTACCGAGACTATGTGGGCCTCCGTCGTGGCAGCCTGCCCTCGCCGGACCTGCGCCTCTCCCTGGCCGGCGGCGTGGCAGCGTACGAGCGCCTCGTCGATTCCTTTTCCGACCAGGACGAGGACGTGATCGAGCATCTTCTGCTGGAGGATTGACGTGGCGACGCTTTCCCGAGAGCCCGCGCGGGGGACTTCCGAAGTCCTTGGGACTTCGGAAGTCCCGGGCCGGACCGGCATTCTCATTCACTCTGCTGCCCAGTTGCTCACCCTCACCGGTGGTCCGCAAAGGGGTCGCACGCTCGGCCGGCTGGGGTTGATTGAGGACGGCGCGGTGGCGATTGAAGGGAGCCAGGTGGTGGCCACGGGGCCAAGCGAGGAAATGCGGCGGCGACACTCTGCTACGCTGGAGATCGATGCCTCCGGGCGGGTCGTCATGCCCGGCTTCGTTGACCCCCATACTCATCTGGTCTGGGCGGGCGACCGGGCCGCGGAGTTCGAGATGCGCCTGGCGGGCAAGTCCTACCTCGAGATCCTGGCCGCAGGCGGCGGCATCCTATCCACCGTCCGGCGGACGCGCTCGGCCCTGGTGGAGGAGCTAGTGGCAGAGGCCCGCCCGCGCCTGCGCCGCATGCTGGCCCACGGGACGACGACCGCCGAAGCCAAGACCGGCTATGGCCTGGAGACCGCAGCCGAGATCCGCATGTTCGAGGCGATCCGGAAGCTGAATGCCCAAGGGCCCATCGAACTTGCCCCCACCTTCCTGGGCGCCCACGCTGTTCCCCCCGAGTTCGAGGGGCGCGCCGAGGCCTACACCGACTTCCTGTGTCAGGAGATGCTCCCCGCCGTTCAGCAATGGTGGCGGGACAAAGCTGGCGGAGAAGCCCTGCCCTTCGTGGATGTCTTCTGCGAGACGGGAGCCTTCGACCTTGCGCAGACGCGGCGCATCCTGGAGGCTGCCCGCTCACTCGGATTCCCGCTCAAGGTCCATGCCGACGAGTTTGGCGGGCTGGGCGGCACGGGACTGGCAGTAGCCCTCGGCGCCGTCTCCGCCGACCATCTAGTGCATACACCGACTGAAGACATCCTGGCGCTGGGCCGATCGGACACGGTAGCGGTGGCCCTACCCTGCACGCCTTTCGGCCTGGCCGAACGCGAGTACAGCCCTGCCCAGGCGATCCTCGAGGCCGGCGGCCTGCTGGCCATCGCCACCGACCTCAATCCGGGCACGGCCTGGTGCGAGAGTATGCAGTTCGCCATCGCCCTGGCCTGCCGCTACCTGCGGCTGACCCCAGCCCAGGCCATCGGCGCGGCCACCATCAATGCAGCAGCTGCGATCGGCCGAGCCGATCGAATCGGAAGCCTCGAACCAGGCAAGCAGGCCGACATCCTGATCCTGGACGCTCCCGATTACCGGCACCTGGGTTACCGCTTTGGCACCAATCTTGTATCGTCGGTCATCAAGCGGGGCAGGATCGTCGTCTAGTCCCACCTGCTGCAATCGTGAGAGGCCGGGGCAGGAACAGCTGCGGGCCCGGTGGAGCCCCTGCCTCACACTGCAGCCCCTGACCGAGGTGCAGGATGACACTTCCAAGCAGCAACATGCTCCTCAACGCCGCCATTGTCCTGGTGTGCATTGTCTTGGGATGGACGCTGTTCACCGCTTTGCTGAAGGCCACAGCGCGGCTGTTCCTTTTCGGGCTCATGGCGGTGGCGGCGGTGGGCGCGATTGCCTGGTTCGCCGGCTGGCTCCATTAGCAGGAACGCTGGCCCTTGGCTCCCCCTCGACTTCCGAAGTCCTGCGGACTTCGGAAGTCAGGAGGGAAGACAACAGCCCCTCCGGTCGGAGGGGCTGTCTGCAGGCGGATCGTAGATGCTGAGATTTAGTACTCGGGCATCGGCGGCGGGGCCTGCTTCTCCTTCTCCGGCACATCCGTCACCAAAGCCTCAGTCGTCAAGATCATGGCTGCGATCGAGGCCGCGTTCTCCAGGGCGCCCTTGGTCACCTTGGCAGGGTCGATGATCCCCGTCTTGACCATGTCCACGTACTCGCCCTTGATCACGTCGAAGCCGATGTTCTTGTTCTTCTCTTCGGCCTGCTTGCGGCGAGCGGTTTCGATCACCACCGCCCCGTCCTGCCCGGAGTTCTCGACGATCTTGGCCATCGGGACCTCGAGCGCCTTGCGGACGATGTTGACGCCAACCATCACGTCCTCGTCCGTCTCCTCCAGCTTGAGCTTCTTGAGGGCCTCGCGAGCGTTGATGAGCGCCACGCCGCCGCCGGGGACGATGCCTTCCTCGACAGCAGCGCGGGTGGCCGAGAGGGCGTCTTCTACGCGGTGCTTCTTCTCTTTGAGCTCGGTTTCGGTCGCCGCGCCCACGCGGATAACGGCAACGCCGCCCGAAAGCTTGGCCAGGCGCTCCTGCAACTTCTCCTTGTCGTAGTCGCTGGTCGACTTCTCGATCTCAACCTTGATCTCCTCGATGCGGCCCTTGATCTTGGCCGGCTGGCCCTCGCCCTCGATAATGGTCGTGTCTTCCTTGGTCGCCACGACCTTGCCGGCGCGTCCGAGGTCGTTCACCGTCACCGACTCGAGCTTGCGCCCGAGTTCCTCGGTGATGACCGTGCCGCCGGTGAGGATGGCGACGTCCTGCAGCATCGCCTTGCGGCGATCGCCGAAGCCCGGCGCCTTGACGCCCACCACGTTGAGCATGCCCCGTAGCTTGTTGAGCACCAGCGTGGCCAGGGCCTCGCCGTCCACGTCCTCGGCGATGACCACAAGCTCCCGCTTCCCAATCTGGACCAGTTTCTCCAGGATCGGGACGATGTCCGCGGCCGCCGAGATCTTCTTGTCATAGATCAGGATGTACGGCTCCTCAATCCTCGCCTCCATGTGCTCGGGATCGGTGACGAAGTAGGGCGAGATGTAGCCGCGGTCGAACTGCATGCCTTCCACGTACTCGGTCTCGAACTCCAGGCCCTTGGATTCCTCGACGGTGATGACGCCGTCCTTTCCGACCTTATCCATCACCTCGGCAATCAGGTCGCCGATCTCCCGATCTTGGGCTGAGATGGCGGCGACGGAGGCGATTTCGTCCTTGGTCTTGATGGCGATGGCCTGTTTGCTGATGGCCTCCGAGATGGCCTTGGCCGCGGCTTCGATGCCGCGCTTGAGCATCATCGGATTGGAGCCGGCCGCCAGATTCTTCAGGCCGTCGGTCACCATGGCGTGAGCCAGCACGGTCGAGGTCGTCGTGCCGTCGCCGGCGATGTCATTGGTCTTGGTGGCGGCTTCCTTCAGGAGTTGGGCGCCCATGTTCTCAAATGGGTCTTCCAGCTCGATTTCCTTGGCGACAGTGACGCCGTCGTGGGTGATGGTGGGCGAACCGAACTTGCGATCGAGGGCGACGTTGCGCCCCTTGGGGCCAAGGGTCGTCGCCACCGCGGTGGCCAGGGTGTCGACCCCTACCTTCAGCCGCCGGCGGGCGTCCTCGGCGAATGCCAGTTGTTTTGCAGCCATTGTTCAATCACTCCTCTCAGGTCTGGTTGACTTGCCGTTGGGGTTTCGTGTTACCCCGTTGGGTGCTTGCCACCCTTCCTGCAAGATCGCAATAGCCGCGATCACTCGTCCAGGATGGCGAGGATGTCGCTCTCCCGCAGGATCAGCAGCTTCTCCCCGTCGATCTTGATCTCGGTGCCGGAGTACTTGGCAAACAGGACCTTGTCCTTGACGGAGACATCCATTTGGATGCGCTTGCCTTCGTCATCGCGGGCGCCGGGGCCAACGGCAAGCACCTCGCCCTTCTGCGGCTTTTCCTTCGCCGTCTCGGGAAGGACGATCCCGCTCGGGGTGATATCTTCGCCCTCGAGAGGCTTGACGACCAACCGGTCGCCGAGCGGCTTGAGGTTGAGCTTGGGCTTGAGCTTGAGCTTGGGTGCCATTCGAACCCTCCTTGTCCACGTACAGATGATTGAGTTACGAGTTAGCACTCATCGCGGCGGAGTGCTAACTCATGCCCGAAGTTTAACCAATTCGGGAACCGGTGTCAAGGGGGCCGCGAAGGAGTTGGCGAGGGAGTCTGCGGGGCGGCGGGGGAAGGGCTGGGCACTGGAGTGCCCACTCCTGTGGCAGCCGAGCACAGCCCCAGGCTCGCGGCCGCGATGTCGGCCACGATCGGGTCGCTGCCATAGGTTGTCAGGACCACGCGGAAGATGCGCTCTGCGTCCACACACGCCGAGGGGTAGTTGGCCGAGCTGCGGAAGTAGGTCAGCACGGACCCGTACGTGTAGTAATACTCCAGACTATCGTCCCGCAGGGGGAGACCTACCACCTCCACCCCGTACGACTGCGCCTCTTCGCTCCCGGCATCGCAGTCGTAGACGTACTCACAGAGCAGAGTCCGGCTCACATCCTGAGGACAGCCATCGACGGCGCACTGCAGGGCGACGATGGCTCCTTCGTAGTTGCGAGACTTGAAGAAGACGATCCCCAGGCGACCGTAGATGTCGGGATTGGACGGGCTGATCGCCAGGGCGCGCTCGATATTCCGGGCGGCGATGAAGAACTCACCATCCTGCATGTACGTCTTGCCGATTGCCAGGTAAGGGGTCGGGTCCTCGATGGCGAGCTGCTCATTGATGCGCACCGCCCGGTCGAAGTACTCCAGGGCGCTTTCGATATCGCGCAACTGCCGGTAGTTGGCCCCGATCAACAAGTAGAGGTAGGTGAAGTTGGGGGCAACCGCTACCGCCCTCAGGTACTCTTCGATGGCCAGTCGATACTGCGCGTTGCTTTCCAGAACCGTGCCATAGACACGGTGGACGTCCATGCTGAACGGGTCATCTTGGGCCACCAAGCTCGCCGCCCGGGAGGCGATAGCCATCGCCTGAGTGAACTTCTGCTGATCGACGTAGACTTCGGCCTGGAAGGCAAGAGCCAGGACGTTGCCGGGCTCCAGCTGCAGGGCACGAGCCACGGAGGTCTGGGCCGTGGTGAGGTAAGCCTCGCGCTGGCTGGCGCCCGTCGTCGCGTCTTCGGCCGCAGCCGACCAGTCGTAGACCAGAGCCCGGATGGCAGCGGCGGTGCTGTCGTCAGGGTTGGCCTCGACGGCGCGCTCGACCGATTCCCTGGCCGCCGCCAGCCGGGCGCGGCGGTCATCGGCGGTCGTCTGCAGCGCGCTCGAGTATGTCTGGATGCGGGCCAGATCGGCCCACATCCGGCCGTCGCCGGGATCGAGGCGTACAGCCTCCTGGTAGACGCGAATCGCCTCCTCCAGGTTGCCGGCGGAGAAGTAGGTCTGACCTTGTTCGGCGAAGGAGACCGCGTTTCGTGTTGGGGTGTAGGTCGGCTCGAATAGGGTCGGCACCTGCCCGGTCTCGTGCAGCCAGACAAGCAGGGCTCCAGCGACGATCAACACGGCGAAGATCGCCATGCGGCGCGGGTCGGACCGGGGGCCGTCGGTGCCGAAGCTCAGGCGATCATTCCCTACGCGCACCGCTCACCTGATCGGGCTACTGGCCCGGCGTGGCCGCGGGCCGCGGCGTGGGCGTGGGCTCGATCACGCCGCAGAGCACCAACCCTTCGACGGCATTGGCCTGGGCGGTCTCATCGTCGGGCACGCCCCGCAGAAGGGCCTCGAAGACCTGGATCGCCTCGTCGCACTGGTCCTGGTGGGCCAGGGCAAGGCCGTAGGTGTAGTAGTACTCGACGGCGCGCGCGTCGGCAGGATCGAGGGGTAACCCGGTCACCGACGCCCCGTCCTGCGTCAGCCCGCCGCGCACGGCCAGCGCCAGCTCCGGAATCGCCAAGTCCTCCTGGCCGTTGTGGTAGTACATGCGGCCAAGATTCCCGTGCATATAGGGATTGGCAGGATCCTGCCTCACGGCTTCGGCCGCCCATTGGCTGGCCTTCCCGTACTCCCCGACACGAGCATAGGTCTGGGCCAGGAGGGTGAGCGGGGTGGTACTGGTCGGGGCCAGCGAGTTGGCCCTGAGGTAGCTCTCGACGGCCAGGTCCACCTCGCCCATGGCGAAGTACATGTTCCCGAGCGAGACGTACAGCAGGGGAAGATTGGGGTTGATGTCCAGCGCCGCCTGATACTGGGCCACGGCGTCTTCATAGCGAGCTACCTTCTCGAGAACATAGCCCATAGCCCGGTGGGCCTCCAACAGATCGGGAGCCAGCTCCAGCGCTCGCCGTGCCTCCTCACCCGCCCGGTCATAGAGATCGGTGTCCGCCAGGATCTCGGCGTAGTAGGCATGCGCCAAGGCGGAATTGGGATCGATCTCCAGCGCCCGCTCGACCGAGCGTTGGGCGTCGACCAGGTCGCCCGAGAAGTCGAGCGCCCAACCGAGGACGGCGTGCGCCATGGCTGAGTTCGGATCGAGCAGGAGCGCATCCCGAGCGCTCGTCTCGGCGTCGGCCGGCCTACCCGCAAAGATCTGGACCCTTGCCATGGCGATGTAGTAGGCGGGGTTTTGCGGGTCGACGGCGATGGCCTGCCGGTAAGACTCCTCGGCCTGGTCGAGCCTACCCGAGGCGAACTGGCTCTCTGCCTCCAGTACATACGAGGCGGGGCTGCGGGTGGGCGTGGCCGTGGGAATGAACAGCGGGGGAACCGTTGGGACAACGGACAGCTGCAGGTAGATCGCGCCGGCAATCATGGCCAAGAGCACAAGGACGACCAACGGCCGCGATCGCCGTCGGTGCCTCTTCGTCATTTGCCACTTGCTGCCGCGAAGATACATGGTTATGTCTTGATTCCGCCATGGGGCTGCCTGCATCTTACCATCCCGTCTTCGGCGGCGTCAAGCAAGGGGCCTGGGGGGCCCTTAGCGTATGCCAGGGGAGAGGGAAGAATACGGATCGACCGGCGGATCCTTCCGCGCACCACGCCAAGCCTCCCCACATCCGCCCTCGGCTTCCTCGGATACGCCGATGGCTGCGGTATAATCCGCCGCATGGACCCTGGGCCGACCCTGGGCGGCAACGCCGAAGAGACACAGCCGACTCCCGCCCTGAGCGCGGATTCCACCCAACCCGTCCCCACCCAACCAGTCATCAGTCAGCCCTCCGCCTGGCATCGGCTTCGCTGGTTCGTCCTGCTGATTCCTGTGGCCGTCCTCCTGGCAGGTGCTGCCGGCTATCGAGAGGGTGGCAGACAGCAGCAGGCCGCTCGCCGGCAGGCCGTCGCCGAGATCGCTCGGCAGCAGTATGAACTGGGCGCCCAGGATCTGCAGGCGGGCCGGTTTCAGCTTGCCGCCGACCGGTTCGAGTACGTGATCCGACTCGATCCCTCCTACCCCGAAGCCAGTGCCCGCCTGATCGAGGCCCTGGTGGCGATCGAGGAACCGATCGCCTCTGCGACGGCCGCACCCACGCCCACGCCCAATTTGGCACCGGTGGAGGAGTTGTTCGCTCAGGCCCAGGCCGCCTTCGCCGCCGAGGATTGGACCCGGGTCATCGATACCCTCCTCGCCCTCCGGGCCAAAGATCCAACCTATCACGCGACCGATGCAGATGGCATGATGTTCGCCGCCCTGCGCAATCGGGGTCTGTACCGCATCCGTATCGAGTGGCAACTTGAGCTGGGCCTGTATGACCTCAGCCGCGCCGAGCGCTTCGGTCCCCTCGACAAGGAGGCCGAAGACTGGCGCGCCTCAGCCCGGTTCTACTTGTTCGCCGATACGTACATGGGTCTGCGCTGGGGCGAGGCGACCAATCTCTTCTTCCAGATCTGTGCCCCGGCCGCGCTCTGGGATTCGTGCGCCCGGGCGGCCGAGGCCGCGCAGCACTATGCCGAGCAGCTTCTGGCGATGCCCGACGTCTGCGCCGCCCAGCAGGAATACGAGCAATGGGGATGGCCAGCAGACTATCCCATCCTCCAGCCCGTTTACGACGCCGGGGCCGAAGTCGCCAACGCCTGCGCGGCAAGCCATCAGCCGCCGGTCACTGAGACGCCAACGCCGACGCCCGGGGGCCCTCCGACCGAGACGCCGTCTCCCGAGGCCAGTCCGCCGCCTCCATAGCCTGCTCGAAACTACCTGCCTACAACCCCGCCGGAAACACCCGTCTGCTGTAGCTTGGAGCAAGAAGACCCTGCCGGGGACTTGCAGCGGGATTCGCGCCCTTGGTATCGTTGGGCGCCTGGGATGTCCACCATGACTCCGGCTCAACCCCTCGAGGTACACGGCCTCCCTCTTGACTGACAGACAAACGGGCAACCCCCCGGGCGACCAGAGCTTTGGCACGACGGTCCGTTCCCGTATGCCTCCTCCTCGGTTGCCAAGGGTTTTCTCCCCACGGCTCCTCACGCCTCGACGATCAGCCTTCGGGCTCTTCCCGACCAATCAGGGGGCATGATCCTTGCATCCCCGGGGCCGTGACCGCACCCACACTCGGGCGAGGCTGGAGACCGCCACGGATGAGCCTCCGACCGTCTCGAGGCGGCCTGATCTGCGAGACCCGTGACAGGCGATGCGGTCAGAGGGTACCCTTTTGACCCTATTGATGAGAACCTGTCTTGCGATGGGAATCGCCTCCATCTATCTGGGCTTCGCCGGAGGGATGGGCTTGCTCCTGCGTCGAATGCGCGCTTCTCAAGCCAGACCAGACCGGTTGGTGGCTTGCGCCTACGCTTGCCTGCTCTATCTCCCCGGCACGGTTCTGGTCCTCAGCCTCTCGAACTGGCCCTTGGCCGGCAGGCTTCTGCTTGTGTCGGGCGGCGCTGTGGCGACCGCCCTCGCCGCCGTCCAACCTGAGTGGGCACCGCGCCTCCTGTGGCAGCGCCGATTCGGCCAGCGCTACCTGGCCCTGGCGATGGTCCTGACCCTCCTGGGAGAAGTGGCCTGGGCGCTCGCCGCGCCGGGCCTTGGGCCATCGCTGATCGGCGTTGCGGCCGGGGCGGCCGGGGCAGCCTCGCTTCGCGCCGCAGCTCACGACTGATACCTGCCCTATCTCGACCCAGGCGGCGAGCAATTCCCGCCCGGGAGAAACCATCCCCAGACAACTGGTAGATCTGCAGACTATCGTCAGCCAACAGGTGGACATAGGGTCCCATGCAACGCAATTGTCCTCGTAGCGTTGCACTTAGAAATAGAACCCGGGCTGCTATCTCCGGCCGTTGGCTTGAGGTACAATGGGCAGCCTGCTCCATCCAGTTGGACCAAACGATCCCAGGGTGGACCTTGTTCGAAGTCGTCTTTCTCGGCACGTCCGCCTCAGCCCCTTCCGTGCACCGGGGTCTGTCGGCACAGGTGATCAGCTATCGGGATCACCGCTTCCTCGTCGACTGCGGTGAGGGGACGCAACGCCAGATCCTGCGCTCCGGCATCGGCTTCCGCCGCATGAACCGGATCCTCATCACCCATGGCCACTTGGACCATATCCTGGGGCTGGCGGGCCTTCTCTCCACGTTCTCGCGCTGGGAGGCCATCGACCGCCTGGAGATCTGGGCGGGCCGTTGGGCGCTGGAGCGTATCCATGACCTTCTCTACGGCGTTGTCCTGCGGGGGGCCCGCCCGCCGCTCAAGATCGAACTGGTGCCGGTGGAAGCCGGCCTCCTGATGGACGACGGCGACCTCAAGCTCACAGCCATCCCTGTCTCTCACCGGGGACCGGGCTGTTTCGGCTTCGTTTTCGAGGAGACCCCGCGACGCCCGTTCTTGGCCGAGAAAGCCGAGGCGCTCGGTGTTCCCGCGGGGCCGATCCGGCGGGACCTGGTCAACGGCAGAGAGGCCGTCCTCCCCGATGGCCGCGTCGTCAGACCAGACGACGTCCTCGGCCCGCTCACGCCTGGCACCCGCCTGGTCCATGTCGGCGACTGCGGGCAAACCGAGGACCTGGACAGCGTATGCAACGAGGCGGATGCGCTGGTCATCGAGGCGACCTACCTGGAGGTCGAGGCCGAGATGGCTCGCCAGTTCGGCCACCTGACGGCTCGTCAGGCCGCCGAACTTGCCAAACGGGCAGGCGTCCGGCGCCTTCTCCTGACCCACATCTCCCGCCGCTACCGGGAACAGGAAGTGCTAGAAGAGGCCTCAGCGATCTTCCCGGCCACGACGGTCGTGCGCGACTTCGACCAGTTCCAGATCCGCCGGCCCGACTAGGAGCGTGGTCAAGAAGACCTGCTTCCTGGTCCAACGCGCGGTTCTCTTCGCCGGGCAAGGAAGCCTTCGTCACCCTGCTCGTCCCCTACGTCAGCAGATGGGCGGAATCGATCCCCCTCCTGCCTGATGGAAGCCGGCCTACTCGCCCAACGGCGGCCATTCAGCCCTCCTCCGCTTCCCCGTGGCCATGTGAACCACTGCTACGGTGCATGGGGTAGCCCGGCCCAAAGCACGAAGCCCTGGGGGGCTCGGTCGCACCATGATTGCGTTCAGATACATGTGAGACAGGAAGACGGCACATAGCAGGCCGGACT
>CAZEMA010000036.1:0-21877 GCA_964513155.1 uncultured Anaerolineaceae bacterium
GGTGAGCCGCCTTCTGTGTCACCTACTCTCCCGGGTCGTGTCCATGGAAGAGCCGAGTTTCCCTTCGCGCCCAACCCGCTCGAGGTTGGGATTGAAGGGAGTCCTCCCTCGCCTGTCTGCTCAAAGCTGGACCTTGTCGGGACATCGGCAAGCAAGAGGGCGATCTTGCAGGTCAACGGGGAACCTTCGCCGGAATCGTTGTCCACCCAGAAGGACAACCTCTCGCCTGCCGCGAACCTGTAGACGTCCGGGCGCCTCCCGTCCGAATCTCGGTGGGAATGATCCCTCACGTCAGGCTCGAAGGGCTTGCCAGGCTGTGACAATCCCGGGTACCGAAACCTGCTTAGCTGGCGAGGGATTTCGGGGTCCTATTGGTTGTACGGGGCCCCGTTGTGAATCGGGCGGACTGCCGGGATCAGAGCTTCTCCACGGTTTGGACCTCCAGAACCTGAAGCGGAAAGGGATTCTGGTGTTGTGGCGCGATCGTCCGGACGAGGCGGCCAGCCAACGTTGCACTCGGCGTCCCTGCCGCGTCCAGCCAGGCTATGAGATGCCGGGAACCACGAGGAGGAACATCTGGGCGCACTTCATCAGGCGCAGAGGCCAGAGCTCGGGTGGATAGCGGATCTTGCCATTCCCCATCCAGTCCCCCAGCGTCCCCAGCTGCTCAACGACGCAGGGAGGGATCGCGAGGGAGGTTTCGGGAGCGATCCGGGTCATAGGTGAAGGTCCATCTGGCGCGGCCCAGCCTAAGCGGATCCTTCCAGAATCGGATAGGGGACACGGCTTGGTCTTCTGCTGGCCAGGGACGGCGCCAGAGCAGATCCGGTCATCTGAGTAAGTCATACCGTCCGGGGAAAGGAAGAGCGCCCGAGGCCGCGACTCCTGCGCTCGCATGCACACCCCCTGATGCCCCTCGCGCGCTCTTCCCGGTAGGGCCTGATCGGCCCCTCGCCCTAGTGGGCGAACATCCGTTCGCAGTTGACATTCTACACGGAACCGGCTTCCGTGTCAAGTCCTGTCTCAGAGCGGCCAACGGGGTCAAGGTGCGAGAGTGAGGCGCGGACGCACGGACAACCATCCTGCCGTCTACTTCGACCTCGCGGCAAGATGGTTCGATGGACGGCTGTCAGCCCTCTTGATCTCGGGCGCTGTCGAGGCCCCCAGTGTTGGGTCCTAACACCTCAAACGGGAAACCGGCCTTCTCGGCGACCATGGTCAGATGATTCGAGCGGGCGCGGGTCGGGGAGTAGATGCCCGTCTCCCACTCGCTGACCGTCTGTTGGCGAACGCCCAGGATCTCGGCCAAGCCCAATTGGCTGACCCTCAAGTGATCTCGGAGCGCCCGCACAAGTTCCCCATCCCATTGGATAACGTCCCCTTGGCGTTGGACGCGGTAGCACCGCTGGGGCCGGGCAAAGGTCACCGAATGGGACGCCAGGTCGACGGTCTGGACGTGGAAGCCTGCGGTCATCCAGGCGGAAGCCTGGAGCGCGCCTCGGGAGCGGTTGCTCCAGAAGGCACGTCCGGCCCGGGCCGAGGAGGGAAGATCGCCTCCGATCAGGCACTCAATCTGGTCGAAGGTCATGACCACGGCCTCCCCGGTTTGGCGACGCAAGTGGTCGAAAAGGCCATGGTACTTGGAGCCGGGCTTGATCGGTGGCATAGGCTTTGCCCACTGGCCGATATTGGTCGGTCTATCAGGACATCAGGCGTGAGGTGACGTCGATTATACCTTCAGAGAGGAAGTGCCTTCTGGTCGGGAGCCGAGCCGAGGGGCGCCAGAGTCTGCGCAGGCGCGTCGCCCGGTGGGCAGGCAAATGAAAAGCGAGGCAGCGGCAGAGGCCTCGCTTTTCTAAGGCTGCCCCATCTGAGCAGCGTTGACGAGAAGCGCCTTTGTCAGATAGCCACCTCCTGCATCCCTGCCTACACCAGGCGGCACTTGGTCGCCACCAACCGCCTTTGCGACCTCCATTATAGGGAAATGGATGGGGAGGTGGTGGGTTTGTAAGGAGCCTGTAAGGTTGGGGCCGGGCTGAAGCGCAAAGGAAAGGCAGAATCGGCCGGGAACGGAGGCCAGATGGCCGGCCAAGGAAGCAGCATGGGCGCATGGGCCCTGCCGCGCCTGGGTGCGGGGACCTGGACGTGGGGGGACCGGGAGACCTGGAGGTTCGACCGAGGCTACGGACTGGCGGAGGTGGAAGGGGCATTCCAGGCCAGCTGGGCGGAATGGTATGATTACCTCTCGGAGGTGCTGCCTTCATGAGCTCGAATGATCGTCCGCAGATTCTGCTCACCAATGATGATGGGATCCGCTCGCCCGGCCTGTGGGCGGCGGCGGAGGCCCTCTCCACACTGGGCTTTGTGACGGTGGCAGCCCCTCGCGAGCAATCCTCCGGCACAGGCCGGAGCATGCCGCCAAGCTCCGATGGGACCATCCGGGAGGAGCAGGTCAACGTTGGTGAGAAGACCTGGACGGTCTACTCGATCGGGGGAACGCCGGCGCAAACGGTGCTACACGGGATGCTGGAATTGATGCCCCAGCCGCCGGATCTGGTTGTCTCGGGGATCAACTACGGGGAAAACCTGGGCAGCGGCGTGACGGTGTCAGGCACGGTTGGGGCGGCGCTCGAGGGCGCATCCGCGGGCGTCCCAGCCCTGGCAATCTCGTTGGAAACCGATGCCAGCTACCACCTATCGCACTCGGAGGACATCAACTTCGCCGCCGCCGCTCACTTCACCACCCTCTTCGGCCGGCTGCTCCTGATGCGGATGAAGCTTGAGGATGTCGATGTGCTCAAGGTGGATGTCCCCTCCGACGCCACTCCCGAGACGCCTTGGCGGGTGACGCGCCAGTCGCGCCTCAAGTACTTCTGGCCGGTCAAGCCGAGGCGGTCCCAGCTGGACGAACCGGGAGGGGTGGGCTACCGGGTTCAGGTCGATCCTCACGACGTGGAGCCCGATTCCGATATCTATGCCGTCCGAATAGACCGGGTCGTGGCAGTCACCCCCCTCAGCCTTGACCTGACCTCGCGGGTGGACTTTGCCGTGCTGAAGCAGGCTTTGCGGACGGCAGCCCACTGACGACAGACCACAGACCACGGACCATAGACCACGGACCATAGACATTATCCATGGTCTATCGTCCATCGTCCGCCTTCTAGCGTCCTCCCCGCAGGACTCCCAGCATCGCTTCATGGATCAAGCCGTTGCTCGCCACCAACGACGTCGGCTCGGCGAAGACGTCGGGGCCCCCGTCGAAGCGCGTGATCTTCCCGCCGGCCTCAGCGACAAGCAGCACGCCGGCGGCAAAGTCCCAAGGGGAAAGGCCCCTCTCCCAGTACCCATCCAGGCGACCGGCGGCGGTGTAGGCCAGATCCAGAGCTGCCGAGCCGAGCCGCCGAACTGCCAGCACCCGCAGGGAGAAGGCGGCAAAGTGGTCCAGGTTGTTCTCGGCGACGGTGCGGAAGTTATAGGGGAAACCTGTCACCAACAGGCATTCCTCCAGGGACTGGCCACGCGAGGTATGCAACTGCTCCCCGTTCAGCCAGGACCCTTTGCCAATCGAGGCTGAGAAGAGCTCGTCTCGCATGGGGTCATAGATGGCTCCCGCAAGGGGAACATGTTCCCTGACGCAGGCCAGCGAGACCGAGAAGAACGGGAGACCGTGGGCGAAGTTGGTGGTCCCGTCAAGAGGGTCAATCATCCAGCACAGGCGGCCGTCGCCGCTCCGCCCGCTTTCCTCCGAAAGAATGGCGTCCTCCGGGAAGGCCTGATGCACGGCTTCCGTGATCATCCGGTCCAAGCGCAGGTCGTATTCGGTCACCAGGTCGTCTACCCCTTTGTGGTTGGCTTGGACGGCGTGGCCGTAGCCTTGGCGCAGGATCTCACCTGCCCGGAGCGCCAGATCAATGGCGAGGGTCAGTCTTGCCTCGAGTTGCTGGGGGTCGCTCTCGGGGGCCGGGTCTCCCCGGGTTTGCTTTAGCTGGGCGGGCCGCTCGACGCTGCGTCGGCGGGCGATGGCTTGCTGTGGCTGAGCAGGAGGTGACTTTCCCCGTCGGCCGCTTGATAGCGGGCGCGAGGATGGCCTGGGACGTCTGGATTGGGTTGGCATAGGTCGGGGCTTCTGAGCCGGTGCGCAGGCCGCAGAGGCGTGCCGCCCGGCTAGGGCTTCGGCGCGCCGGTGCCTCCCGCCTGCTTGCCGATGTTGCGCAGCTGGTCCTCAATCTCCTGCACCTGGGCCTCTGTTTGCTCGATGATGGTCTCGATCACCGGCCGCTGCGCGGGCGGGACGCTATCCAGCAACTGCTGGGAGCGACGGATTTGCTGCTGCTTGTGCTTGAGCTTGTCTTCCAGCCGCTGGCGATAGCCCTGGTAGAAGGCCTCGTCCGGAAGCGGTTGCTGATCGGGTGGGCTGGTTCTTGTCAAGATCTCCGCGACCGTCAGCAAGAGCTCCTCCGTCTCGATCGGCTTCTCGAGGAAAGTCGTCGCCCCCAGGCTGAGGGCGAAGGCCTTATCCTCGGGCGTGATGTAGGTGGCAGAGAGAAAGACGATGGGAATGTCGTGGGTCTTGGGGTTGCGCCGCACCGCATGGGCAAGCTCGAAGCCGTCGAGCTTGGGCATCAAGATGTCAGTCAGGATCAGCGCTGGCCGCTGCTCGGCAATCCGCGCCAGGGCTTCATCGCCATTGTGGGCCGTGACCACTGGATAGCCACGCACGCTCAGCGTGACCTCAAGGAGCTCCAGGATGTACGGAACGTCCTCGACAATCAGCAGGGGTCCGTAGGGAACGGTCATAGCTTCAATTGTAACCCTAGCCAGCCGGCTGGCAATGGGCCTGCGGTTTGACTAGCAGGGGTTCTTCAGGCGTCCGAACGATGCCAGGTGGACAGGGTCTCGATGTGGTATGTCTGGGGAAACAGGTCGAGCGGCGTTAGCCTTTCAAGCCTGTATCCCACCTGCATCAGGCGCCTCGCGTCCCTGGCCAGCGTGGCCGGATCACAGGAGACATAGGCCAAACGGGCGGGGGCGAGGGCCGCCAACTGACCAATCACCTCAGGCGGCAGGCCGGCGCGCGGCGGATCGAGGACCACCGCCTGCGGCCGCAGGCCGATGGCCGGCAGGGCCTGTTCGACTGGTGCCTCGTAAAGCTCGACACCCTCGAATTCGTCCAGGTTGACCTCGAAGTCGGCGCTGGCGCTGGGCGACACCTCCACTGCCACCAGGCGCGCCCCGGCCTGTGCCAGGAAAGCGCTAAACAGGCCCACCCCCGCGTACAGGTCAAAGACGACCTGGCCAGGTTGGATCGCCAGGGCTTCGAGGACCCGCCGGACCAGCTCACCCGCCAGTGCCGTGTGAACCTGGAAGAACGACTCGGCAGAGACCCGGAACCGTCGGCCGAGGACCTCGATCATCAGGTCACCGGATCCGGCCAGCACGGCCGAACTCTCACCGCTCGACCAGACAACCGAGGCCGGTACTTCCAGCATGAGCTCGACCTCCGGCCGTCCCAGGCCCTCCAGGATGACCATCGCCTCGCCTTCGGCGCCGCAACGCAGACTCACCCGATCGAGGCCGGGGATGGCCTCCAAGGACAGCCGCGGCCACAGGTCGGCCAGAGGCGGCTCGGGCAGGTGGCACACCTGGATGGGGACGACGCGGTGGGACCCGGCCGCAAGGAACCCCAGCCTGCCCTCCTCCGTCAGACTGAACTGCAGGTGATTGCGGGTGTTCCAGGGGCTGGGAGAGGGGAAGGTGGGTTCGAGAGGCAGATCGGTCAGGCCGCCGAGCCGTTCGAGTTGGGCGCGGACGATCTCCGCCTTGGCCTGAAGCTGGGCAGGGTACGCCAGGTGCTGGTAATGACAGCCGCCACAGTCGGCGAAGTGGGGGCAGCGAGGCTCGACGCGGTCGGGCGAGGGTTGGAGGATTTCGATCAAGCGGGCTCGGACCCACCGCTGGTGGATCTCGACCAGCTCGAGGCGCACGCGCTCCTCGGGCAGGGCGAAGGGGACGAAGACCATCCGCCCGTCCGGATCGCGGCCGAAGGCATCGCCGCCGTAGGCGTGGCCGGTCAGGGTGAGCTCAAGCGTCTTGAGGCTCATTGTCCATCGTCCGTCGTCTGCCGTGTGGCAGACCGCAGAGCACAGACCACAGACGATGGACTTGCTGCTGTGGGCTTCTAGCCATGAGCGACCACCACCGCCTGGGCGTACATGAACCAACGGATGAGGAACGGATCGAAGGCCTGTGGCCCAGGCAAGCCAACCGAGCGGGGTTCCGCCGAAGACGGCGCGGACAGCTTCGGGCTTGGCTTTGCCCAAGTGTACCAGAGCGCAGGCGACTGCCTGGAGGGCGACGTCGCTGGGATCGAGGACTTGAGGCAGGCCGAGGAGCAGGAAATCGCGGAAGAAGAATAGCCACCCCAGGAGGTCGAGCCCGATCGCGGGTATCAGGCTGCCCGACTCGCCCTGGAGGCGTGCCTCGTAGGCTGCCATAGCGGGGATCCGGGCGGCCGGGGTTTCGGCGCGGTCGCGGGGGCGGATTCAGGGCCGGATCCCCAGAACCCCCCAAGAAGGGTCCCGCACGGAAGGGAAGTCGAAGCCGGCATTGATAAAATCAAACAACACATTGACTTTTCTTGTCCTGGCCGTATAATGACCTCAACAAATCAAGGGATGAATAAGGATTCGCCTGAAGAAGGTGGCTGCGATGCATCCAATGCCTAGCCTCTGCCCTGTTTGTGGTGACCGGCTCGAGGTCACCCGCCTCCACTGCCGAAGCTGTGACACCACCATCGAAGGATACTTCGAACCCGGACGCATCTTCCGGCTTTCGCCGGAGCAACTGGCGTTCGTCGAAACCTTCATCCGCTGTGAGGGGCGCCTCAACCGGATGGAGCGCGAGATGGGCCTCTCCTATCCAACCTTGCGTTCTCGCCTGGGCGATGTCATCGAGGCGATGGGATTCCAGGTGGGACCGGAGCTGCCAGGCATCACCGACGAGGAGAGGCATCGCATCCTCGACGACCTGGCGGGCGGCAAGATCACATCCGAAGAGGCGATGCGGCTGTTGCAGAAAGAGTGACGACGGACCACAGACCACGGACCATCGTCCATGGTCCATGGTCCATGGTCTATCGTCCGCTTACGGAGGGTTGAAACATGGAGACGGTCACACTGGAAGTCGGGGAAAACCCTCGGGTCCGGTTTACCATGGTTTCCGGGGATCTTCGGCTCACCGGCCGGGAGGGCACCACGCTGGAGGCTCAGGCGTCTGAGCGGGGAGGGCTGTCCGCCAAGCCGGTGGGCGACCATATCGAGATCTCCTGCCGGGCTGCCTGCCTGGTCTTTCTTCCAGCGGGGGCGAGCATCGAGGCTGAGGTGGTTGGGGGGGACGTCCGGGTGGCCGGCCTACGAGGTGAACTCAAATTGGGCACCTTGGGAGGCGATCTCAGCCTGCGGCGCGGGGCCAAGGCCACCGTTGAACGCATCGGCGGGGACCTGGCGGCGCACCGCATCGACGGGGATCTGGCCATCAACTGGGTCGGTGGCGACGGCCAAGTCGATCACGTGGAGGGCGCGGTCTCGATCGCCTCGGTAGGCGGGGATCTCCGCCTGCGGGGTATCGCCGGCGCGGTCCAGGCCGCCGCAAGGGGGGACGTCAGTCTGGAGTTCTTTCCGCCGCCAGGATCGAGTTCCGCGGCCCGGGCGGGAGGGGACATGCTCTGCCGTCTGCCTGGCCAGGCCTCGTTGGCGCTGACGCTGAAGGCGGGCGGAGATCTGCGGCTGGCCATCCCTGGCGTACAGGAACGCACGCCGGAGGGCGTGACCGTTCGAATGGGTGCGGCCGAGGCCAGCGCCACGCTGACGGCCGGCGGCGATCTGGTAGCGCGTGCGGAGGCCCCTGTGCCGGAGGGAGCCGAGTCTGGGGATCGCACCGAAGAGGCCTGGGCTCGAGTGCAGGCGCAGATGGATGCAACGCTGGCGGAGATGGAGTCCAATCTGGGATCGCTGGATGCCAGGGCCTTCGGCATCGACGCTGAGCGGATCCGACACAAAGTCCAGCGGGAGGTCGAGCGTGCGCAGCGCCGGGTAGACCGGGAGAGGGAGCGCCAGGCGAGGCGCTTTGGCTCGCGGTCTTCCGTCTCCTTTGAGACGGGCGTTTCCAGCAAGGCGAAGTCCGCCGTCAGTGACGACGAACGCCTGGCCGTCCTGCGCATGTTGGAGGATGGATCGGTCAGCGTCGAGGAGGCCGAGAAGTTGCTTCAGGCGCTGGAGGGGGAGCGTTGACCGCTGCAGCCTGGACGAGACCGGGATATGCTCGTTCCGGCCTGAGGCCGGTGGACTATCGCCGGGATCTGGCCGCGGTGGCGGACCTGATCGAGAGAACCTTCTCCGGGCGGCTGGATGCGGCCGGCCGCCGGATGTTACGGGAGATGCGACTCTACGGGCAGGCCGGCTGGCTGGGGTGGCTGATCGGGTGGCTGGTCCTCCCCAAGATGGCCTACGGGTTGGGCTTCGTCTGGGAAGAAGACGGGCGGGTGGTGGGTAACGCCAGCCTGATGCGGGTCGAAGGCTACCCGACGCGATATGTGTTGGCGAACGTTGCCGTAGACCCAGGCTATCGGCGGCGCGGGATCGCCCGGAGGATGGCCGAGGCCTCGATCGAACTGGCTCACCGGCGCGGGGGCACGGTCATCGTGTTGCAGGTCGACAGCCGGAGCGAGGGAGCTCAAGGCCTGTACGCCTCGTTGGGGTTCCGCGCCCTGACCACCCGCACGACGTGGGAGCGCTTGCCTGACTGGAATCTTCCTCTCTCGGCAGAGGTTGAGCCTGCCCGGCGGAGGCAGCCGTCGGAGTGGCGCCAGGAATGGTCACTGGTCAGCCGGGTGCATCCGGAGGGCCTGGTCTGGCCGTTTCCTTTGGAGCCCGGCCTTCTCCGGCCGGGAGCTATGGAAGATGCCTTGGGCCTGGATGCAGCCGGGAACTGGGTCTGGCAACGGGAGGGCCTGGTGGCCGCCTTCCTCATCGGCCGCCCGGCCGGGGAACGCAAGTGCTTGCGCATGAACATGGTAGTGGAGCCTGAAGCGCAAGGGCGGGCCGAGGCGCCCCTGCTGCAGCAGGCGCTGGCCGATCTTGGTCCGGGGCGCAAGAGGGTGCTGCTGGAGTACCTCGCCGGCAAGGCCCAGGCGGAGCTACAGGGTCTCGGCTTCCGGCCCCAGCGTACGCTGGCCTGGATGGCGTTGGATCTGATGAGCGGAGACGTGGCGTGATGCGGGAAGTGGCTCAGGCTGATGTCCGAGTGCTCGTGGGCTGGTTGGTGGCGAGGATGTCGACGTGTTCATTCGTAGGATGAGGGTCCGCATCCGCAACGCCTACGATGAGTTCCCTCGACCGTTTTGGATTCTGGTTGGGGCGTCGTTCATCGACGCGCTGGGTGCCGCGCTGCTGTTCCCCTTCTACTCGCTCTACGTGACCCAGCGCTTCGGCATCGGCATGACGCAGGTGGGCATCGTCTATGGTCTGATCTCGGTCACCGACTTGCTCGGCAGCTTCGTTGGGGGCGCGCTCACCGACCGCATCGGGCGGAAGTCGATGACGATCTTTGGCCTGATCGTGAGTGCCGTTGTCACGCTGCTCCTGGGGCTGGCGAACACGTGGGATCTCTTTGTGCTGACCGCGCTGGCGGTAGGGGTGTTTGCCAGCGTTGGCGGGCCGGCACGGCAGGCGATGGTGGCGGACATGCTGCCGGAGCGCAGCCGGGCCCAGGGCTACGCCATTATGCGGGTCGCTTTCAACCTGTCGGTGACCATCGGCCCGGCTATCGGAGGCTTTCTGGCATCCCGGTCCTATCTGCTTCTTTTCGTCACGGATGCGATCGTCAGCACCCTGGTGGCGGGCATCGTGTTCCTGAGCCTACCCGAGACCCGGCCCGGCCTGCGCGCCCGAGGCCAGACGGAAAGCGTCGGCCAGACCTTTGGCGGCTACTTCCGCGTCCTGCGCGACTCGATCTTCCTCGCCTTCTGCGCCATCTCCATCCTGGCGACCATCGTCTACCTGCAAATGAACACGACGCTGGGCGTCTACCTACGGGACGTGCATGGCCTGGCCATCCAGCAGTATGGCCTCATCCTGAGCCTGAACGCGACCATGGTCGTCCTGTTCCAGTTCTGGGTCACGCGCCGGATCCAGAACATCCCGCCCTTCCTGGCCATGGCGCTCGGCGTGGCGCTCTATGCGTTCGGGTTCGGCATGTACGGGTTCGTGGCCTCCTATGGCTTGTTCCTGCTGGCGATGGTCATCATCACCATTGGGGAGATGGTCGTCGCTCCCGTGTCCCAGGCGATCGTCGCCAAGATGGCGCCGCAAGACATGCGCGGCCGGTACATGGCGGCCTTCCAGTTCACCTGGCTGATCCCGGGGATGGTGGGCCCGTTGCTGGCCGGCATGGTGTTGGATAACCTCAACCCCAACTGGTTGTGGTATGGCGCTGGGGTTCTAGGGTTGGTGGCGGCGATGGGCTACGTGGCCCTGTATCGCAAGACCGAGACGCCCGCGGCGCAGCCGGTCAAGGTGGTGGACGGTGCCGCCTAGCGAATCTTCACCTGTCACGACTGCCCTCGGCGGTCTGGACCGGATGGATCAGCTAGGCAGTCGCCTGGGCGGAAGTTACCGCCGGCCATCGACCTCCAAAGCGCACGTGGTGTTGGGGCGGTTGGGGTGTGGCTCGTATGTTGCGTAACCGCAGATTCCTTCTGCTTTGGCTCGCCCAATGCGTCTCCCGGGCCGGGGATACGTTCACCTTCCTGGCGATCACCGTCCGCATCGACAGCCTGTTCGCCGATGTCGCCAGTTCGGTGCGCGCCCTGGGCGCGGTGCTCTTTGCCTTCGCCCTGCCCCAGCTCTTGTTGGGCCTCTTCGCCGGCACCCTCGTCGACCGCTGGGACCGCCGGAGGGTGATGGTGGTCTCGGACCTGGCACGGGCGGCGTTGACGCCCGCGTTCCTGCTCCTGCGGGAGCCCGCCGACCTGCCTTGGGCGTTTGCCGTCGCCTTCCTGCACTCCAGTCTCAGCGTCTTCTTCTACCCGGCCCGAACTGCCCTCTTGCCGGCCCTCGTGCCGCAGGACCAGTTGATGACGGCCAACGGCTGGCTGCAACTCGGCGACACGGTGGCGAGGCTCTCCGGGCCCGTGCTGGCCGGCATCGTCGTCGGTCGCTGGGGCTCAGGTGCGGCCTTTGCCGTCGACTCTGCCAGCTTCGTGGCCTCGGGGCTCATGATTCTGGGCATCGTCGGCGTCGCCACACGGGTCGCGGCTGAAGTCCGGGGCGAACGCGCCGCCTGGCAGGACCTGCAGGAGGGCGTTCGCTATGCCCTCCACAGCCGCCTGCTCCAGGGCGTGACGCTCGGCCTGGGTGTGGCCCTCCTGGGAATTGGCGGGGTGGATACCATCATCGTCCCGTTTCTCCGGCACACCTTCCAGACGACGCCCGAGAAGCTGGGGCTTGTCATGACCGTACAGGGGGCGGGCATGTTGGTGGGCGGGATGGCGGTCAGCCGCCTGGGAAACCGCCTCTCGCCTCTGCGGGTGTCGGTGCTCTCGATGCTTGTACTGGGCCTGGGGGTGGGGCTTGCGGGTGCGGCACCCGCCTACGAGTGGGTCCTGGTCTTCATCCCGGTCGTTGGGTTGGCACTGGCTCCGCTCAACGCCTCGCTCCAGACGATGTTGCAGCAAGGCGTGCCGCAGGAGATGCTCGGCCGGGCCGGCGCGGTCACCGACATGGCGGTCACTCTCTGCCAGCTACTCTCGATGGCCGGGGCGGGATGGATGGCTGGGCTGATCGGCATTCGGGAGACCTTCGGGCTTGCCGGGGCTTTGGTCATGGCGGGAGGCTTGGCGATGGCCTGGAGGCTGGGAACCGGGCATCGCCTCGTCTCGGCCCCAAGCCTCGTCGTCGAGCCGATCCGAAACGTCAGCCGGCAGAACTGAGGGAGGGAATCTCCCGGCCCGGCTGGCGCTCATGCGCACGGGTCGGGCGGGAAACGAGGGAGTGCCGTGGAAGAGAACAAGGAACGCTTGGATGTCCTCGGGGCCCTGGAGGCCGGGCAGATCGATGTTCAGGAGGCGCTCCGGCGCCTGGACTCGCCGGGAGAGCCGCCTCCGGAAGACATGCCGCCCGAGCTCGGCCGCCCCTGGCAGGATCGGTGGCTGTTTCCTTTCTGCCTTGGGCTCGGGCTGATCGCCTTGGGCGGCTGGCTGGCCGTGCTCGGCGCATGGTGGTGGATCGGAGCGTCTTTCGCCCTGCTGCTGGGAATCCCTCTGACCGTCCTGGGCGCGGTCAGCCGCGCCTCGCCCTGGCTCCATGTTCGCGTCGAGACCGGCAAGGACTCCTGGCCCAGGCGCATCGTCATCCACCTGCCCATCCGGCTGCTGGCCTGGCTCTCGCGCCTCCTCCGGCCTCATGTGCACGGTCTGGAAGGCACGGACGTCGATGAGGTGTTGCTGGCGCTCGAGGGCAACGTCTCGCCCGGGTCCCCTCTGATCGTGCAGGTGATGGGCGAAAAGAGGGGCAAGCGCGTCCAGGTCCACCTGGGCTGAAGGCGGGAGGCGGGCATGACCACGTCGGAAGAACGGATGAAGATCCTCAAGATGGTGCAGGAGCGCAAGATCACGGCCGAGGAGGGGGCGAAGCTGCTGGCGGCCTTGGGCAAGTCGGAGCGGCCGCAACAGGCGGCGCCTGGCGGCAGCGAAGCCCGCTGGCTCCGAGTCCGCATCACCGATCTGGAGAGCGGCAAGACCTCGGTGAACATCAACATGCCGGTCTCGCTGGTGAACGTCGGCCTGAAGATGGGGGCGCGCTTCGTCCCAGACATGGACGGCATCCACGCCCAGGAACTGACCGAGGCGCTGCGCCAGGGCTTGACGGGCAAGATCGTTGACATCGTCGACGAGGAAGAAGGCCAGCGGGTCGAAGTCTATTTGGAGTAGCCGCCGAGTTCTGCGGTCGACTCAACCCCCTGCTGCGTCTTGCAGAGTTCGTTGTATGATAGGGATCGGGAGGGACGCATGCAACGCTTGATCTTGCGCTGGGCCATCAACGCCCTGGCTCTGTACGTCGCCGTCGGCACCGGATGGCTGAGAGGCATCCACCTTCAGGGAAACGGCTGGCTGGCGATCCTGGGGCTGGCGCTCGTCTTCGGGTTGGTGAATGCCCTCGTTCGCCCGCTGCTGAAGTTCCTGACTTGCCCCCTGATCGTCTTGACGCTGGGCCTGTTCACGCTGGTCATCAACGGGGTGCTGTTCGTGCTCACCGGCTGGATCGGTCAGCAGTTTGGCATCGGCTTCACCTTTGACGACCCCTGGTACTGGTGGGCTTTCCTGGGAAGCCTGGTCATGGGCGTCGTCAGCGCCGCACTCACCCTGATTCTCCGCGACGAGCTCCGACCTCGCCACCAGCACCGGACCGACTGAACCAACGGTTGTGCAAGCCGTCGCCAAGAAGGCCGCGCATCGGCTACGCCGCTGCACGGCCCTTTTGGCCTCCGGCTTGGAAGCCCGGTCGGCTTCTTGTCCATCCGCTCGCACGGCCGAGGGCGAGACATCGTTGGCCCGCTGTGGCCTCCGCTCGCCCCGCCGTCCTCGCCGGGGCGGCTGCTGATCGCGCGGACATCCCTGTCCGTCTCAGGCTCGCGCCTAACGCCGAGGGGCCCTGGGGTATCTTGCGCCCCGCCGTCCACGGCGGGGCGCACAGTGGGGGAAAAGTGGACGGCGGGGGCAGAGAAGAGATCCCTGTCCTCTTGCTCGCCGCGGGCAGCCCTCACCGTGCGTATCGAATCTCCGACTTCCGAAGTCCTTAGGACTTCGGAAGTCGGAGACAGGGCAGGTGGCGCGGACCTCCCCGTCTCCAATCAGCTTGCAGTTCGGTGGAGGCAGCCCTCTTGGGCTTTTCCCCCGAGAGGTTGTGGGGTATCCTGATGGTCGAAGGGAGACCATCGGCGCGCAGGGTGATCCGCCGGGCCGGGGACCCTCAGGGGGTGGCATCCGCGCCCGCCCCCACGACAATGCAGCCTGAACGGAGGACAGGACGTGGATATCCAGGGGAAGAACGCTCTGGTTCTGGGCGGCTATGGCCTCGTCGGCTCAGCCGTCTGCCGCAAGCTGCTTGAGCACGAACCTTCGCGGCTGGTTGTGGCCTCGCTCCGGCAGTGGGAGGCCGAGGCAGCCGTGGCACGGCTGCGCCAGGAGCATCCGACGACCAAGACTGTCATCGTCCCCGCCTGGGGGGATCTGATGCTTCGGGCTGAATGGCAGCACCCCGCCGAAGATGTGCATCCCCGGACGGCGGTGCTGGGCGATCAGGCCAAGCGTCGCCGCTTGGTTGGCGACATCTTGGACGAGCTCACCGAGGACATCCTGACCGCGTCCCTGCTCTACCAGCTGATCCTCGGCCAGGCTCCGGGGCTCGAGGCCCAACCGGCCCAGATCGTCGTGGATTGCGTCAACACCGCCACAGCGGTGGCCTATCAGAACGTCTTCCAGATGGCCCGCCGGCTGCAGGGACGGATCGCCAGCAGCGAGGCGACCGACTGGCCGGAGGAGGTTGAGCGGCTGCTGTCGTCGCTGTACGTTCCCCAGTTGGTGCGGCATATCCAGATCTTCTACGAGGCCATGTTGCGCGCCAAGACGCAGGCCTATGTCAAGGTCGGCACGAGTGGCACGGGCGGCATGGGCTTCAATATCCCCTACACCCATGGAGAGGAGCGCCCTTCGCGCGTTCTGTTGTCGAAGTCAGCCGTCGCCGGCGCCCAGACGATGCTGCTCTTCCTGTTGGCTCGGACGCCCGGCGGCCCGGCCGTGGTCAAGGAGATCAAACCCACGGCGGCCATCGCCTGGAAGGAAATCGGTTACGGTCCGATCCGGCGGGCCGGGCGCGAGATCGCTCTCTTCGACTGTCTGCCGGATCAAGCCCCTCGTCTGAGCGAGCCGGGGGCGCTCGAACCCGAGGCGAGGTTCGGGCGGGAGACCGGAGAGATTCTGAGGTCGGTCTACATCGATACGGGAGAGAACGGTCTATTCTCGGTCGGGGAGTTCTCGGCGATCACCACACTGGGGCAGATGGAATTCGTCACCCCGGAAGAGATCGCCGCCAACGTTGTGGCCGAGATCACCGGCAGCAACACCGGGACGGACGTGATCGCCGCGCTGGATGGGGCGGTCATGGGGCCCACCTATCGGGCCGGCTTCCTGCGCCAGGCAGCGCTGGCGAAACTGCGCCAACTCGAGGCCGAGCACGGCGTCGACTCGGTCGCTTTTGAGATCCTTGGCCCGCCCCGCCTGTCCAAGCTGCTGTATGAGGCCCACCTGCTCAAGCGGACCTGCGGGACCCTCTCGGAGGCGTTGAAACGCCAACCGGAGGCGCTGGCGGCCTCCATGGCGGAGGAGATTGCTCGGGATGCCTCCTTGCGTCAACGAATCCTCTCCATCGGAATCCCGATCCTTCTGCCGGATGGCCAACGGCTGCTGCGCGGCCCGGCGATCAAGTCACAGAACGCCGAGCACGGCTGGGTGGACCTGACGCCGGCCAACCTCGCCCACTGGCAGGAGCGGCTGGCGGCGCTGCGAGCGGAGGTCCAGATGGACCTAGCCGATCGGGAGGCGAGCTCTCGCCTCGACCGCGCCTATCCGGCGGCGCTCGCGTGGCAAGACGTGGATGCCTTCGACGAGGGTGAGATCGCCGGCTGGATCTTCATCCACGAGGAGAAGGGGGCTCGAGGCAAGGCGTAGGCATCGGTTGCGGAGGCCTTCTCCCGCCCGCTTCGCTGTCTGCCATTCCGAGCGCCGAAAGGACGACACGAGCACCGGCACCAGCCGTGTGCCGTTTGGGCAGGCCGCTGACGCTAGCAGTGTGATGAAAAGGCCCTGATTCGTGGAAAGAATCCGTATATGTGGTGGTTGGGGCTTGGCCCCAACCACCACATATACGGTTCTCTTCTCCGGGCAAGGCGGCTTCTCTATTACCCTGCTAGGGAGCCAGCCCGAGAAGGATGTGGCTCTGCCTCGAGCGCGATTCGGAATGACATGTCGGGGAGACACGTTGTGACACCGCCCGCCCGGGCAGGTGTGCAACGTGTACGAGCGTCGGCCCTGTCGTCTCCGAAAGACATCGGGGGGTGATCATCACCCCCCGCATGTCTCCCTGCAGCGTTGGCTCTTGCGCTTGGCCCGACCAGGGGATCGTTCCCCTTGGCCTGACTTCCCTTTCAGAGTATGAAGATCCGGTCCCGGTACTGCTGGATCATCCGCTTGTTGTATTCGTCTCCCCCCTCCACGTTGCCTGCCAGGAAAACGGGCGGGGTGAAACCGCGGGCGAGCAAGGCCTCGATGGTGGCGGCCACGAGCGCCTGCAGGATGGCGATGCTGGTCACGCCCGAGGCCGGGCAGAACTTCTGTGGCGCCCCTTCCGCCTGCAGCACAGCGTCTCCCATTTCGACCTTGTTGTCCAGGACGACATCGGCGAAGTCGACCATCTTTTTGCCGGAGGGATGCCGTGAGGGCACGGCCTGGGTGTAGGCGCGGGAGGTGAGGCCGATCACTTTGACCCCCCGTTCTCGGGCGATCTGAGCCATCTCGATCGGCACCGCGTTCCTGCCCGAGACCGAGACCAGGATCAAGACATCTCCCGCCTGGATTGGGTTGTTGTCGAGCAGAACCTTGGCGTATCCCTGCAGCCGTTCGATGGCCGAGGTCATGGTTGCCGGTTTGACGTCGAGGGCGCTGATGCCAGGCCCGAAGATCGGGTTGATCAGCATCAACCCGCCCGCCCGGTAGACCAGGTCCTGGATCGGGAGCGACGAGTGGGTGCAACCGAAGGCGAAGATCCGCTTGCCATCCACGATGGCATCTGCCATCAACTTCGCCCCATCTTGGATGGCTTCACTTTCCTCCTTGAGGATGCGCTCCAGGAGCGCAATCACCTTCTGGATGTATTGCTGTGCGAGTGAGTTCATCAGGGCCTCACCAACCTTTCGTCGGCGACATGAACGACCTTGCCGCCGATGATCGTCAGCCGAACCTTCAGATCCGGATCCAGGAGCACGACGTCGGCGTCGGCCCCTGGGACAAGAGAGCCCTTCTGTCCCTGCAGCCCCATAGCTTCCGCCGGGACCGAGGTGACCATGGGCAGCGCCTGGGGCAGGCCGAGGCCGGCGAACTGCATCGCGTTGCGAAGGCCGGTTTCCAGGGTGAGGGTGCTGCCGGCCAACCCCCCGGCGGGGCTGCGACAAACCCCTTGACGCACGCTGATAGTCTGTCCGCCCAGATCGAACTTGCCGTCGGCGAGGCCAGTAGCACACACGGCGTCGGTAATCAGGATCGTCCGTCCGGGTCCCTTCACCCGCACTAGCAACTTGAAGATCGCCGGGTGCAGGTGGATCCCGTCGGGGATGACCTGGGCGTAGATACGGTCGTCCGTCAGGATCGCGCCGACGGTACCGGGGGTTCGATGGTGGATGCCCAGCATGCCGTTGAATGTGTGGGTCGATTGGCGAAGCCCGTGATCGGCGGCTTCGATGACCTGCTCGTAGCTCGCCCCGCTGTGGCCCACGGCGAACTCGATCCCATCGGCCACTCCCTGATCGATCAGCTCGATCGCCCCTGGCAACTCCGGCGCCAGGGTGATCAAGCGAACGCCGCCGATTCTGAGCCAGTCTTCGAACTCGTGCCGGTCGGGCTCGCGCAGGTGCGTTGGTGGTTGGGCGCCTGCATGCTTCGGGTGAAGGTAGGGGCCCTCCAGATGGACGCCAAGATGCTGGGCGCCGTCGCTTGGTGAGGGGACTCGGGCTGCGTTGGCCAAGGCTGCATGGGTGGCCTCGCGGGAGGCCGCAAGGGACGTCGCCAGGTAGCTGGTCACGCCGTGGGAGGCGAAGAAGCGCGCCATCCCGCGGAGGGCCTCGGGCGTGGCGTCCATGACGTCGTGGCCCATGCTGCCGTGCACGTGGAGATCGATCAGACCCGGAACGACCCACAGCCCCGTGGCGTCAATCTTCTGGGCATCGTTCCGGTGCGAAGCGAGGCCCGGTAGAATGCTGGCGACCTTCCCCGCCTCGAGCACGAGCGAGTGGTCGGCAAGAACCTGGTGGGGAGTGATGACGGTCCCACCCGAGACGACGAGGCGACTCATATCAGTCATGACTCAAGGAAAGGTCGAAGAGGGGAACCTCCCCTCTTCGACCTTCACTGTGGCGCGCGCTAGACGCCAAAGAGCTTGGCGATGGCCCAGATCACGATGCCCGGGAAGATCGCGTCCGGACAGGTGAAGCCCAGGGCGGTCGCACCCATTGCGGTCAGATCGCCGAACACCTGGAACTTGTAGGCGAAGCTGATCACAAACCACATGACGAAGCCCCACATGAATCCGCCCAGGATGGCGCCGCGCTTGCCGCCCCCAGCATTGCCGAAGATCGCGCCCGCGCCGCTGGCGAAGAAGGCCGCGATCATGCTCGGCAGGGGAACCGGCCAGCGGATCAAGGCGAGAACGATCATGCCCGCCACCTGACCGATCGTGCCGGTGATCAGGCCGATGATCAGTGAGTTAGGGGCGAAGGGGTAGATCACCGGGCAGTCGAGCGCAGGCTTAGCGCCCGGGATGATCTTCTCGGCGATGCCCTTGAACGCCGGGACGATCTCGGCGATCAGCATGCGCACGCCTTGGAGCAGGACGAGCACGCCAGCCGTGAAGCCCAGGGCCTGTAGGATGGCGTAGACGACCCAGTTCTGCCCTCCGGTGACCTGCTCCTGCAACGCCGCACCCCCGACCTGGATCACCGCCAGGATGGCTGCGAGCAGGGTTACCACGAGCATGACCAGCGAGATCGAGATCGCCATATCGCGGAAGAAGTTCCAGGAGTCGGGCAGCTCGAGCTTCTCGGCTGTGTCCTCCGGCTTGCCGACGAGCTTGCCCACATAGCCGCATATGACGTTGAACATGCTCTGGCCGTGACCGAAAGCGATCTCGTCCGAGCCTGTGATCTTGCGCATGAACGGCTGCGCGACGGCCGGCATCACCGTCATGTAGATGCCGTCGACGATCGAGGCCAGCAGCACCACCCAGAAGAACGGAAGACCAAAGGAGTAGAACAGGATGGCGAAGGCGCCGGCGTGGATCCAGATCATGTGACCGGTCAGATAGATGTAGTGGAACGGCGTGAAGCGGGCGAGCAGGATGTGGATGATGTAGCCGAACAGCATCGTCCACGCGATCGCCGCCCCGATTTCGCCAACGTTAAGGCTCTGGACCGCGCTGACCACGCCCTCGTCGAAGGTGACGAAGGTCACGAACCCGGCCGCAGGGATGCCCAGCTGGAAGAACGACTGGATCGGGACCAGGGCATTGATCAAGGCGCCGATGCCGACGCTCATGATCAGCAGCCCGAGGATGGTCTTGAGCGTGCCGCTGATGACTTCCCCTGCGCTCTTGCGCTGGGCCAGCAGCCCGACGAGGGCGATCAAGCCCAGCACGACGGCCGGTAATCGGATTAGCTCAACGATGACCTGAAAGATCTGCATGGCTTACGATCCTCCTCTGACGTGACCCGGCTTCAACGGGTTTGGGTGAGATGAACCCGGGTTCCTTCTCGAGACACCTGAGCCTTCTTTCTCCTGGCTTCCTACAATATGCTCCTCCTCTCTCAAGAAACCCCGCCCGAGGTGGCGCTGAGAGCGTCTTGAAATGCCGCGAGAACCTTGGTCTTGATCTCCTGCTTGTCGACCAGATTGCGGATCAAGACCACGCGACCCTTGGCATCCTTCAGATGCCTCTCCATGTCTGTAGGCGCAACGATGATGTCTGCCTGCGTGCCCTTGAATGACCCCAGGTCAACGGGGATGATCTCCGCCTTGAGGCCCTCGGCCTTAAGGATGTCGTCGATGAAGAGCTTGAGCATCATGCTGGTCCCGAATCCCATTCCGCAGAGTGTGGCGATGCGCATGTGTTCTCCCGTTGGGTCTCCGAAGGTTAGTCTGGTGCTGGCGAGAGCGCGCCCTCGCCGGCAGGGTGCCAGGAGTGGATAGCAGCAAGCAGCTGACCGTCGTCCTGGGCCTGGCGCAGGCATTCCAGGGCGGTCGTGTTGCCCAGGAGCTGGGCCAGTTGCTGGAGGGCGGCGATGTGGCTCGTTTTGTCGATGGCGCCGAAGGCGAAGACGAGATCTACTGGGTCGTTTTGGCTGTGACCAAAGGGGACTGGGGTGGCAAGGGTGATCAGGCCCATACATGGCTGGATGACGCCATCCTCTGGCCGGGCATGAAGCAGGACCGTCCCCGGAGCGATCACGGCATAGGGTCCCATCTCGCGCAGCACCCGTGCCATGGCGGCGATGTACTCCCCCCGAACGAGGCCGGCGTCCACCAGGAGCTGGCCCACGTGGCGTACGGCCTCGTCCCAAGAGGACACGGCCACCCTCGCCCTCACGGTCTCTTTGGCGAGGAGCGCTTGCAACGGAAACGGTGGGGGATTGGTTTGACTTTGATTGCCCATCGACGTCAACGAGCAACTCGCGCGATCAATGCCTAGGGAGCCTATGCGGTGTGTTCATGCCCAGGTCCCCATTGAGGTTCGGCCTTGACCTGGGGGGTTGTCGAGAATCGCTTGGGGACAGAGTGGACGGGAGCTATCGCCTGGGCCGAGAGCCACGAAGCGGCAATCGGGCTGTGTTGTAGGGATCGTCTCGATTGCCGTCACGAACATTATAACCCCAAAGTGGGGCTCGGGCCGCGCGAATCCCTTCCATCCCGGCCGAATTCCCGCCTTTTCCTCTCGACAGGTGAAAAGGGGGCCGCTGGAAGGGGTCCAAGAGCGGTCTGGTGGACCTAGGAGTGTGATGAAAGGGCCCTGCTTCCTGGTAAGAGAACCGATATGGGTGGTAGGGGGGAAGCCCCAACCACCACATATACGGTTCGCTTCTCCGGGCAAGGTGGTTTCTTATTACCCTGCTAGAGGATCGCTGTAACCAGGATGCGTGCCCCCAGGGCAAAGACCAGCAGGTTCCCAAGAATGGTAGCCAGGAGTCGAAAGCGACGGGAGAGGTGACTGCCGGCCACGCCACCCAACGCCGCAAGCAGGGTCTGCCAGGAGAGGGAGGCCAGGACAACGCCGAGGACAAACAGCAGGTTCGCCATGAGGGAGTACTGGTAAGCCGAGGGACCCCTGCCAAGGATGAATGCGGTGAAGTAGACAACCGTCAAGGGGTTGATGATCGTGATGCCCACAAACTGGGCATACATCATCAGAGGCGCACGAGCCTCCGCCGTCTTCTCTGGCTGATTCCGGCGCTTCAGCCCCTTCCAGAGACCCCAGCTGGCCAGTCCAATCAGAACCAGACCGCCAAGCATGCGCAAGGGAGAGGCGACAGGCTCGAGGAATGCGGTCAGGGCTACGCCAGCAACGCTGGCTAGAATGGCGTAGAGCAGATCGGCGGTGGCGGCGCCGGCTCCGGCCATGAAGCCAATCGTGAAGCCACATCGAATGGAAGTGTTCACGATGAGGATAGCGACCGCCCCCACCGGGACAGCGACACCGTAGCCGGCCAGAATGCCCTCAACAAAGGGTGACATCTCTGCGGCCTATCTCTCCCTTGCCTGGAAGATGCCTCTGACTGCTGACTCCAAGTCTGTTGGGCCGATGGGCGAGGCCTGAGTAGCTTGGCCCGGGGCGCCCGCTTCCCGAGGCCATCATGAGCCGATGATACTGCGAAAGACCCATCGCCGCGAGGTCATGGATGGGCTCAGGACATATGAGACAGGCGGAGGATTCACGAGTCCTCAATCCCCTCGGACGATACCCGCTCCTTGCTCCCCCGCCGTCCGCGGCGGGGCTCTGTGCTGTCG
>CAZEMA010000037.1:0-15036 GCA_964513155.1 uncultured Anaerolineaceae bacterium
GTCGACCGTGAGGAGCTCTCCCTCACCCTACCCTCTCCCGCTGGGAGAGGAAGGGCGACTCCCTCTCCCCGAGGATGAATCGGCGCTCAGCCTCGCGCTCCACGCACGTGGAGATGTGCTATAGTCGGCCTGGTCCGGTGACCCTATCGCCGGTGCAGCGGACGGCACCCGGCAACCGCGACGCCCACCGGCACCGGCCGGTTGCCCGTCCCTAACCCGGGACGCCACTCCTGCGGCCGGGTCGGAGGTCCTCGTGCTCGACCACGTCCAGGTCTTGGCCGGCCAGATCGGCCCCCGCGGCACCGGCACGTCCGGCGAGGCGGCCGCAGCCGACACGGTGGCCGGCATCCTCACCGGCCTCCATCTTCCCGTCGAACGCCACACCTTCCGGGCCGTGTCCAGCCAGAATGCCTACCCCATGGCCGTCGACCTGGTGGCGCTCGCCGCCATTGCCCTCTACCCTCTCGCCGGCATCCTCTCCCGCTGGCTCGCGGCTGCCTTGGCCCTGCTCAGCGGGCTGCTGCTGTGGCAGACGATTGTCAACTCCGAGAACCTGCTGAGGCGGTTCCTTCCCAAGGTGACGAGCAACAGTGTGATCACGCGGATCGAGCCTCAGGGCGAGGTCGGTCGGCGTGTGGTCGTGCTGGCCCATCTCGACACGAACCGTTGCCGCATGGTCTGGCAGACCGGCGCTGTGCGCTCCCTCACGCCGCTGACCTACATGTACCTCGGGGTGCTGGGCTCCCTGGGCGCGCTCTATCTGACCGGGGCTCTTCTGCCGGGCGCGGCTTGGGTGTGGTGGGTTTCGCTGCTCCCGGCGGCCTATGTCATCGGCACCGCCATCACCCTCTGGCGCGACGACCAGACGCCATTCTCCCCCGGCGCCAACGATAACGCCGCCAGCGTGGCCGTTGCACTGGAACTCGCCCGGCGGCTCGCCTCCCGGCCGTTGGCCAGCACCCAGGTGTGGCTGGCCTTCACCGGCGCCGAGGAGACCGACCACGGCGGGCTGCTGGAGCTCCTGCGGCGGCACAATAGGCTCATGCGTCAAGCAGCTTTCATCGGCCTGGAGGGCGTGGGCGGGGGCGATCTGGTCTACCTGACGCGGCAGGGCCTCGTCTTCCCTTACCGCCCCGATCCCGATCTCCTGGCTGCGGCCGAACGGGTCGCCACCCGGCATCCGCAATGGGCCGTCCGGCCAGCCGAGATGCTCATCGAAGACGAGGTGAGGACGCTCCGCTATGGTGGCTACCGTGCCCTGTGCATCGCCGGCATGGACCCAGGGACCGGTACGCTCCCCCATTGGCATCGCGCCGACGACACGCCAGAGACGGTCTCCCTCGCCGCGCTCGAGAATGCGGCCCGCTTCGTCCAAGCCTTGCTGGAGGAAATGGACAGCCCTGCCGCCGCTTCGGAGCAGCGCCAGGGCTGAAGTCGTGGCATCTCCTAGCCCAGGTTATGGCGCGTACCCGTTTGCCCGATACCACTCCACGGCTTTTCGCAGCGCCTCGCGCGCGGGCCTTTGAGGGAAGCCCAGCTCTCGCACGGCCTTGCTCGAGTCGAAGCGTTCAGGCGTGCGTGAGAGCCGGACCTTGCCGGGTGTGGCCGTGGGGATGTGACGCGGGTTGAGCAGGGCGATCGTCACATCCAGGTACGCCCAGGCCAACGCCACCCTGTGCGGGATGCGCAGCCTCACTTGCGGCCGACCAGAGACCTCCGAAAGCAGATCGAGGACCTGCTTGAGTGACAGGTTCTGGCCGCCGAGGACGTAACGCTCCCCGATCCGTCCCCTTTCTGCTGCGAGCAAGTGCCCCGTGGCCACGTCGTCCACGTCCACGATGTTCATCCCACCCTCGACGTATGCCGGCATCCGGCCGTTGAGGAAGTCCACGATCACTTGGCCCGTTGCCGTCGGCTTGTGATCGCCCACGCCCACCGGCGCGGCAGGATTCACGATCACCACCGGCAGGCCTTTCCGGGCGAAGTCGCGCACAACCTCCTCACCCAGGAACTTGGACCTCTTGTAGGGCAGGATCATGTCTGCCAGCGTGACGGGGGTGTCCTCCGTCCCAGGCGAGCCATCTTTGGGAATCCCCAGGGTTGCGATCGAGCTGGTGTGGACGACGCGCTTGGCGCCGGCCTCCGCGGCAGCCTCCATCATCCGCCGGGTCCCCTCGACATTGACCTCGACGAATTCCTCCCAGGGATGGCCCCAGTAGCTGTAGAGGGCCGCCACGTGGAAAACCCAGTCGCAGCCCGCTGCTCCCCTACGCAGACTATCGGCGTCGTTCAGGTCGCCGCTAACCCGCTCCACGGGCAGGCCGTCTAGTTGACGGGTGTTGGTCCCTGGCCGAACCAGGGTCCGGACTTCGTGCCCAGCCTGTAGGAGTCGCCTCACCACGGCCCCGCCGACGAAGCCCGTTCCCCCGGTGACAAACGCACGCATGCTTCCTCCGTGTCCGCTGACACCCGCCCGACTCGCGAATCGACATTATCGGGTAGGGGCACGGCTTGCCGTGCCCCTACTTCCGAAATGAGGCGCTAGCGCTGCGACATGGCGCCCTTGATCAGCTCCCCGCTCTGGCTCCACACCCGCCCGGGGAAGTGCTCGGCCTCGGTGAGCACCTCGTCGAAGGCCGAGACGATGCTTTGCACTTCTTCATCGCCGATGATCAACGCCGGCAGAAGCTTGATGATGTTGACCTCGGGACCGCCCACCTGGGTCAGGATCCGGTGGTCACGCATCAGGGCCATGACCACGAGCTGAGAGAACAGCCCCTTCTGTGCAGCCTCAGCCGCGGCCCAGGCGGCCTTGAGGCCCAGGGGCCGCGGTGGCCGGAACTCAATCCCGACGATGAGCCCTTTGCCGCGCACGTCCAGGACCATTTCGTGGCGGTCTTTGAGCGCGGCCATTCCCGCCAGAAGCTTCTCCCCGACGCTCGCGGCCCGTTCGATCAGATGCTCTTCATCGAGCACATGCAGCGTGGCCAGCCCTGCCGCCATCGCCAGGTCATTCTGGCCGAAGGTCGTCGAGTGCACCTGGCAGCGATCGAGCCGGCTGAACATCTTGTCGTGGATGCTGCGGCGGGTGATGCAGGCGCTTACCGGGATGTAGCCGCCGCCGAGGGACTTGGACAGGGTGACAATGTCGGGCTCGAGTGACCAGTGTTCGCTGGCCAGGAACCGGCCCGTCCGCCCCATCCCGACTTGTACCTCATCACAGATGAAGATCGTGCCGTACTGGCGGCACAGCTTCTGGGCGCCGGGAAGGTAGCCGTCGTCGGGGATGTAGACGCCTTTGCCCTGGATGGGTTCGACGATGAAGGCGGCGACGTCGCCCTTGCGCAGTTCTCGCTCCAACGCCTCCAGGTCATTCATCGGCACGTCGACATAGCCGGGCATGAGCGGCTCGAATCCGGTCTTGAACGCGGCTCCGCCGTTGATGGAGAGCGTGCCGAGCGTGAGCCCGTGGAAGGCATGGTCCAGGTAAACGACGCGCGGGCGCTTCGTTGCCGCCTTGGCGAACTTGAGGGCGGTGTCCACGGCGTCGGCGCCGGAGTTGGCGAAGAAGATGGCCTCCAGCCCAGGGGGCATCCGCTTGACCAGCTCCTCCGCCAGCAGACCGGCCAGGAGCGGGCAGTCCATCTTAACCAAGTTGGGTCTCTGCAGATCGAGGATCTCATGCATGGCCTGTTTGAGGGCCGGGTGGTCACGGCCGAGATTGAAGACGGCATACCCGGCCAGCAGATCGAGGTACTTGTCCCCCTCCGTGTCCCACAGGTAGGCCCCTTGGCCCCGGGCCCAGATCTTGTCGAAGCCGATGATCCCCTGGACACGAGCCAAGCCGGTGTTGATGTAGCGCGAGTGCAGGGGGTATTGCTCCCCCTGGTGCTGCTCGATGAGTTGGGCGAGTGAGAAGGTCATGGCAGTCTCCCCTCTTCCGATCGTCTAGACGGACGGAACAAGCACATGCTCCAGCCCCAGCTCCCTCGCCGTCTCCGGCAAGGGGTTCCCCGTGGACGGATCAAGCCCAAGCATCTGGAAATAGCCCACGGCCATCGCCTCCATGTCCAGCCTGCGGCCTGCGGTAGGGCCAATCTCCTGTGGCGGGTCGCCGCGCTCGCGGCCGGGCAGCGGGAAACGAGGCGGCAACCCTTCGCGTGTGTTGAAGGCGTGGCGCAGGACCTGGATTCGCTTGCCAGCCCGGTAGAGCTCAGCCTCGTCGAATCCCCAACCCGTGGCTGCGTTTAACCATTCGAGAAATGGGGGCCGCCCCATATATAGCGCGAACTGGCACAGGCCCAACGAGTCGAAGGCGCGCAACACGGACATGATGATAGCCTCTGTGGAGCCTTTCTCCTGGTAGTCGTAGCGGGCCGCCGGTTTCCGGCCATGCAGGGCGAAGTATGGGGCGAAAGGCGCAGCCCCGGTTGTTCCGGAGAAGGTCGAGGTGTGGCGGCCCGGCGCAGGATCGACCTCGTAGCCGACCGCCACGCCGGGCTCATACAACCCGCGGTGCATCGGCAGCTCCTGTCCCCCAGCATGGATGGCAGCCTCCTGAGCCTCGGGGCCCAGGCGCCGGGCCGCACGCTGCACGCCGTCCGCGAGCCACTCGCCCAGCCCAGCCTGGCGTCTGGCGATCCGCCGCACGAGTTCGGCAATGCCCTGCCCATCGCCCCAGCCCAGAGGGAGCTCATCCCGCAAATCAGCCGGCAGCCAGCCCTTCTCGGCGCACTCGAGGGCGAAGGCTACCGCTCCGCCGACGGAGATGGAATCCAGGCCCGCAAGGTTGCAGATCTCGTTGCAGCGCGTCACGTCATCCAGGCTGCTGTTCATCACCAGCGGGCCGAGCGCAGTCACCGTTTCATACTCCGGCTTCTGACCTGTTCCCCCCTCGGGGAGGTGGACGATGGCACCACAGGCAACGGGACACGCCTGGCAGGCGTAGGGCCGCACCGCGCCCCGGATCACGGCCTCATCGCTCAGCCCTTCGGAGAGACCCAGCGGGAAGTCCCGGTAGCCGATGCCGGTCCAGTTGCGCACGGGGGTGTCGCCCAGTTCAATCAGCATCGCTGTCCCCGCTGAGGTGCCATAGCGGCGATAGGTGTCAATGACGAGCTGGGCAGGGCCCCCGGCGAGCTTGCCATGCAGGCGACGCAGGATCGGCAGGACGCCCCCGAGCAGGGTGGGGATGCGAGAGGCCAGCGCCGATGGCTTGCGCCGGAAGAGCTGGCGGTACTCCGCAGCGGCATCCTTGAACGCCTCTGGCGTGGCCAGAACGGGGCGTCGTTTGCCCCGGACCGCGACGGCTTTCAAGCGCTTGGCCCCCATCACCGCGCCCAGACCGCATCGGCCGGCCAGCCTCCCGCCGTCATTGACCACGCCCGAGATGAGAGATCGCTTTTCCCCGGCGGGGCCGATGCATGCCACCCGCACCTCAGGGCCAGTCAGGTTGCGGATGGCGCTCTCCGTCTGGCTAGCATCTAGCCCCCAGAGATCGGAGGCATCCCGGACCACGGCATGGTCTTCGTCAATAGAGAGGTATACCGGGCGCTCGGCTGCGCCGCGGACAAAAACCCCATCGTAGCCTGTGCCACGCAACGCGGGCCCGAAGTCGCCGCCACAGTTGGACTCCCCCCACGCGCCCGTGAGGGGCGAGCGGCCGGCCACCATCCAGCGGCCGCTGAACGGGGCCCCGCTTCCTGTAAGCAGTCCAGGAAGAAAGCCGAGCATGTTCTCCGGTCCCAGGGGATCTGCCTTGGCCGGGATCCGCTCAAAGAGGATGGCCGCCCCCAGGCCGTAGCCGCCCAGAAAGCGGCGATAGACCTCCTCCGGCAACCTCTCCGGTTCGGCCTTCCCGGTCGTCAGGTCGACGAAGAGCACTTGGCCCCAGTAGCCGTTCGGCACATATCACCTTCCTACAAGAGGACCTAGCGCGATCGCGCGGCACGACCGATGGCGGCGGGCAACCGCCCAGGCCCGATGAGCAAGAACAGGTGCCTGAACCGCCGCCTCAACCCACCCGTCGAAATGTCCGCCTGCCGTCAAGTCAGCCTTGCCAATCGAAAAGCCAAGCGCTCCCCGGATTCCTCCGCGCGGGAGTCCCAAGGACGGTCGATGACGAACAGGGTGGGCAAAGGGGAATGGCCCCGCAGTAGATGCGGAGCGATGGTCCGCAAGCTGAAGGGGATAGCCAGATGCATCGTGCGGAAGGACAGGGTCGCATCTTCCCACCGGCCTCGCCGGAGCCTGCGGCTATTATGGCCTCCGGACCTAATGCCGTCAATGGACCCCGGGGGCCGGTCGCCCGCCCTTCCCCTCAACTCCCTGGCCTGCGCCTCAATCCGCCAGATGAACCCGTCGTTGCCGGCGAGGTAGCCCTCGATGTCCCCAGACAACCTGCGGGGAAGTTCTTCCTTCAGGCGACTGTAGGCCCGCGCCTCCTGCGAATGTGCCCGCAGGTGATCCCAGAAGCCGAGGGCGATCATCGCCGGGTTGAGGGCATTCACCTCTCCAATGTCACGCGCTTCAGCCAGCAGATCGAGGACGGGCTCGGTAGAGACTCCGGGGATCACCGTGCTGCCGATGGGGCGAACAGCAACCGCCCGCTGGCCGAAGACCTTGCCCAGCCTCCTTCATCCGCCTCAGCGCTCCCCCGAGTCTGGTGAGTGTTAGAGGACGATCATCCCAACCAGATACGGCACAAGGGCGAGGAGGGCCCAGATGCGGCTCCTTCGGCGGCCCTGGTTGCGGCTATCCCAGGTGAACAGGACCGTTGCCAGGAGGAACGCAACCAGCCCGCCCGCCAGGAGGACAACGACCGACCCCCAGGGGCTGTACGTCACCTCTCCGCCCATGGCCAGGCCGGCGAAGGCGTTAGTGGCGTTCATCGCTGGAAGGAGCCGTGAGATCCGCGCCAGCGCGCCGGGCAGGACGCTGGCTGGCATCATTAGCCCTCCCAGGAGCATCGAGGGCAGGAAGATCAATTGAGGTAGCAGCACCGTCGAGCGGGCATCTGTGGCGATCACCGCGATGAGCACGCCGAGCCCGGCCGAGGCGATGTTCGTCGCCAGGAAGACGAGGACGAAACCCGGCCAGTCCGTTGGCGCTTGGCCGTCGAATAGCAGTGGCGCGGTCGCAGCGATGATCACCGTCACGACAATCACGGACAAAACGGCCGTCAGGACCGGGATGACAAGGAGGGACATCGCCGGGACACCGTTGACTTTGTACGAGCGGTAGATCCCGGCTTCCCTTGCCGCGACCATCGGGCCGGGAAGCCCCAGGGTCGTACTGGCCAGGATAGAGAAGACGACCATCGACGGAATCATGACCGTCTTGAACCAGGGGTTGATCTGCCCCATCAAGACACCCATCATGGCGTAGAACAGGAGTGGAAACAGGTAGTTCATCAGGAGCTGGGTCTTGTCGCGCAACCCGGCGCGGAACTCAAACAGGGTATGGTGGACGAACGCGTTCATCGCTGGCCTCCGTTGGTGATCTCCAAGAACCTTTCCTCCAACGACGGCCTCTCGACTCGCAGGTCAATCAGCCGGTCCTTCTTGGTTTCGATGTAGTGCAGGATCGCCGAGACACTTGGCCCGGGGTCTCGGCTGAAGAAGACCATGTACTCGTCCTTGCGCGTCTGCTGACTGATCCCCGGGAAGGCTGGAGAATCGCCCGCCAGGCAGTCTTCCTCGGTGTGGACAGAGATCTTGGTCAGTCCAGCGCCGGTTGCGGTCAGTTCGGAGGGACTCCCGGTTGCCACGATCCGCCCCTTGAGCAGGATGGCCACCCGGTCAGACAGCTTCTCGGCTTCGGCCATATCGTGCGTGGCCAGGATCAGCGTGATCCCCTCTGACTGAAGCTCGCGGATGATTTCGTGGAGGGTAACGCGCGAGCCAACGTCCAGCCCGGCTGTCGGCTCGTCGAGGAAGACCACCGGCGGCTTGTGAGCAATGGCCAGCGCCAACGCCAGCCGACGCTGCTGCCCGGACGAGAGCTCACCAAACTGCGCATGCCTCTTCTCGTCCAGCCCCAGTCGGTCGAGGAGATCATAGCGAGGCTGCACTTCATGGTAGGCGCAGAAGAAGGCCATCGCCTCCTCGACGGTCATGCTGGCCGGCAAACCAGAGGTCTGCAATTGCACGCCGATCAGGTTGCGGAGCTTGCGAGGCTGCCGGGTCGGATCGACGCCCAGGATCGACAGTTTGCCCCCATCGGAGGCGCGCAATCCTTCCAGGCTCTCAAGGGTGCTGGTCTTCCCGGCCCCGTTAGGTCCCAGCAGCCCGAAGATCTCGCCGCGCTGGATGCTGAAGCTGATGCCATCCACTGCGACATGGTCGCCATACTGTTTCCGAAAGTCGCTGACTTCAATCACCGTATCGTCCATCTCATCCTCCGACCCCCGGTTTCCGCATACCAACCCACCAAGTTGGCGGTGAGTGTAACATAAGGGAGGGGAGATCCTCCTTGCGCTCGGACCCAGCCCACCCAGATAGGGTAGGCCGGTGTTTCTCCAAGATTGGGCGCTTGCGGCCGCGGCGCTGCCTCAGGCGGCGGCCAGACCTCGGGCGTCTCGTTCCCTACGCGACGGCTTGCACCGGCGTGCTCGTAGGAAGGTGGCACGGAATCGAGAGGGCAAGACCACCGCGTGTGTTGCGCCCGTCCAGGCCCAAACTCTCCCCATCGTTGAGGATCATTGCCGCCTCCATCCTTTCAACGTACAGATCCTGGGCGGCCCAATCCCAGCTGCTCAGGGCAGGCAAGGTTTCGCCCCAGTCGGCCAGAACCTCACCCGCGCCGCCTCTTCTCGCCAGGTAGGCCTGGATCGCGGCCCTCATCCGGGCCAAGGGGTCGGTCCCCTCCGGGTGCTTGACCCGAAGCGCCACCGGCTCGCCCAGCGAAGCCCCCCGTCCTCCAAGCAGCACAACAATGGTTTCGTTCAGTCTTCCGTACACCATTCCAGCCTCCCTGTGCGGGCCCCGCGCCTCGCCAACCGCAGGGGTGACCGCCGCAGCAGCACGACGCGCCCGCACTCTGTTCTCATCGACCGGCCCGCCCGTTCCGAACCCGGGCTTCTCCAGGCCGCTCCCCAGCGGCTAGCGTGCCGGTTCAAGCCCGGTTTGCACACCCAACGACGCGCCTCAGCCCCAGGCATCGTCCTTCCCCTGGCAGGGCGTTGGAAAGCCGCCTAGCCCGGAGAAGAGAACCGTATATGCGGTGGCTGGGGCCTCGCCCCAGCCACCGCATATCCGAATTCCTACCAGGAAGCAGGGCTTCTTCGTCACACCCCTAGTGGCCAATTGGCACCAGAGAACCAGAACCAGTGATCGATACCCGATCCAGCACCGGGTCCCCCAGGTAGCGGACCTCGCCGCTCCCCGCAATGGTGACCCGCAAGTGGCTGTGAACGCTGATCGTCACAGTCCCCGAGCCGGTGATGTCGACGTGGGCAGTGGCACTCTCAACATCCTCAGCCTCATAGGCACCCGATCCGCTGACCGTGACCCACTGGCTGTCGACCCTGCCCCCAGACAGGCTCACGTCTCCAGATCCCGACAGAACCACTCTCAAGTCCTCCACCTGTACCTCTCCCAGGCGAATGGCGCCGGAGCCACTCAGCGTGAGTGACAACTCCTGGCCTTCCGCCTCCGGCCATTGGATCGTCCCACTCCCCGCAAGCAGGACTTGATCCAGCGCGGGTACGGTCAGATAGAGGTCGATCGGTCGAGTGGGATGGATGGCCATGCCGTGGCGGACCCCGATTTCCAGCATCGAGCCAACGATGTTGGTCTCGATGTAGGGGATCAGGTTATCCTCCGCCTCAACCCGTAGCTGCTGCTCCTCGCCGAGTTCGATGTTGAGGGTGCCTCCCATAGCGAGGGTGACCCCGGTGACGCTGCTCAAGTCGCGTTCCTCTTCGAGTACGTTACCCGAGCCACGGATCCCCGATGGCAGATTGATGGTGCACGCCAGGCTATTGAGAACCAGAATGACAACCAGCGTGGACGCCCGAGTTATGCGCTTCATCCGGAAGAACCTCCCTAATCTCACCCTCGTGATCGCCCTGTCAAGAATGGGCCCCCGGCTACGACACGGTCTGCACCCGTTCGTTGAAGGTCTCGGTCGAGATCGTCACGCCCCCGTCCAGCCGAAGCATTTCCCTTAGGAACTCTCGCATCGCCAGAAAGTCCTTGCGCCGGTCTCCCATGAGCATTCGGGGCAGGTCCCGCACGGACTTGCGGAGGAGTCGCGTGCTTGTGCAGAAGACGGCCCGGTCGCTTGGGAGGTCAACGGTTCCGCCATCCGCATGGACCTCCCCCGGATCCACCGAAGCTTCGTCCACTCCCGCCTTGGGTTCCGCAGCCGCAACGCCTTCGTCCACAGCGGCGGCTACGCAGGCGCTGAGGTGGGCCAAGACGCGCGCCGCTTTCTCGTCCAGTTGGCGGCCGGCGCTGGTGATCACCACGACCTGGCCCGCGCTGCCGCCCTGGTGAATGTTCAGCCCGGTCAAAATCATGGCAGTTCCCTCCTGGCTGCAGGTCGGTCACGCCATGGTATGCTCTGCTCGCCCGATCTTCAGCCTCATTCCACTCTGCTACTCTATCCCCACAATAGCGCAAAGCCTTGCGCGTCGCATCCGCAGCAAGGCGGATTCCGGATCAGCAAAAGGGCCGCCTGTACGGCGGCCTCTCTCAACTTTCTCGGTAGACCGATCTACAACAGAAGTAGGAGGCTGGCGGCTTCTATCCTGGTTCCCCTTGGGAGCCTCCGATCCCCGGTTCTCTCAGAGGTAGGACCCCTCTCGCCTCCCGCACGCTGGCAACTGCCCGACCAAGGCTCAGCGCTCCAGCGCGTACTCGGCCAGGTTCTGCCAGAACACGCGATTCTCACCTCCCAGCCAGCCCACATCCGCCAGGACCAACACTGCACCCCCGGAATCCCCATGCGGAACCAGCGCCAGGCCGGGTCCCCGGTTCCCCTCTGCCAGCACCTCCCCATCCGCAACAGCAAAAGGCACCCCGGTGCTTCCCCAATAGCCCGCCGTCAGCCCCCAGGCATCTTGCATCAGCCCGCTCCCGCCCGTCGCCGCTACGTCTCCCATGGTGAGGGAGGGTTGCTCAAAGGTGACCCCAAAGGGCTCGGCCAGGGCATTGGCGTCGCTCCAATCCTCATTCGGATCGACCTGCCAGAGCCACGAAACGACGGAGGAGCTGTTTGTCAAGACCAGTAGGCCACCACCGGCAACGTATGCCTCCACGACGCTGATTTCCTCCTCGGTCCATGCCTCGTCATAGGCCGATGGGCCCGCATCCGGGCCGGGGTAGTCAAGAACCGGGAGGGCGATGAGTAGGTCGACATCCGCCAGGTCCGCGGCGGTCACGGTCTGGCCATACGGAATCATGTCGACGTCGAATCCCACCGCAGCCAGGGTCAGCCCGAACCCCGCAAACGACATGGCCGGGGTCATCGAGACCGCCTCGTTGTGAGTGGAGATGACCAGCGCGCGATGCTGGGGGGCTGGTGACCGGCGCAATGGGGGATTCTCCACCGGGGCCTGCTGGGCTGCGAGCAACGCGACTCGCGCCATGTCCTGCAGCACCCCTCCCACCTCAGCCGCGAGCTCCGGTGTGTCATACGGGTCATGGATGTGGCCCAGCAGTTCATCTTCAGTCTCATACACGAGGTCCGCACTGGGCACATCGAAGCCGCTGAAGACGGAGCTGTCCGAGGCCGCGTCCTCGTAGACGGGCCGCATGTCTACGCCCTGGGCGGCCCCCGCCCCCAACAGGTAGTCGACCCAACTCGTCTGCCCTTCGCCGCGCCTGCCGTACACGACCAACTCAGGAGACAGGCCCTCCATGGGATAGCTGGGGCAGTCAAAGCTCAACATAGCCATTGTCCGGTCGAGCAGTTCCTGGTGGGTAGCGACAAAGTTCGAGGAGCCGACGGCTCCGATCTCTTCACTGCCGAACCAGACCAGGTAGAGATCGACGGGGGGCTGCAGGTTCGCGCCATCGAGGACTCTTGCCACCTCGAGGAGCACGGCCGAGCCGCTGGCGTCGTCCATCGCTCCCGGGTTGTTGGGGCTATCAATGTGGGCGCCCAAGATGATCGCCCGGCTCGGATCCTCCCCGGGAATGCGTACGATCAGATTGCCCGAGGTCGCGGGCGAGTAGATGTCCGCATCCCACGTCATTTGAACCGCCTCGGCGCGGCCCAGGTCCTCCCAATCTTCGATGCCGGCTCCTCCCAGGTCCTCGATGCGCACCAGGATCGTGGGGGGGACCGCCACTCCCTCAACGGAGATCAGGGGGTTGAGGTCTGAGGCCAGGTATCCAGTGCTCTCCCCGTACTGATTGGCGAAGTGCGTTACCACCACAATCCCGGCCGGGCCCGCTGAAGCCAGCCTGGTCGCGAGCTGGATCGCCCGATCCCGACTCATCGTGCCCCGATCCATGGCGGCGTAGTTTACGATCGCCACCTCACCCGCCAGGCTACCTGCGGGCAGGCTTGTAATGCCATCCGAGGACATGACCAGGGTTATGGGGCCCTCGACCACGACAGGATTGGGCTCGTCGTCGTTGGGCCTTCCGTCCGAGTCGAACTGCAAGGCCTGTGGGAGGCTATCGCGGCGGCCACGCAGGCCGTCGGCCACGACATCCACTTCCCGGCCATCCAGCGTCAGTCGCATGCGAGCCTCGCGGAACTCCGTCCCCATGAAGATCCGGAAGCTCTGGCGCTCGACCTCCAAACCAAGACCCTGGAGATACGGGAATCCCGAGAGTGCCGTTTCGATGGCGTCCAGCGCTTCCCGCTCGCCCAGGCTCCCGGCAGACCGCCAGCCCGTGTGGGGTTGGATCGCCGCCAGGGTCTCAACCGTGCCGAGCATGCTCTCCAGGGAGATCTGAGCCAGAGAGTCGGATGGGATGGCTCCGGTCGACGTCGGCATGACCACCGTCGGTGAGATCGTGGAGGTCGGCGGCGCTGTGGCAGCTGGCGCCGATACGCAGCTCCCTGCTACCAGCAGGACCGTTGTCGCTAACAGGCAGCGTCTCCCTGGGGTGAGCATGGTGATGTTCTCCTCTTGGCCTCGCCTCGTCCGATGTACGGTCTCGCCCAGCTCATGCCTCGACCTGGCAGGCAACTCCATCACCGCCGGCTGTGACCGGTGTTGGAGAGCCGATCCCTCGTCTCAGGCAGGGCCTTCCTGCAACGCTCTCTGGTCCAAGACGCTCGCCGCGCAGCACCGGGCACCCTTCCCCCCGACGACGACTATCGCGGCTTGACCCGCCTCCCGGAACCAGCGTGCCCAGCCACATGCCGGGAAGCTTGAATCGCCAGAACAGCCGCTCGCTCAGCCCCCTTCAGGTCGCGAATGGCGTAGAGGGTGATGGTCGCAGGGACACCTCTGCGCCTCAACCCCTTGACATACCGGAGCACCTTGCCCCGGGCGCCGCGCAGGTTGTCCTTGAGGGCCCATCCGGCACCCTTCTGAACCATGTGGTCGGGATCCCAGATCAACGCTTCGCACAACTCTAGGACCTCATCGGTGAATCGGCCCGATTCCCCAACCTTCCGGGTGAAGACCACGACACTCGCCCGCCGCTTCCACCGGTTCTTGGAGCCGTTCCACCGCCTGACCAACTTCAAGACCCGTGCAGGGTAGACCGCCAGCAGCGGTTGGAGAACGTTGACACAGAAATCGTCCGTCGTCGCCCAGCTATGGAAGTGCTCGACGAAACGATCGAGTGAGACAAGATGCTTCGTTTCCATCTCCCGGACGGAGATCGCCAGGAGGTGGTTGGCCACCCCCGCCTGCCCAGCGAAACCGGACGCATACAGTCTCTCGGCCAGGTGCAGGCGTTCATCGAGAGCGAGCCTGCCGAAGTCGGGCTTGAAACTCCGCAGAATCTGGCGGAACACGGGGGTGGTAATGCCATAGGGCTGGAAGGCCGGATCGTCGTGGAACCGGCGCTCCCAGACAGCCAGCTCCGGGTTCGCGTGCGCCTCGAGGCTGCGGACGATCGCCCTGTATAGATCCTCGACCTCAGCTGTGCTTTTCATCGGCGATGAAGGTCTGTTCATATGTTTACCCCCGGACGTGCCACAGGTTCATCCCATGCTGGGCGACTTGGTGGGGCTCGTAGGACCCGGACAGCCGCTCCGGCTTCCGGCGTCCTACTGGGTAGCGTTTTGCCGGACGCATAACCGGTGGGGCCAAGAACCACACCAATCCGGTTGGGGATAAGACAAGTCACGCCAGCCGACCTCGGCGCTGTCTCGATCAGAAGAGAAGCGGTACCAGGCGCCAGGTGCGCGCCTGGTATCGACGGTACTCATCACCGAAGGCCTCCAGGAGCATGGCCTCCTCTTCCCGAATGCGGAGCCAGATGGCCGGCCCGATGAAGAGGATACCCACCAGCGCCCCCCACCCGCTTCGAATGACCAGGGGGAAACCCACGACCCACAGCAGGGCCGCGGTATACATCGGATGACGTAGATGCCGGTAGATGCCATCGGTGATCAGCCTCTGCTCCGGCAACACCTCCGGATCGGGAACGTAGAACCGACCCAAGGTCCGCCAAGCCAGGATGCCCACCGGGGCGGCCCCCGCACACAACGCCAGCCCAATCCACGTCCAGAACGCCGGACTGGAAGCCGCCGGCCCATGGGTCCGGTCATATACGGCGACCGGCACGAGCAGGATGAGCCCAATGCTGATCAGCCCGCGCGTCAGACTCGCTCCTCGCTGTCCCCGGCCAGGCTGGTAGAATGCGGTGCCGCCGAGCCACATGCCGACTACGGCCAGGACGAAGACCGTCTCGGCCCAGTCACCGACAAACCACCAGAGTCGCCCAGCCACCAGCCAGGGCAACCCCAGACTGTAGACGGCGATGAAGGGGATGGCGATCAACCATTTTGCCCAGGGTTTCATCTCGCTATCCCTTTTCCTCCAAGGGCCGCGACCCACCGGCGGGACATGGCAGCCCAGTGGTCGGAAGACCTACCCGGCGCAAGGCGATCTCAGGC
>CAZEMA010000037.1:15136-21650 GCA_964513155.1 uncultured Anaerolineaceae bacterium
GGGACATGGCAGCCCAGTGGTCGGAAGACCTACCCGGCGCAAGGCGATCTCAGGCTGTACTGCGCTGCGAATGGGCTGCAGGCGTTTGTCCCACACCGGATCCTGCCAGGAACCGCAGGACGTGACATGCGCAGGATGTCCCTTCAACACGGGTCTGGAATATGAACTGCAGACGAAGGAGAGATCACCCCAACGTCGATCCGCCGCGACTCATCATGCGCCTCGGTTTACCCCGCCGGCGCTAGGAACCGGAGCCCCTCTTCGCGAAGCAAGAGCGACCGACAGGCCGCATGCCGACCCCCCCTCTTGCCCTCTAGCAGGGTGATGAAAAACCGCCTTGCCTAGAGAGAAGAATCCGTACATGTGGTGGTTGGGGCGGAGCCCCAACCACCACATGTACGAGCTCCTTCCAGGATGCAAGGTTTCTTCATCACACTCCTAGTGTAGTCCATTACGGGGGAAAGGTCGGTGGTCGGGGACCGCCCACAACATGGGAATCCGCAACAACACGACCACCTTTCCCTTCTGGCGGTCCGCTCCCCCGAGAGCCCTCAGCCCCGCGCGGGGCGGCCGACCTCGGCACCTCCCCGGGCACGGCTTGGCTGTAGGCCTCCGATTGGGGGCGGCTGTGTTTGTGGGCGTGCTCGGTGGAAGGGGGATCAGGAGGATTGCAGCACGGCCGGGGCGTATGGAATCAACCAAGCCGCCGCCAGTAAGGCGGCGGCCCGGGCCCCCCTGCCCTCCGAGCGGGTGCCTTGGAGGAGTAGGACACCCGGAAGTGCTTCTCTCTAGCCCAGCGTGCGGATGCGGTGATGTGGGGCGGCCAATCCAGAACCCTTCGACGACTACCCCGACTCGCCGCCGGCTCCGGAACCCATAACTGCCGCCAGCATCGCCAGCAACTTCTCGGGCAGATCGCCCTTGCTGACAAAGGCATCCGCCCCGGCAGCCAACGCATCAGCCGAGCAGTCCGAATACATGGACAGCACGATGACTTTGACCTGCGGCCAGCTTGCCTTGATGAGCCGGGTAGCCTCCAGGCCATCCATCTCCGGCATCCTGGCATCGATCAGCACAACGTCCGGCAGAGACACCTCGATCAGGGCAATCGCCTGCTTGCCATTGGCCGCCTCTCGACACTCATCGACCTCCGGCCACGTCGCCAGCAGAGCCTTCATGCCCTGACGAGCTCTCGCCTGGTCATCCGCAACCACCACACGCAACCGTCTTCCCATTCGGGCATCTTCCTTCGGCAGGCAACTCCTGCGGTCAGGATACAGGAAACCTCCCTTCCCGTCATCGCTAGGATGATGGGTTTTCACCTACAAAGAATACGCCTCGGCCATCCGCAAGCCCCTCCTACATTTGTAGCAAACCGACTACCTCATTTGTTGTAGGCACGGCCGCAGCCACCCGAGTGGATACGGATACGGCACTCTGCCACCCTTGCAGATGCATCCGACGGATCGGGGGACTGGCTGTGACGAAAAGAGACCAGCCTATGGTTGGTCTCCTACTGCTCATGGGGGGTCTGCAAGTCACACTTTCGTCGCAGTCCGCGCGCCCAGCAGGATCCGTTGGGTCCCGCCTCGCAGCCAGCCAGATCGTCTCTCGGTCGGCTATTCCTCTGGTTGGGGAGGAACGTCCTGCAAAGAAGCCAAGCCCTCGCGCAACGCATAGAGCGCAGCCTGAGTCCGGCTGGCGAGCTGGAGCTTGCTCAGGACATTGCTCACATGGGTCCGCACGGTCATCTCGCTGATCACCAGTTGCCCGGCGATCTCCTTGTTGCTTTTCCCCTGAGCTACCAGGCGCAGGACCTCCAACTCGCGGCCTGTCAACGGATCGGTTGTGGGCGGTTTCTCCGGCGGATGGGAGAGTTCATGGAGCACCTTGCGGGCAATGGTCGGATCCAGCGAAGGCTCTCCCCGGTGGACCATGTGAACGGCCTTGACCAGCTCATCCGGCCCGGAGTCCTTCAGGAGATAGCCCAGGGCGCCGGCCTTGATCGCGGGGAACACCTTGTCATCCGCGGCGAAACTGGTGAGCACCAGAATGCGGGTGCCGGAGAGGCTGGATGTGATCTGTCGCGTGGCCTCGATCCCATCCATCGTCGGCATGACCAGGTCCATGAGGATCACGTCGGGCCGCAGGGTTTTGGCCTGGGCTACCGTCTCCGCTCCGTCTCCGGCCTCGCCGACCACCTCGATGTCCTTCTCCGTCGACAGCAAAGCGCGAATGCCCTTGCGCACGATGACATGGTCATCCGCGACCAGAACTCGAATGGGTGAGGTCATCCTATTCCTCCACTTGAATGCATGGCTAGATTCTCAGGCTGTTCCCGTTTGCCCCAGGGGGCTCGCCGGGACCTGCACAACGACCCTCGTCCCCCTTCCTGGAGCGCTCTCGATCTGCAGCTGGCCGCCGACGCGCTTCGCGCGTTCCTCCATACCGGACAGCCCCAGCCCACCCCCGGCGCGCGCGGCGGCTGGATCGAAGCCGACGCCGTCATCTATGACTTCGAGCCAGGTGCCGTCCTGCAGGAAGCGCAAGCGGACCTGGACGTGTTTGGCGTTGGCGTGCTTGAGCACGTTGTTGAGGGCTTCGTGGGCCAGATGGTAGAGCTCCTCCTCGATGCCAAAGGGCACGCGCCTCGAGCCCTCGACCTGCAAGTCGGTGCGCATGCCGGCCCTTCCCTCGACCGCGTCCAACCGGGCCTGGAGTGCCGCCACCAGGCCGCTCTTCTCGAGGAGCGGCGGGCGCAACTCGAAGACTAGCAGCCGCATCTCGCGCAGCGCCTCCTGAGCGGTGTCACGCAGCTCCCGGAGGTGCTCGGCAGCGGTGGTAACCTCATTGGCCGAGATCAGCCGGGCAGCGGCCTCCGCATACAGCGTCACACTATACAGAGACTGTGTGACCGAGTCGTGCAGCTCTCGGGCCAGACGGCCGCGCTCGGCCGCCACCGCACTGCTCTCCGCCTGGGCGCGCAGCCGGGCATTCTCTATGGCCAGCGCTGCCTGGTCGGCAAAGGTGGCCGCCAGGTCGATGTCCTCCTCCGAGAACCTGTGTGGCGCCCGGTAGTAGAGGCCCATCGCCCCGTAGACCTCATCCTTGAGCACCAGGGGTATGCCGAGAACGCATCGGTAGCGCGCTGCAAAACGCTCAAGAAACTCCCTGGAATATGCCTCCCCTTGCCTGAGCCCGGCAAGTGAAGGCAGGTCGTCGAGCGAGACCGGCTGACGCCTGGCGACAGCTCCCCCCACCGCTCCTACTCCCACCTCCAGTGTCAACCGGTCGACAAGCTCCTCTTCCAGACCCTGGGAAGTCTGGATGACCAGCCTCTCACCGCTCTCATCCAGACGGAAGAGGGCGATGGCGTCGCTGCCCAGGAGGCTGCTCGCCTGCCGGGCGATCTGCCCGACGATCTCCTCCAGCGGACGGTTCGAGTTGAGAATCGTCAGCATCTCGCGCAGGCTCTCGGCCACCCGCCTCCGCCGTTCAGCCTCCTCGTGGCGCTCCTGCTCCGCCCGGTAGAGGCTGGCATTCTCGACCGCCACCGCGATCTGCCGCGCGACCGCCACCAGCAATGCCTCCTCCTCAGGAGACACCGAACGCTCGCTTCGGGTGGACAACACGAGTGCACCGACCAGTCTTCCCTTGACCATCAAGGGGCAGCCAACGATCAGCTGTAGTCCCTCGCGCTGGATCGCTGCTCTGAGCCCTCCCTCGGGGTACTCGACGAGCTTCCAGATCAGGGGCTTGTCCGGCTCAAAGGTCCTCCCCGCCAGGGCAACCTGTAGGGGCAGCCTGGAGATGTGCGCGGCAAACTCCGATGACAGGCCCCGCTGCGCCATTAGCACCAGGCTCTGGCTCGCCTCATCGAGGAGAAAGGCCGCGCCAGCCTCCATCGTGGCCACCTCCATGCTCTTCTCCAACGCCGCGCTCATGATCTCCAGCAGGTCGAGGGAGCGATTGACCACGACGCTGACAGCGTTGAGCGTGGCCAGCTCTCGGGTGCGCTCCTCGACACGCCGCTCCATGGTCTGGTAAGCGATCCGCAGCGCCTCCTGCGCCTCGACGCGTTCGGTGATGTCCGTGTGGGAGCCCACAAAGCGGTAGGGTTTGCCCTCCGCATCGCTCAGCGTGCCCCCGCGGGCGAGAATCCACCGGTAGGAACCATCCTTGTGGCGCAGGCGGTGCTCGAGGACATAGAACTTGGTCCGACCCTCGATGTGGGCCTGCGCTTCCGCCAGCGCCCGGTCCAAGTCCTCAGGATGGATCAACCTGCGCCATTCGTCGAAGTGGTTGGTGAGCTCGTGATCTTCGTAGCCCAGCATACTCTTCCAGCGGGGCGAGAAGTAGACGTGATTGGTTTTCAGGTCCCAGTCCCAGATCCCGTCGTTGGTCCCCCTCATGACCAGCGCAAGGCGCTCCTCGCGCTCCTTGAGCTGCGCGTAGGACTGCTGGAGCTGGGCGGACATGCGGTTGAACTGGTCGACCAGATCCTCGATCTCGTCGCCCGTCCGGACGGTGATGGTCTGCCCGAAGTTCCCCCCGGCCACCTCCTTGGCCGCCTGCATCAGCTGACGGATGGGTTCGGTGATCCGCCGCACGCCGACGGTCACGACCAGCGCCGGCAGGATCACCCCCATGGCTAAGAGCAACAGAAGGAAGCGTCCGTATCCCTGGCTGGGCGCCAGCAGGGTTGCCCAACTCTCCTCGGTCACCAATCCCCAGGGCGTTCCGGCGACGGGGGCATAGCTGGCAAGGATGTCACGACCCTGGAGATCACGGGAGCGCAAGGAGCCGACCTTTCCTTCCAGCACGTCGGCCACCGCCGCTTGTTGGTGGAGGTCGCTCCCGACCATGCCCGTGTCGGAGTGATAGATCACGCGGCCGCCGCTATCCACGAGATAGGTGCTTCCGGTCCGTTCGATCCGCAGCCGGACGATCCCGCCGTAGAAGGCGCCCTGGGCCGCAGTTCCCAGGCGGAACAGGCCGACGACTGCTCCGCGGAACTCGTCCTGCCCACGAATGATCGGCACGGCCAGGCCAATCACCTCCGGCCGCTCCGGTCCATCACCAAGGATGTCAGAGAAGATCGGATCCGAGGAACGGAGCACCTGGGAGAAGAAACCCCGATTAGGCCATGTCTCACCTTGCAGATCCGGACGGGCGGGCCGGGCCGCGGCCACTTGGCCATGCGAGTTGAGGACGAGCACACCACCATCGAACAGCCCTAGTTGATCCCGCGCCAGTTCCAGTGCCTGAGCCTGCTGTTGAGGCGTGCCCCGGCTGACCTCTGGTAGGCCGGCAAATGCCCCCAGCACGTCCACATAGGCCTCCAGGTCCGCTCCCAACTGGATGGCAGAGAGGCGGGTGAGTTCCTGGTTCCGGCCCTCCACCAGCTGTTCCGTCACCCGCTGGTAGGCGTAGAACGTCACGAGCGCCACAGCCAGGAGTACAGTCGTAGTGGGGAAGAAGGACCAGGCGATGATGCGGGTCCGCAATCGTGAGTTCCGGAATCGCTTTCTCACTGCCCTCACCTACCCGGATGTCTGTTGTGCCTGCTGGATGCGTTCGCAGGCGTCTGCCATCAGCTCGCCCAAGGGCTGCCCCAGCGAGAACACCTGGTCCCAGGCTTCGTAGGCGATCCGCTTGGCCTCTTCCATGTTGGCAAACACCTCCGCCACAACCGAGTAACCCTGGATGTGACCTTCGGCGAAGGCGGCGATGTCCATCCCGACCGTCTGTACAGGGTATTCCTCGCGGATGTAGCCGATCCAGTCCTCGACCAGCGAAGCCCGGGCGGGTTGGAGGAAGTTGGCCCGGGCCATCGCCCGGCCATAGTCCTGACTGATGAGGAACTTGACCAGCTCCCAGGCGGCCTCGGGATGCCGGGTGCCGGCGTATATGCCGAAGCCGTCCGTCGTCGCCAGGGTGACCTTTCGAACCGGCCCGGCCGGGAAGGGAGCCACGCCCACCCGGAAGGTGGCACTGCTGAGGATGTCCTTGAGGGCCCAGGATCCGTCCTCGGCCATTGCGACCCGCTCCGCCACAAAGGCCTCACGGGTGCCAAGGTTCTGGACACCGGGCAGCGTCCCAAGGACACGATCGTTCACGATCCGGTCGTTCAACCATTGAAGGGCTGCCATCGACCCCGGCTCGCACATCAGGGAGTGCGCGGAGTCGTTGGGGTCGACGAAATGACCACCCCACCCGTTGACGTGTACTTGAAGCCGGTCCCACGAGACGTCGATGATGCTGCCGAAGATATCCGGATCTCCGTCACCGTCCAGATCGTGGGTGAGCAGCCTCATGGCCTGCAGGTAGTCGTCATGGTCCCAGCTGCCATCTGGGTAGTCGACCTCATACGTGTCGAAGATGTCCTTGTTGTAGTAGAGCGCCAGCGCGCCATGGTACTTGGGTAAACCGTACTGCACGCCGTCAGGGGTGAAGAAGGCCTGATACTGGGCAGGATCCCAATCCTGAATGGTGGCCTGATCGATGTCAGCCT
>CAZEMA010000038.1:0-4669 GCA_964513155.1 uncultured Anaerolineaceae bacterium
GTCGAGAAGCCGATGCAGTAGTCCGTCCCGGAGACGTCGTTGTCCATCGTCTTGGGAATGGCCACGATGGGCACTCCCTCATCGTGGAGCCGGAGGCCGTAGGAAAGGGTATCGTCACCCCCGATGGGGATCAGGCCCTGGATGCCCAGCTTGTCGAGGACCTCCAGGATATGCGGCGTGAAGTCCTGCAGGCCTTCGCCCTTGATCTTCCCTTTGAGGAATTGCGGCGTGTCTTTGACTTTGACCTTGGCCGGATTGGTCCGCGAGGTGTGCAGGAAAGTGCCGCCGGTCCTGGCGACAGTACGCACGACCTGACGGTCCAGCGCCAACGTGTGTTGGGCGACCGAGGCCGGGTCGTCCGGCTGACAGTCGAGCAGCCCCGCCCAGCCTCGGCGGATGCCGACAACCTGATGCCCCTCATCTGTCAGGCGCCGTACCACAGCCTTGATGGCCGCGTTCAGGCCGGGAACATCCCCCCCACCGGTGAGAATCCCAATGCGCATTGCTCCTCCTTTGGCGGACGCAGCGGGATCCGTGCCAGAAGAGCCTCCCGCCGCTCATCCCCTGCCGCTCACTCGATTGCGGTGTCCGCCCCTACTTCACTCACCCTCATCGCGCGTCTGCCCCTCGCGCCGACGGTCCAGCATCGGGTGTCCTCGAGGAACCACCCTGTCAGCTCTGATGATACTTGAGTTTCCGCCGATGCGGAGGGGCGCGGGATTCCCCCGTCCAGGAGCGTGATGAAGAAGCCCTGCTTCCTGGAGAGAATCCGTATATGTGGTTCTGGTCTCCGGGCAAGGCAATCCTTCATCACCCTGCTAGTGGATGTGGAGCCGCTCTACCCGGACCATCTCCTTCCCCAGGAGACGATCCAATTGGCCGTGGAGTTCGGCGCAGTAGCCGGTGGTGGAGTTGGGGAACTCGAGATGGTAGCGGCGCGAGGATTCGTACACATGCAGTGCGAAGCGATCATTGCCCGGGTAGGATGTCAGCAGGCCATACACCCGACGTAGCCGTCGCGCGTCCCGTTTGGGATCGCCCGACGCGTAGAGGACGACGGTTAGCATCAGCGGATCCTGGCCGGCAGGGCGTGCCACCTCTGGGGGCGGCGCGGGAACCGGATCCGAGCCGATCGCCTCCGGGCGCCAGGCATCCCGCCCCGGATCTGGAGGCGTGGCGCCGAGGATGGGCTCTGCTGGCACAAAGGGAGGCCACTCGGCCGCCACGCCGGTCGGTTCCTCCGCCGGGAGATCCGACGGAGGTAGCCCATCCACCCACGCATTGGCAAGCGCATCCAGAGCCGAAGGCTCCTCATCCAGCGCGGCCGGGGGTTCCTCCCACCCTGCCGCGGGAACGGCGGCGGTGGGGCCACTGTCGAGCGGACGCACCGAGCCGAGCTCGGCTGTCATCTCCTCCACCAAGATCTTGGGGTCTCCCCGCTCGCTGTCCACCTTCCCTTTGACGACGACGATCATGTCCGGTTGGAGCCAGCGAGAGACGTCCTTCCAACTCCGGCTGAAGACGACCAAGTCGATCACTCCCTGGACATCCTCGATTGCCACGAACCCCATGGCCTTGCCGGTCCGGGTTTGGTACGGGCGGATGCTGCTGACGACGCCGGCGACGCACACCCCTTGCCCATGGACGGTGTCCCGGAGCTCAGCGCTGAAGTGCGTGACCAGGCTTGCCAGCCTTTCCATGTGCGGCGTGAGCGGGTGATCGGAGACGTACAGTCCAAGCAGCTCTTTCTCCCAACTCAGCTGCTGGCGGCGGGGGACATCCGAGGTTGAGGGGGGCAGGCTGAGGGATTCGCCTACGCCGACGCCCGCGCCAAAGAGAGAAAGCTGGCCAATCTCTGCCGCCCGATGGTGTCCGGCCGAGAGGCTGATCACCCGGTCAAGCGCGTCGAGCAGCGCGATGCGGCGCCCCAGGCTGTCCAACGCCCCCACCCGCACCAGGCACTCCAGCGCCCGCTTACCCACCTGACGCAGATCGACCCGGCGGGCGAAGTGATCCAGCGCCGGGAAGGGGCCACCCCTCGCCCTCGCTTGCAGGATCGATTGCACGGCACCTTCGCCCACGTTCTTGACCGCCCCCAGACCGTAGCGGATGGCGGGCTTCTGGCCCGGGCGGTCCTCGATGTCAAAGTCCAGCCCACTGGCGTTGATGTCAGGGGGCAGCACCTCGATCCCCATCCGGCGACAGTCGGCCACATACAGGGCCACCTTGTCGGTGTCATGCTTGAAGACCGACAGGGAGGCGGTCATGTACTCGACAGGGAAGTGAGTCTTCAAGTAGGCAGTCTCGACGCAGATGACCGCATAGTCGGCGGCATGCCCCTTGGGGAAACCATAGCGGGCGAAGGCTTCCCAATCGTCGAAGACGGCGTTGGCCACCCCCTCGGCAACGCCCTTCCCCCGCGCACCGGCCACGAACTTCTCCCTCTCGTTCCGCAGAGCTTCGGCCTTCTTCTTGGCGACCGATTTGCGCAGGTTGTCCGCCTCGGATGGCGTGTACCCCGCCAGGTTCATGGCCGTGTACATGATCTGTTCTTGGTAGACCGTGATCCCGTAGGTCTCCTGGAGAATCGACTCCAGATCCGGGTGACGGTAGGCCACCGCCTCCTCGCCATGCATGCGACGAATGTAGTCGGGGATGAACTCCATCGGCCCCGGCCGGTAGAGCGCCACCATGGCGGTGACATGCGCCAGCGCGCGAGGCTTCATTTCCATCAGATAGCGGCGCATCCCCGCCCCTTCGACCTGGAAGACACCCAGGACCTCCCCCCGGCCCAGCAGCTCATAGGTGGCCGGGTCATCCAGGGGGATGGAATGGATATCGAGGCGGACGCCGTGGCGCTCACCGATCCGGTCGCAAGCCCGCTGCATCACCGTCAGGGTCGAGAGGCCGAGGAAGTCAACCTTGAGCAAGCCCAGGGATTCGACAACCTGCATCTCGAACTGCGTCACCCCGCCGATGGGGCTGTCTTCCGCCGCCCCCTTGGTCGGACGGTGAAGAGGGAGGTACTCGGTGATTGGCCGGTCGGTGATGATCACTCCCGCGGCGTGGGTGCCGGCGTTACGGGCGGCACCCTCCAGCCGGGCGGCGGTATCCACCAGGTCCTTCAAATAGGGCGTGGCTTCGTAGGCCTCGCGGAACGGGGCCACCGTCTCAAGCGCCTCAGGGATAGACACCGGCTTGCCAGGGATGTTGGGAATCAACTTCGCTACTCGGTCGACTTCGGGGAGCGGAATGTCCAGGACGCGACCGACATCGCGGATGGCGGCCCGGGCGCCAAGGGTGCCGAAGGTGATGATCTGGGCCACCTTGTCCCGACCATACCTCTGGGCGGCGTACTCCAGCATCCGGTAGCGCAGGTCATCCTGGAAGTCCAGGTCGACATCGGGCATCGAGACGCGCCCGGGGTTGAGGAAGCGCTCGAAGAGGAGACCGTGCTGGATCGGATCGACCAGGGTGATCTCGAGGCAGTAGGCGACGATCGAGCCGGCGGCGGAGCCGCGGGCGTTGTACCAGATGCCTTGCTCGCGCGCGTGGCGGCACAGGTCCCAGACGATCAGGAAGTAGGTGTCGAACCCCATTTGGTGGATGATGCCGAGCTCGGAGTCTAGCCGGGCCCGCCGGGTTGGATCGTCGGCCTTGTTGCCAAACCGCTTGCCCAGACCGGTCTCGCACAGGCTGCGCAGATAACTCTCCGGCGTGCTGCCCTCCGGGACCGGGAAGGCCGGAAGGTGATACCCTTTGAACCCCAGGTCAACGGCACAACGTTCCGCGATCCACAGCGTGTTCTCGATCGCTCCTGGCACGTGCCCGAAGAGCGCCCGCATCTCCTCCGCGGTCCTCAGGTAGTAGGAGGGGTCGGTCATGCGCATCCGATCAGGGTCGGACAGGACGGAGCCGGTCTGGATGCAGAGGAGGATGTCCTGGAGCCCGGCGTCGTCGGGGTTGATGTAGTGGACATCGTTGGTGGCCACGAAGCGTGCCGGGTAGTGGGCGGCAAGCTCGAGCATGGCCCTGTTGACGCCGGGGAGCTCCGGGATGGCATGCTCTTGCAGCTCGAGGAAGAAGTGGTCGCGGCCAAAAACCTGCAGGTACCAGTCCATCAGCCGGCGGACCTCGGCCTCGCGCCCATCGGCCAGCGCCCGGGGAATCTCGCCGGACATGCAGCCCGAAGTGCAGATCAGCCCCTGGCTGTGCTCGGCCAGGAATTCATGGTCGACCCGAGGGCGGTAGTAGAAGCCCTCGAGTTGAGCGGCGGTGGCGATCTGCAGCAGGTTGCTGTAGCCCGTCTCGTTCTCGGCCAGGAGGCCGAGGTGGAAGGCTCGCGTGTCTCGCTGGGGATCGCGGTCGGTCATTCGCCGCGGCGCCAGGTAGGATTCCATGCCGACGATGGGCTTGATCCCGGCCTCGGTGGCGGCGTTGTAGAAGTCGACCACGCCGAACATGGCGCCGTGGTCGGTCAAGGCAATGGCCGGCATCCCCAGGTCCTTGGCGCGTTGAACCAACACCGGGATGCGGCTCAGGCCATCGAGCAGTGAGTACTCTGAATGCACGTGCAGGTGGACGAAGGACATGAGCGGCCTGGGCCCAAGACCGTGTCCTGCGGATCCGGGCCATGGCGCATTATAGCCAAGCAGCGGCAGATGCGCCA
>CAZEMA010000038.1:4769-21494 GCA_964513155.1 uncultured Anaerolineaceae bacterium
CGCTACCAGCCGCGCTAGGCCGCAGGGGCCTCCGGCGCGGCGGGCGGGGCGGGCGGCGCCGGCAACGCCGGGCTGCCCGAACCGAGGTAGAGCCGGGTGCCGAAGCGCGTCAGGACGACGGCGCCCAGACCGAACAGGGTCACCAGGGTCGGCGCCAGCCAGCCCACGCAGGGGATGAACCCGATCCCATTGGCGACGATGCTGAGCACGAGCGTGCCCAGGCCGGCCGCGGCCGCGGGATGCACCGTCCACTTGAAGATGGTCGCCAGTCGGCGCCCGATCTCCAGCCCGATGCCGATCCAGCCGAAGGCGGCAGCAACCACCAGGACCATGGCGCCAAGAATACCCAGGGCGCACAAGCAGATGCTGACGAAGAGAACAATCAGCGCCGCGATGGACACGACCATGGCGACCAAACCGGCCACCCCGGAGTACAGCGGCTGCTCGATCACGGCCCTGGCCACCCGGTTCGTCGGCTCAGGGAAGAACATGAGTACGAGTACCGCCAACGCCGCCAGAAGCAGGGCCTGGATGAGGTAGCTGAGAGCCGACGTCAGGGGCGACACAGAGAAGTTCCAGTCCCAGTAGGGGATGCGCGTCTGGCCCAGGAAAGGCACCTCGATCGAAGGGATGTTTACCACTTCGCTGGCAATGTCCTGGCCTTCGATGACGGCCCCCGGCGCCTTATCGACGACAGCCCCCATCCTCACCAGGTCGCCGTGGATGACGGCCTGCGGACCCAGGCTGACCATTCCTCCGATGGCGGCCAAGTTCCCCTCCACCACGCCGTCCGCAGAGAGCGTGCCCCCGAACAGGAGGACGTCCCCTCGGATGCGCGATCCCTCGGCCAGCGATACAACCCCACCAACGATGAGCAAGTCACCATCGATGGTCTCCCCCTCGCCCAGGGAATACGTGCCCCCCCAGACGACCTTCCCGTCCTGCTCGCCTGCGGCCATGGCATTGACTGGCAGGGCCAGGGAGATCAACAGAACCAAGCATGCGAAAACCAGTTTGTGTTTCATTTCGTTGCTCCTCGAAATGCGTATCGGTAAAGGGAACGGACCAGCAACACGCCTATGCCGGCCAGGGCGACAACGCCTGCCGCCCACAAGGCATACGGTCCAAGTTGCGCCGCGTTCTCCAGCAGACCGGAGAGCAGCTCCCGCAAGCTGAAGAGCCACAACAGGAAAGGTGTCAACAACTCCATGGCTTCGATGGCGAGGTACGCCGGCGAACGCACCAGAGCCAGAGCCTGGAACGCCAGGATCCAGGCCAACGCAAGCCCGAATCCGCCGGTGAAGCCCAGGACCGCCCAAGCCTGGGCCTGGCTTGCCCGCAGCCGACTCCCGACCATCCGAACCTGCCAGCGATCGACAAAGCCTGGGGCCGGGGCCACGGAGGGCGCCGTTTCCAGCAGGCCGCGCACCTCCGCCCACGCGGAGGACAGGGCCTGGCAGGAATCGCAGGCGGCCAGGTGCTCTTGGAGCTGCGCGGCCTGCTCCTCTGAGATCGCCTCTTCCCCCAGCATCCAGGCTTCAAACGGCTGATGGCTCATGGCGTCTTCCTCGCAGGGCGGCCGTCTGCCGCTCTTGATCCAGCCAGCGCTGGGCCAGTTCGCGCCGGGCCCGGTGCAGCCGGCTCTTCACCGCACTAACAGAAAGCGACAGCGCTTGCCCGATCTCCTCGCACGACATGTCATACCAATAGCGCAACACGATCACAGCCCGATCTTGATCCTCGAGGCGGCGGGAGATCTCATCAATGATCTCCCGGCGCTCGCGCACGGCCAGACGCTCCTCCGGCCCCGGTTCCGCGTCCGGGTATTCCTGGCCAGGCTCCAGGCTTTCCACCGAGAGCACGGGGATCCGTTTCCGGCGCATATGGTCGATGCAGTAGTGGGAGGCGATCGCCAACAACCAGGTGGCGAAGGGCCTCTCGGGATCGTAGCGCCGAATTCCTCTATAAGCCCGCAGGAAGGTTTCCTGCGCCGCGTCTTCCGCCTCTGCCGGCTCGCCGAGCATCCGGTAGCACAGGTTGTAGACCGGCGTTTGATACGCTTCGACAAGCATGGCGAAGGCCTCCCCCTCGCCGCGCTGTGCGCGTCCCACACACTCATCCAGTTCAACGCTCGCTGGGACTCTCACCGGCGGTCCTTTCGTCGCGGTTCGTTCTATCCCCATATACGAGGAAACGGAGAATGGGTTGCAGGCATTCGCCGGAGCCCGGGCTGGAAGCCCTTGCTCCGGCGATTGTAGACCGGAGTCGAGTGGCCGGGACCTTCCAGGGCCGCCCAGCCAGTGTTCTCCCTCCCGAGAGCTGGTATGGCCTGCCGCCCGCCAGCGACCCCACCGAGGAGACGCCCGTCAGGCCTTCGGGAAGCGCGAGAGGACGGTGGCTGGCGTGGGGACCGTCGTGCGATCGCCCATCGCGAATTGCGCCGGTGCCTTGCCCGCCTCTCTCGGCGCGCCCTGGTAGATAGCGATCGCCGTGCCCTCGGCCGTGTACTTCAGCTCGAGGTAGGCCTGCCCCAGTAGGTAGCCCTCCCGGTCGACGGCGCAGGAGGTCACAAACCCGATCACCCGGCCTCGCCGGTCGACGACCGGATCGCCGTTGTGGGCCATGCGGACGCCCTTATCATCGAAGCGGAAACGCACGACCTCACCTTTGCGCCGGGCTTCCTGCTCGAGGAAGGCCACCCGGCCGATGAACCACGGCTTGTAGGCCTTGACGTAGGTGCCAAAGCCGGAATCGCCGACTCCCAAGCCCAGGGAGCCAGCCATCTCATGTCCGTAGAGTGGCAGGCCGGCTTCTGTGCGCAGCGAGTCCCGCGCCCCCAACCCCACCGGCTTGAGCCCGAGAGGCTGCCCCACCTTCAGTAGTGCATTCCACAGGGCCACGCTCTCGTCCGGGTGGACGAAGAGCTCGTAGGCGAGCCGCTCGCCGGTATAGCCGGTGCGGCTGACCACGAGATCGATCCCACCAAAGACGCCCTCGGTCAGGCCGGCCCACCTCAGATTCTTGATGCGGCCTGCCGACTCCTTATCACAGCCAAGGGCCAGGAGGATATCCCGGCTCTTCGGCCCCTGGAGGGCGATGTCGACGCGCATCTCCTTGCCCTCCTTCGGGTCCCGCAGGTTACGCAGGCGGCAGTCCCGCCCGAAGGCCAACGCCCAGGGCCGCTGCCGGTCTACCAGCACCTTCCCCTGGCGGACAGCGTTGAGCCAGGCCCAGTCTTTGTCGTCGTTGGAGGCGTTGACCACGACCAGGTAGGCCTCCTCGCCCCGACGGTAGATCATCGTGTCGTCGATGACATCGGCATCGGGGGTGAGGAACTGGGTGTACAACGACTCGCCGACCCCCAGGGAAGCAACATCATTGCCCACAACGCTGTCGAGGAAGGCACACGCCTGTGCCCCCTCCACTTGGTAGACGCCCATGTGGCTGACGTCAAACAGGCCGGCCGCTTGCCGGGTGGCCAGGTGCTCTTCGACCACCGAAGAGTACCAGACGGGCATGTCCCAGCCAGCAAAGGGGACCATCTTGGCGCCCATGGCGCGGTGAGTGGCGTTAAGAGGCGTCTTGCGCGGCTCGCCGACGGACGGCTCAACCCAGGCGAACTCCGGCAGGGCCTTGCCCTTGCCCTCCGAGACGCCGACAAACCAGGGCTTATCCGCGCCCTGGCCGTCGTCGGCAACCTTCGGTAGCGCACCGGCCGTGCCGGCCAGTCGAACCACGACCGGCCCCGGCAACCTCCTCTTGGGATCGGCCGCATCAAAGGCGACAAACCCGTCTGACAGGTCTCGCAGCCACGTCAGGGCCCGCGTGGCCTCGGCCGTGGGCACCGTCAGGCGCCACAGGTGTAGGCCCTCAGCCCGGGTCAGGCTTGCCTCGATGGCCGTCTTCGCCGTCTGCAGCCGAGTGCGTACCGAGGCGCCGGACTTGAGCTCTTCGGGGCGGGCGGTCGTCGTCCAGCGCAGCAGGCCTTCCGCCGGCTCGCCCTGCAGCTCAATCTCGGCGAACTTGCCCGCCGGGGCTTTGTCATCCAGGTAGTAGAAATGGGGATAGCCATGAGACGATGGCTGGAAGTCAATGCCCAAGCGAGTGGCCAGGTCCCGAACCTTGATCCTGACCGCATTGAGTACCTCGAAGTCCACCTTGGTCCGCCGCTGCTCTCCCTTCCGGGCATGGAGGGTGAAAGGCGTGCACGCCTTGAGGACCTCGGCCATCAGGCCGGCGAGTTCGCGGGACTCGGCTTCCTTGAAACCGCGCTGCGTGATCCAGGGAGTCCCCATGCGGACGCCAGAGGGGCTGGCAGCCGAGCGATCGCCCGGGATGGTGTTGCGGTTGGCGACGATGCCGACCAGGTCGAGGAGGCGGGCGGCCATGTCGCCGCTCAGCGAGGTCCCGTCTGGGCCGACGATTGACCGGCAGTCAATGTTGGTGAGATGGGTGTTGGTCCCGCCGAAGGGGATGCGGAAGCCGCCCTTCTGCAGGCCATCGGTCAGGGCGATGCAGTTGTCGACGATCTGGCGTTGGAGCGCCCTGAACTGGTCTGTCATGGCAAGTTTGAAAGTCAGCGCCTGGGCGGCGACGTTGTTCATGTGCGGGCCGCCCTGCTCGCCAGGGAAGACAGCGCGATCCAGCAGGCGGGCCAGCTTGGGCGAGGTCGTCAAGATGGCGGCGCCGCGCGGGCCGCAGAGCGACTTGTGCGTGGTGAAGGTGACGACGTCGGCAATACCCACCGGCGAGGGGTAGACGCCCGCCGCCACCAGGCCGGCCACGTGGGCGATGTCGACCAGAAGATAGGCCCCGACCGCGTCGGCGATGGCTCGGAACTTCTTCCAGTCTGCAACCCATGGATAGGAGGAGTAGCCGGCGATGATCATCTTGGGCTTGGCCTCGCGGGCCAGGGCCTCGATGGCATCGTAGTCAAGCTGCTCGGTCTTCGGGTCAATGCCGTAGGAGACGATGTGGTAGTACTTGCCGGAGCGATTGACGGGGGAGCCGTGGGAGAGGTGACCGCCGTGCAGCAGGTCCATGCCCATCACGGTGTCGCCCGGGGTAACCAGAGCATGATAGACGGCGTTGTTGGCCGGCCCGCCGGATAGGGCCTGGACGTTAACGAAGATGTCCTCGGGGGAGACGCCGTTGGCGGCGAAGGCCTCGGCGCAGCGGCGCCGGGCAAGGGCCTCGATGGCATCCGCGTACTCGACGCCCTTGTAGTAGCGGGGGTCGGAATTCCGGCGGAAGTTTGCCAGGCGTGCCTCCAGGTCGAGGATCTCGGCCTCTCCCATGCGGCGCGTCTCTTCGTCCGGATAGCCTTCGGCATAGATATTCTGGAAGGCAGAGCCGAGCGCCTCGCGCACGGCCTGAGGGGCTGCGCTTTCCGAGGGGATCAGAATTAGCTTGCGGTATTGCCGCTCTGCCTCCACCTGGGTTAGGTCGTACAGGGCGGGATCCAACTCGGCGAGCGAGCCGCGAAAGAGGAAGTCAGACATGGAACACTCCGTTGGACGGTCTGTGGCTCGTGTGGATGCAGAGCCCGGGGAGAGATGCCAGCCAAGTCGATTGTATGCCACTGTAGGGGGCGGGTCAAGCGAAGGTGGCGCGTGCCGTCGCTTCCTGATCGATCGTCCGCGCTGTGACGAACAGGAGGTCCAGCGCATCAACCCGGGCCTGGGATCCTCCTTGCTCTCACGCCAGCATACGTTGACGGGGCCGCCAAGCGTAGGATCGGGCTTTTCGTAGAGGATGGCGTCGGGATTGAAAGCTGCCATCTGGGCAGGCACCGGGCGTCGACGGAACACACGGTGTCTTGTCGGCTTCTGGCGTGATCCTCTTCGGCCTATGGGCCGGGGACCGGGCCGCCGTGGTAGACCCAGAGATCGAACAGGCTATCCAGGTCGCAGCCGCAGGCCCGTTCAGCCTCGGCTTGGAAGTCGGCCGGGGTGGCAAGCCGGTAACGGTAGGTCTGGAAGTACGCCTGCAGGAATCCGAAGAACGCCTGGTCGCCGATCTCACGGCGCAGCGCGTCGAAGAACAGCGCGCCCTTGTCATAGACGAGGATGCCATAGTCTTGCTCAGAGGCGTAGTCCCCCAAGGGCAACCCAATTGGGAGGTCCCGGTCGCTGGCGCAGCAGTCGACGTAGCCGCGGAATTCGTCCAGGACGGTTGTGGCCCGCTCGGGGCTGACGGCGGTCTCGTAATACAGAGCCTCGCTGTAGCTGGCCGCCCCTTCGTCCAGCCAGGGATCGAGGAGCTGGTCGTTGCCCACCAGTCCGTAGAACCATTGGTGGGCGACCTCGTGGACGACGGGGGCGACGACATGCCGCGTCCCCAGGGTGCCGATGAATACGAGGCCGGGATACTCGATTCCGCTGTAGGCGTCGGGCGCATCGACCAGATCCAGCTCAGCATACGGATAGGAGCCGACGGCCTCCGTCAGCACCAGAAGCTGGCCGGCTGCGGCGTTGAGCATACGGGCAGAATCCGAGGCATGCTCGGGCAAGACCCAGGCCCGCAGGAGCGTGCCGGCGACCGCCCGCTCCTGCAACTGAAGGGGGCCCAGGGCAAGGGCGAAATCGCGCATCGGCCCGGTGACGAACGTCGCCGTCTCCGTCCCGTCCCCATTGGCCTGCCGGTCGATTTCGGTGCCGCTGGCTACCAAGGCATTGCCTGTGGGGAATGTCACCCTGACGGTGTACAGGGCGACGTCGGAGTTGGTGGTGTCACCGCCAGGCGGCGCGGCCTCGACCTGCCAGATGCCGTCCACCAGGCGGGGGATCAGCGGATAGAAGGTTGGCGCGATCAAGACCCCCTCGGTGATGCAGAAGCGATGGGGGGCCGACGCCCGCATGGCGAGGATGTCCTGGACCTGAAACGGGATGGAGAGATCGAGGGTCGCGCCTGGCAGCAAGAGCCGAGGCAATTGGGCACGCAAGGCGAGGCCGTCCAGCCCGACGACCGGCTCAACGGTCGTCCCCTCGATGGTAACGGGCCCGGCCGTCATCGAGGCCAGGTATTGTTCGTCGTTCGGCCAAAGCATCAGGACCAGGTCGGTGAGTGCCCGATCGAGGGGGTTGGTGAAGAGGATGCGGGCCGTCCCGTCCATGGAGGCCTGTTGCAGGGTCGGGTCGTACAATACATGAACGTCGATCCAGTACTGGGAGAGATCGGAGAGGCTCTCCAGATCATCGGCGAAGGTGGAACGCATGGCCTCTCGTTGCAGCTCCAGACCGTCGGTCGCGACCGTAGGCAGGGGAGAGGCGGTCGGCGTCAGGGTGGGCGTGGGGGGCCGAGGAGTTGCTGAGGCCGCTGGGGGCGGCGTGATCGTCGGCGTCGGAGTGGGCTGCACCACCACAACAGGCAGGCTGCAGGCGAGGGTAAGCAGGAGAGAGAGAAGCAGCCAGACTCGTCTTCGCATCGGCGGCCTCCGACCGCTGAACGCGCCGAGGGCGCCTCCACAGACGCCCTCAGTGGGCGGAACAGGACTCGAACCTGCGACCCCTTCTGTGTAAGAGAAGTGCTCTAACCAACTGAGCTATCCGCCCGCAGCCGGATTATAGCCGCTGGCAGGGGAGGCGTCAAAGCGACCCCGGCCGCCCGAAGCCTCTTCCTCGATCCCCACCGTGGGCCAGAACGCTGGGAAGCGTTCAGACGAGCCAGGTCTGCGCGCCGGACGGGGACTCCCTTCGGCGCCGGATGCAGCCCCTCAGGCAGGGTCTGAAACGGACCCTCACCCCTACTCCGGTTTCCCGCCCATCTTTGCACGGGCGATTTCTCCCATCCCCTGCCTTGGAGACTGCGCGCCTGGCTGCCCCTGCCGACCGGCTCCGAACGACTATTCGGGCATCGGGTTGCCGTGGCGGCCCGCCAATGACCCAGATTCATCGTGCATGCTTGGGCAGAGCCCGCCGTATCCAGGATGGCCAAGAGCGCCTGCTCCCGGAAAAGGCTCGGTGCCGGAAAGCGACTGGCCTGCCCAGGGTCACTGCCATGACCGGTCGAGCCTCGGTCGTGGCCGGCAGGGGCAGAGCGGCGGTAGTTCGCGATCAGGTCGGAGCGGACGAGCGGGGAGAGGTCTCTAGTCCCCGTCCGCGTTGCCGCGACCCTCGGCTTGTGTTATAGTCCTCGGCTGCCCCGGGGTCGCCTCGAGAGCAGAGGCGAGGCAGGAGGTGTAAGACGTCAACCTTCGAGGGCCGAATCCGCCAATCCCGTTCGCAGCTCTCGCCGAACCTGCAGCGGATCGGTGACTACCTGCTCGACTCATACCTCGAGGCCTCGCTGTTCACGGCCACGGAGCTGGCGCATCGTCTGGAGGTCGATCCCGCTACAGTTGTCCGCTTCTGCCAGCGACTGGGCTACGCCGGCTTTCCCGAGCTGCAGCGCGACCTGCGGGCCAGGGTGCGCCACGAGTTACTGGTCGAGCCGCAGGCCGCCACCGACACCCCTGCCGCCGCCGCTGACTCCGCTCTGGTGAGAGCGGCCCGCCACCTCGATCTGACGCGACGCAGCTTCCCCTATCCGGCCGCCGAAAAGCTCGCCGCCGGATTGCACAAGGCCAAACGCGTGGTTCTCCTAGCTGAAGGGATCACTCGGCCGGTGGCGCGGATGTTGGCAGATCAGCTTGAATCCTTTGGCATCTCCGCCTCCCTGGCGGGGAGCGGTCCGGCCGACATGGCACGCACCCTCAGCCAGGCTGGCGCCGGCGATCTTGTCCTGGCGGTCGAAGCGACGGAGGAGACACCGTATGTCGCCCGCGCCCTGGCACAAGCACGGGCGTCCGGACGGCAGACCGCTGCCCTCGTGGCCGCACCCTCATCCGAGACGGCTCGCTCCGCCGACCTGGCCCTCACAATCCATGCCAGTCAGGATGCCCGGCTGGCTCTGGTGGGAGTGGTGGCCGCCGTCTATGCCCTGACCGACATGCTGGAAAGCAGCCGGCCCGGCACGAGAGGGGAGATGGCCAGGCGAGCCGCCGATTTCACGCGGCGACTCGGCGCGAGCGCGGAGGATTCGGCGGGCCGTGCCGCCCGCCCACGCCGGGCAGGCAAAGGGCGCAAGGAGGAGGGCGCCACGTAGAGGCGCGCTCGTATGTCATTGGGGTTGGTGCTCGGGGTTGTTGGCGCGGCGCTGCTCACCGCGGCGGTCCTGGTCTGGGAGTTCTGGATCTGCGAGGGCGCCCACCTGGGCAGGCGTTTCGTCGTCTGGTTGTACGACCTGACCGCCCAACGCTATGATGGGATCAAGCATTTCGATCCCGATTGGGAGCGGCGCTTCCTGGGTGAGCCGCTGGCCAACGCGCTGGCCGGTCTCGAGGATGCTCGTCTGCTCGATGTGGGTGCCGGCACCGGACGCGTCGCGCGCACCCTGGCCCCGCTGGACTTGTTTCGGGGTAAGGTGGTTGGTGTCGAACCCTCTCAGCGCATGCTGGAGCGAGGCCGCCAGGCCATCGCCCCGAAAAAGACCCGCTGGGTGCGTGCCTGGGCCGTGCCCCTGCCCTTCCCCGCCGAAGCCTTCGACCTGGTCACCAGCTTGGAGGTGGCCGAATTCACGCCAGAGCCTCTGGCCTCCCTGGCGGAGATGGTCCGGGTGCTTCGCCAGGGCGGCTGGCTCCTGGTGACCAACCGTGTCGGTTGGCAGGCGCGCTGGATCGCCGGCCGGACATTTCCCCGCCGCCAGATTGGCCAGAGGCTGCAAACCTTGGGGCTAGAGGAAGTGCAAGAGACATTCTGGCAGAGGGATTATGACCTGGTCTGGGCTCGCAAGCGCTTCCGGGATGACTCTGCCGTAGGTGAAACAGGATGCGCATAGTCCGTTTTTCCACGAGTCCGCACGCGGCGCCTGCCTGGGGGTGGCTGTCAGGAGACCGGATCGGCGTGCTGGACGGCTCTCCCTTTGGCGAGTACCGGCGGGAGGAGGCCATCTTGCCGCTTAGCACTGCCAGGCTGGCGCCGCCCGTACTTCCGGGAAAGATCATCTGCGTGGCGCGGAACTACCTCTCCCACGCCGATGAAGGGAAGGTCGAGGTTCCCCCGATTCCCCTCCTCTTCCTGAAACCACCCAGCACCATCATCGGTCCCGGGCAGATCATCCGGCTTCCGCCGCAGTCCAAGCAGGTAGACCACGAGGCGGAGCTGGCGGTCGTCATCGGCCCTGGAGGCCGTTGGATCCGTCCCGAGGAGGCTCAGGCCCACATCCTGGGCTACACGATCGCCAATGACGTGACTGCCAGGGATCTGCAGCAACGCGACGGTCAGTGGACCCGGGCCAAAGGCTTCGACACGTTCTGCCCCCTCGGCCCCTGGATCGAGACCGACCTCGACCCGGCCGACACCCTGATCACCTGCAATGTGAATGGCCAACTGCGCCAGATGGGTTCCACCCGCGATATGATCTTCCCGGTGCGGCAGTTGGTCGCCTTCATCTCCTCGGTGATGACCCTCGACCCCGGCGACGTGATCCTCACCGGGACCCCTGCGGGCGTGGCGGCTCTGGCAGACGGGGATGAGGTTGCCATCGAGATCGAAGGCATCGGGACGCTGGCCAATCCTGTGCGTGTGGACATTCCTACCGTCTGATTGGCTGCTCGTCGACAAGGAGGATGTTATGGGCCTGAAGCCCGATCATTGGATCATCCGCACGGCGCGAGAACACAGGATGATTGACCCTTTCGAGGAGAACCAGATCCGCAACGGGGTGATTTCCTTTGGCGTCTCCTCCTACGGCTACGACATCCGGGTGGCCGACGAGTTCAAGATCTTCACCAATGTCTACTCGGCCGTCGTCGACCCCAAGCACTTCGACCCGCGCTCGATGGTCGACTTCAAAGGCCCCGTCTGCACCATCCCTCCCAATTCCTTCGCCTTGGCCCGATCTGTGGAGTACTTCCGTATTCCCCGCAATGTGCTCACGATCTGCCTGGGCAAGTCGACCTACGCCCGCTGCGGCATTATCGTCAATGTCACCCCCTTTGAACCAGAGTGGGAGGGATTCGTCACTCTCGAGATCTCCAACACGACGCCACTTCCGGCGCGCATCTACGCCGACGAGGGCATCGCCCAGGTCCTCTTTTTCGAGGCTGACGAAGTGTGCCGGATCTCCTACGCGGACAAGAAAGGGAAGTACCAGAGCCAGAAGGCGATCGAGCTGCCCAGGCTCTAGGAGCACGCTGAGAATGCCAACCCTGAAGGAGATGAATAGGCATATATGCCGTCTTCCTTCCGCTGGCCTTCTTCAGCAGCCCACTGGCCCTCCAATCACGGACTCCACCTGCCGCAGGCAGGCGGTGGTGTACCCATGAACGCTTGGCGTCTCAAGAGAGATTGCCGCACAGAGGAGGCGGCGCGCTAGGGCAGGATGCCGCCGCTACCTTCCTCGGAGAGCATCTGCAGCCTGAGCAGCAGCCGGTTGGAGAGCTCCTGTGCCTGGTCCAGCCGTTTGAGGTGGGGATCGGTGTGCGAGGCGAGGGTATCATGGATGCCAGCCAGGCGCGGAACGAGCACCTTGTCAACGTACTCCAGAGCTTCGCCGACGTCCTTAAACCCTTTGGTGTGGGCATAGGCCAGCATGTTGCGGAAATCGGCCATGTAGTCGAGCGCATGCTCGACCGCCGCGCGGACTTCGGCCGAGGATTTCAGCATTTCGTTCAAGTGCTCCACGGAGTCAACGGTCTCATGGAATGTGATCATGGCGACCTCTCTCGACCGATGACGAACCAGTCTCTATCACACTAGTATACTGCGGCTTTGCCGGGGTGCTTACCTTGATCCAGGGGCCCACCCGTGCTGGGGCGATCGGCAGACGGGGTGGCTCTCCCCAGGGACGGGCAGGCGACCGGCGCGCCGGGATCTCCCGGGATCGCCGAAGCAGACCTCAGGCCCTCTCGGGATGGACGTTGCCAATCTTGCCAGCAGGGCGATCAAGAACCCGCCTTGCCCGGACGGGAGAACCGTATCTGCGGCGGTTGGGCCGAAGCCCCAACCACGACAGATGCGGATTCTTTCCAGGACCCAGGGCTTGTTCATCACACTCCCAGGAGCCTTCGATGAACATCACCGAAGTTGACCCCTCCGATGGCCGCCAGGTGCGCCGGTTCCTCGACTTGCCGGCCCGCCTATACCGTGACGTTCCCCAGTGGGTGCCTCCCCTGGCCTCTGATGCGCGGCACATGCTGGACAGGCGGCGCCATCCGTTCTACCGCCACTCGGAAGCGGCCTTCTTCCTCGCTCGGCGGGAAGGGCAGACGGTCGGACGAATCGCCATCCTCGAGAACCGCAATTACAACGCCTACAACAAGGAGCGCACCGCCTTTTTCTACCTGTTTGAGTGCGAAGACAACCCGGAGGCCTCCCAGGCTTTGTTCGGGGCGGCCCTTGAGTGGGCCCGGCAACGGCGACTCGAGCGGCTCCTCGGCCCCAAGGGCTTCACGGCCATGGATGCCATGGGGTTGCTGGTGCGGGGGTTCGAGCACCGGCCCGCTCTCGGTGTTCCCTACAACCCGCCTTACTACGCCTCCCTGGTCGAGGCAGCCGGTCTGCACAAGTCGGGCGAGCAGGTCTCGGGTTATCTGGAACGGACAGTCGAGTTCCCAGAACGGATCCACCGCGTGGCGGAGCTGGTCCGGAAGCGTCGAGGTCTAACAGTGGCTCGCTACCGGAGCCGAGGCGATCTGCGCTCCCTCGTGCCCAAGCTGGGCAAGCTCTACAACGACACACTGGCGGGCACGACCGGGAACGTTCCCCTCACGCCGGAGGAGATCCAGGCCATCGCCAACCAGATGATCTTGTTCGCCGACCCGCATCTCATCAAGATCGTGCTCAAAGATGACGAGCCCGTTGGCTTTCTCTTCGCCTACCCCGACGTTTCGGCTGCCCTTCAACGAACAGGTGGGCGACTCTTCCCCGCGGGCTGGATCGACATCCTGCTCGAGTTCAGGCGAACGCGCTGGATCAATATCAACGGCGCCGGCATCATCGAGAAGTACCGCGGCCTAGGGGGAACGGCCGTCCTCTTCAGCGAGATGTGCAAGACCGTGAAGGAAAGCCGTTTCGAGTTTGCCGATCTCGTTCAGATCGGCGTGGAAAACGACCCGATGCAGAGGGAGATGAAGGACCTGGGCATCGATTTCTACAAGATGCACCGGACGTACGAGCGGGCGATCTAGTCCTACCCGTCGCCGCCCAGAGTCGAGGCCTACATCGCCTCGGCCAGAATCGCCTGGAGCTCGTCTTCGGTCAGCAGGATGGGGTTGCCCTTCATGCTGCTGGAGACGACCGCCCGCTCGATCAATCCTGGGATGTCCGCCTCAGTCATCCCATACGAGCCCAGCGGCAATACGCCAAGTGCCTGGCATAGCTCCCACACCCTGCCAACGCCGTCTTCGGGGGTGGCCTTGGGATTGTCCGTCAGGCTGCGAGCGACCTCTGTGTAGCGCTGCAGACTGCCCAGGGAATCCCCTCTCGCCCTCAGCGCCTGAACATTGATCCTCATCGTCGGTGCCAACAGCCGGGCGCAGACCGCGCCGTGGGGAGCCTCGAACATCCCACCCAGCGGTCCGGCGAACCCGTGGACCGCACCCAGGCCGGCATTGGCGAGCGCCATGCCGCCCAGCAGGCTCGCCAGCGACATATCCTCCCGGGCGGGGGCGTCCTGGCCGTTCTCGAAGGCGCGGCGAAGGGAGCGCGCCACGCGGGCCATCCCTTCCCGGCTCAGTCCGTCGACGACCGGGTTGGCCCGGGTGGAGACAAACGGCTCGATGAGCTGCGTCAGCGCATCCAACCCCGTGCTGGCCGTGAGCGCAGGCGGCATGCTGTAGGTCAGCAGCGGGTCGACGATGGCAAGCCTCGGCAGCATGTCCGGGCTGCGCAGGCTGACTTTCACCTTGTGTTCCGGGGAGGCCAAAACCGCGTTGCGGGTTGCTTCCGTCCCCGTGCCAGCGGTGGTCGGGATGGCGATGAAGGGCAACGAGCGCCGGGTAAACGGCTTGCCCCTGCCGATGACCTCGGCATAGTCCAGCGGTTCGCCTCCGTTGGCCGCCAGGGCCGCAACCACCTTGGCCGTATCCAGGGGGCTCCCGCCGCCGAAGCCGATAATCAGCTCACATCCCGATTCTCGAGCCATCTTCGTCGCCAGGCTGGCCATGCCCAGCGTGGGTTCGCCACCCACCGAGAACGTCGCGTAGCGGAGGCCGCTCTTGGCCAGGTAATCGAGGAGGGGCGCGGCACGGGCCGGCGTTTGGCCGGTGACGACCAGCGCCTGCTGGCCCAGCGCTGCCGCTAAGGGGCCAACCTGGTCCAGCGTTCCCGGGCCAAAGATGATCCGTCCTGCGGTGGCAAACTCGAATCGCATCCTTCGCCTACCCCCAGCGTTCGTCGCCAGGGAAGAGGTTAGAGAAGAACGCCCGGGTGCGGGGCTCGGCCATCAACGGGCCGGCCGCCGTGGCCCAGGCCTGGTAGTGGGCGGTCTCTTTGTGCCGGGCGGGGTCATCCGGCGTCCGGTAGACCTCGATCAGGGTGAAGCGGGTCGGATCATCTTGCTGCTGAAGCACGTCAAAGCGCGCCACGCCGGGTTCGTGGATGCTATGGCGGGCATTCTCCAACGTGAGACGCCGGAACTCCTCAGCGGCCTCAGGCTTGACACGAATGTTGACCACAAGGATATGCATCGCGGCCTCCTCCAACCGGCAGGTGCGTTCTGCAAGGGCTCCGTGCATGCATGTTCACACTCTACCGCGGCAGAGTCTCTGCGACCTACCCCGATGCGCCCAAGTCATCGGGCAACCCGAGAGGACCGGCCTCAACAAGGATGAGCCTGCAAGAGCAGCGGGCGCTGCGGCCGGAGTATAGCACGGGGGGATGATGTAGCTCTCCAGCGGACGACTTCGGAAGTCCTGCGGACTTCCGAAGTCGTCCGGCGTAGCCGCGGCTCTCTACCAGACCGTGTGGAGCGTGCAGCCGCCTTCGAAGGTCAAGGTGACATTGTAGAGGGGCGCCATGTCCTGCTCCGGGAATTGGAGCTCGAGGCGTTTGGCGGTTCCTGCAGCCAGGAGCGATGTCTCATCCATGGGAACCTGCAGAGAAGCACCGGGGTCCGGGGTAGCCCCTGGGGGTAGACGCCAGTACTCGGCCCTGCCAAACATGACGACACTTGGCGTTTGAGGGCCCTCGACGAATAGGTCCTGGAGACGACGGTCGGCCGTTCCACCGTTGTCCACGGTCCAGTACACCGAGGCGCCTTCGCGGCCGAACCCGATCAACCGCAGGTCGGGGCAGTCCGCTGAGGCCACGTCCGTGGGCAGGGGCGTGGACTGGGGAGCGGTCGCCGTCAGCCGGCCAAGGATAATCGGTGGAGCGTCAGTCCGGACCGGCGGAGGGCTCGCCAACACAGCCAAAGTGGCCGTGGCGGGGGTCGCGCCGAGCAGGCTCGAGAGCCACGGATAGGCAACGAAGCCGGTCAACGCCAACATCAGAATCGAGCCTACGGTCAACGGCCATCCCAGGGAAGACCGGCGGCGGGGGGACGGCTCTGGCGTGGTGACACTGGGTCCACGCAGTCCGGCCCGGCTGACGCCCGGCGAGGGAGGCAAAGCCGAGGGCATGGCAATGCCCGCGACGGGCTTTCCCTCCAGAGCTGCGAGATAGGCCTTCCCCAACGCGGCCGCGCTTGGGAAGCGATCCCTCGGCTCCTTGGCCAGACTCTTCATGATGACGGCGTCCAACGCCGGTGGCACGCCGGGATTCAGGCGGCTGGGGCGCGGGATGGGCTCCTGAATATGCATCAGGACCGTCGTCATCGGCCTTTCGCCCTCATACGGCAGCTGGCCGGTGGCGATCTGGAAGAGGATGATGCCCAAAGAGTACTCATCCGAGCGGGCGTCGACGGGTCGCCCCTGCCCCTGTTCGGGGGAGACGTACGCAGGCGTGCCTACCAGCATCGAGCCCGTCAGCGTGTTTGAGCTTTCCACCATGCGCGCCAGGCCGAAGTCCATCAGAAGGGCGTTGCCCCGCTTGTCGATCATGACGTTGGAGGGCTTGATGTCGCGATGGATGACTCCCCTGCGGTGGGCGAACTCCAGCGCCGACACCAGTTGCTCCAGCCAGCGGGTGGCCTCGGGTTGGGTCAGCGGCCCCTGGTTCATACGCTCTTGGAGCGTCTCCCCCTCCACAAACGGCATGGCCAGGTAGACGTACCCGCGGCACTCGCCGTAGCCAACCACGGGGACGATGTTGGGGTGTTTGAGCCGCGAAACCAGGGCGCCCTCCCGGCGGAAGCGCTTCACGAAGCGCTTGTCCGTGCCGATGGAGGGGGAAAGCACCTTGATGGCGACCTCGCGTTTCGTCCGCGTGTTCACAGCCCGATAGACGGTCGCCATGCCACCCCGGCCCACCTGCTCCACGAGGCGGTATTGGTCCAGCATCTGACCAACGAGACTTGCCATACTCAAGGACTCCCAACCAGCTAACACATCAAACATACCACGGGTTGGCCCGCGGGGCGATGGGGCATTTGGTGGGGGCGGCAAAAGGCTTCCGGAGCCTTGAAGGCTCCGGAAGCCTGCAGACCAGTGGGGCCTAGGCATGCCTCGCCCCTAGTGTGGCGTGTCGAAAGTTCGTAGACTAGTCCCGTCTGGCGAGCTCTCGACTTGCACCTTTATCGCCGCGCCTCCAGGAGCCTGACGAATGGGCGAGGCTTTCACCCCCACCCCGTTCGCCTGTGCCTGCG
>CAZEMA010000039.1:0-18013 GCA_964513155.1 uncultured Anaerolineaceae bacterium
CGCAGGAGGGAGTCAAGCCGGGGGAGGGGTGAGGTTCTGAAGGAGGCGGGGGGCCTTCGGCCCCCCGCCTCCTTGAGTTCCTCCCCCTCTCCGCCACACTCGGCTGTGTCGATGGCAACCTCACGGCGGAGAGGGGTGAGGGGGTGAGGTCGAAGGTCTTGGTGAGTGCGGAGCATTTCTTGATCGAATCTGCGAAACAGGAAACTAGAGCACCGGCTTGGACAGACCGGATTCGCTGATTAGCCGGGGCACAATCTCTTCCCAATGAACGGCCATAATGTGCATGCCGCTCAGGCCCTTGGTGTTCTTGAGCTTCTCGATAAGCTCCAGCGCAATGGCCACGCCCTCCTCTTGCGGGTCCTTGGCCTCGTCCATGCGCTTGACGATCTCGGGCGGCACGACTACGCCCGGGACATCCTCGGCCATGTAGTGGGCGGCCTTGGCGCTCTTGAGCGGGATCAAGCCTGCCAGAATGTGGACCCTGCCCAGGACGCCCCGCTTGTCCACCGCTTCCAGCCATTCCAGGAACCGGGGATAGTGGAAGGCCGGCTGGGTCTGAATGAACTGCGCGCCGGCGTTGACCTTCTTCTCCTCACGGATGGCCTCAAAGCGAGGCTCAGCGGCATAGGGCGAGGCGGCAGCGCCGAGGAAGAACTGCGGCGGGTTCTTGATCTCGCGGCCGTCCAGGTAGATGCCTTCATCGCGCATCCGGCGCAGCATCCACAGGATATGGATGGCGTCCATGTCGTTCTGGACGGGATGTGGGTTGGGGACCGGGCCGAGTCGCAGGTGGTCGCCTGTCAGGCACAGGATGTTGCGGATGCCCAGCGAGGCTGCGCCCATGACGTCGGCTTCGATGGCGTATCGATCGCGGTCGCGCCCCTGGAGCTGCATGACCGGCTCGAGCCCGGTATCGAGGCACATTTTGGAGGAGACCAGGCTGCTGACCCGGGGTGAGGCGGAGGCGTTGTCGGTGAAGTTGGCGGCCGGGACCCACTCCTTCAGCAGATTGGCCTTCTTGACCATGGGGCCGGAGTTGACCGAGAGCGGAGGCGCGATCTCCGCCGTCACCGTGAAGCGGCCCGTCCGCAGGTGCCGCTCCAGGGTGGAGACGGGCTCGGTGTAGGCCGGCGGGTGGTACTTGGCGTCGCCCTTCCACCAGTCGGGCTGGCGAACGTCGTAGAAGAACTGGTTCCAAACTCTGCCACGCTTCTCGGCGTTGAAGAAGTCGCCAAGGTGGAAGTCGTAGTTCCCTTTTCGCCACGAGCGAACCAGGTCGAGCCAGGTCTCGTGGCCGGCCCGACTGCCGTCGACCGGGGCCTGGACCTCGAGAAGACTATCGAGCCACCCCAGGCGCTCGGCGCGCTTGTAGATGGTGTACCAAGTACAGGCCCGGGTAGGATCGACGTAGCAGTGCTCGGGCGTTGAACCGCCGCAAGGGCCGTTGCGCAGGCCTTTGGGACAAGTCATCGGACAGACGAGGGCCGTCTCCTGCAGGATGCAGTTGCCACACATCCGGCAGCCAAACAAGATCCCCTTGGTTGTCCTCTCGAAAGTGGTGAAAGCCCGGATGGCAAAGGGGTCCCGCGTGTAGGGGTAGAAGGGCGGCTGGTACCTTCGAGGGGAAAAGATAGGCATAGGGATGGCTCCTGGGTTGAGTGCAAGCGCAGCCGGGGGATGGGATCCGAGAGCAGACGGGCCCGACCCTCCGTTGGGTAACCATATCATCTAAAGCAGGGCGATCCGGACGCGACGCGTCCCGCACCTGCAGGCGAAGGTGCAAGGTTCGGTTCGATCTCCTCGGTTATGCTAACACCCAGGAAGCCGGACTCCCATTGCCGGAAGTCACTTGCGGGAAGGGACAATCTTCATCCCGGCATCGAGGGGGACTTAGGAGTGTGATGAAAAAGCCCTGCTTCCTGGGAGGAATTTGCATATGTGGTGGCTGGGGCTTCGCCTCAGCCACCCCTTATACGGTTCTCTTCTCCGGGCAAGGCGGGTTTTGATCACCCTGCTAGACCTCAGGCCCCGAAGGAAGGCACTCTCCGTGTGGGCAGTCCCGAAGGCCGCGATACAGCTGCGGTTTCAGACTCCTAGGGTAGCGGGCTGGGCGTGAATTGCCCGGGAGTGGCCGTTGCCACAACCGGCGTTGGCTCCGTGCCGGCCCATGGCCCGGTTCCGTACCACCAGGCAGCGGCCATTGCGGCCGCCACGAGCGTGAGCAAGACGAGGATACTGACGCACGATCCCAACAGGAAGCGGATCCATCGGCCCAGCCGGGGCGTAGCGGCTCGCCCGGGTTTCTGGCCGTGGAGAGGGACCTGCAGAAGGATCACACTGATGTTGTCGTAGCCGCCTCGGTGGCGCGCCTTGTCGACGAGCATCTGGACGGCCCGGGCGGGGGATCGGCGATTCAGGATATCGGCGATCTCTGTGTCTTCGACAAGATCGGTCAAGCCGTCGCTACAGAGAAGCACGCGGTCGCCCGGCTGAAGCGGAAGCCCCTGGTTGGCTTCGGATTGCTCCGTGGTCTCCTCCTGGGAGAGGCGGAGCCGCAAGTCGGGCTGAGACTCCTGGAGGCTGCCTATGTGGCGGCGAAGGATGTGCGCGTTCGGGTGGCTATGGGCGGCCGAGGCGGGGATGATGTTGTGCTCGATGGCCTCCTGGACCCAGGTGTGATCGACAGTGAGCTGACGGAGCTGCCGGTCACGCAGGAGGTAGATCCGGCTGTCGCCCACGGACACCGTGTAGAGTCGCAGGCCGATGATCCAGGCGGCGCACAGGGTCGAGCCCATGCCCTCGCGGGCAGGCGACTCCGCAGCGGCACGCGCCACTGCCTGGGCGGCCTCCATCGTCGCTGCCTCCAGTTCGGCCGTCGGGTCGGCTCCGTCGAAGCGGGACAATGCAGAGAGGAAGCTTTGAACGACGACCTCGGCGGCCACTTCGCCGGCTTGGTGGCCGCCAATCCCATCGGCGATCACTGCCACCAGGGCGGGATTGCCATCCGACTCCAAGCGATAGGCGGCCAGGTCGAGACGATCCTCGTTGTTCTTGCCCGCCTCCCCAGGGTGAGACAGAGCGGCGGCGAGAAGGTGGGGCGCGTTGGAGCGAATCACGGTTTCGGCTCCTGTTTCCTACGAGGTCGCCGAACCGGCCGATCCATGTCACTGGCCCTCTTGTGGGGCCTGGTTTCGGCAAAGGGTGAACTCCCTGTCCGGCCCGGGGAGGACGTCCCCGGCTCCGTCGGGCGCTGCAGGGTGCTAGGGGATGGGGCGGGGCGGATGAGGATATCCGGAGTCAGAGTCGCGGCGGTCAGACGGAAGCGAAACGCCACCCGGCCAAGGTGGATCAGGTCGCCGTGGCGCAGACGGCGGCCCTGGGTGGGCACCGGTTCGTAGTTCACCCAGGTTCCGGCCACGGATCCCTGGTCGCGCACAAGGTAGTCACCCCCCGCCTGCCGGATGATCCTGGCGTGCATGCCTGCCACTGAGGGGTCCTCGAGGACGACGGCTGCCAGGGAGGGGTCTCTGCCCAAGGTGAGGTCTCCCCCGGTGAGGGGAATGGGCTGTCCCTCCTCGCTGGCTGGACCGAGCCGGAGAAGACACGCATCCGGGGACGTGGATGCGGGCGGCTGCATCATCCCCGCTCGCTTGAGCTGGCCGCCTCGGTTGGTGACCGGCGTTGCCGGTGCCCGGGCGGGCCGTGCCCGTTGACGGCCAAGCGATACGAGTGCAATTGCAAGCACGATGCCGGAAACCAGAATGGCCAGGGCCGCGGTCAAGGGGCCGAGCGCGATGCGGAGAGCGGCCAGTCCTCTCGGCGGCGGCACCACCTCAACATAGATGGGGATGTCGGACGAGGTCCCTTGCAGACCGAGGGAGTCCACAACCACCGCTCGGAGCGTGTGGTTGCCCCCCTGCACGTAGGCCGATAGATCCCAGTCGAAGGACTCATAGGGTGGGAGCACACGCTCAAGGACGACCAGTCCGTCAACGACAAGCTGGCTGCCGGTAATTGGCCTGGGATGCCCATCGGGGAACGTGATCAGCAGGCGCAACGGCTGGGAGGTGGGCGGCGGGGTTTCCAGGGATAGGGCAGGGTCGTCAGACCGACGCTCGATCTGGGAAGGGGGACTGATAAAAGCCACTTCGGGTGGGCGGACCTCGATGTGGAACTGGACGGGCGTAGAGAGAACCTCTGCCTGTCCCGTCGTCAATCGAACCTGCAGGCTGTGGTCGCCAGAGGCGTTGAGGCCAGAGGTGTAGGAGAGCCGGTACTGTGTTCGCTGGCTAAGGATCTGCTCGGCAAGGGGAACCAGACCGGTGGCTGGGTCAAACAAGGTGAACCGGCCATTGGTCTGCTCAGCAAGCTGGCGCAGGCTGGCTGTTTCGGGAAGGTCGGCCGCCTCGGGCGGCCCGACAAGCACGGGGTAGAGAGCCGTGCCCGTCTCATTTGCCCGGGCGACGGCGTCCATCACAGGCGTCTCGGGGCCGGCGGTGATGGTCGGCGTGATGAAAACGAGGAAGCTAGAGGTCCCCGGTGCCGGCGGAGGATCGGAGACGAAGTCGAGGCCCTGGAGTAGCAAGTCGAAGTCGGCAATCTCGTCTCCGCCGGTCAACTCGAGGTCATCCAGGCTGGAGGCCAGGGTGGCCGCTGACGGGCTGTGCTCGACCAGGGCGCCATCGGTTGACACCAGGGTGAGATCGTCAACGCCGAAGGAAGCCGCGGCAGGCAGCTGCCACCACCCGAGCAGGGCCTGCCGCACGAAATCCAGGCGACTCCGACCCTGAGAATCGCGCACCCGCATGCCTGGCGAAGTGTTGATGACGAACACCTGCCGCGTGCCTGTCTCGATTTCCTCGGCCTGCACGTCCGGGACGAGGTTGCCATCCTCCAGTATCCCGAAGCTCCCTGCTGGTAGGCCGGCCAGCCGCATTCCGGCCTCGTCGGTCACCCCCACAAAGAGGCTCATCTGGGGGAACTGATCAACGATCGGCGCATCGAGCCGAATGGCGATGGCCTGTTGGGCGGCTGCTGGGTCTGGCCAGGCCCAACCCATGACGAGTGTCGGCAGGAGAACAAGCCAGGCAAGGCGAGATCGGCTTGGCATGCGATGATTGTAGCACGCGCCCAGGCCGCGTCTGGCCATACTTTGCAGTTGGCTTACAAAGCGCGCGCAGCAGTCGTGGCTCGGGCTATGATAGGCACGTCGATACGGTAAGAAGGGTGGTCGAGTATGCATTCGGAAAGTGAGGCCCTGATGACCGACACCCACCTCCAGGTAGAGACCGTAGATCCGGGGCTACCGGGACCGGTGCGCCTTGTGCGCTGGTTCCTCACGATCGGCTTCCTGGCGGTGCTGATCATCGAGGCCACCCTCGTGTGGCAGGCCTGGCAGGCACTGTTCTAGCCAGACCTGATCAGGGTCCCCCCGGTAAAGGCCGGACTGGGGCCCGCTTCCTTCGTCGGCCTCGAGGTTCCTGGCGTCGAGCCAGGCAAGCCTCTTGAGCCTCCCTCCGGCTGACCCTCCCGCGGACCCCCCCGTCCGACGGGAGGGTCTCTTCTTGGCTACTGACTGCCAGGTCCGTCTCGATGGGAAACGGATGCGGGGCGACACCTCTGCCTCCCAACGGTCTGGACCGTTGCTGCGAGATCCTGCCGAGGAGCCCGGGGCACATACACGCTTCGTGTCTCTGAGGTCGTCTGCCCAATCAAGCTGAGCAAGTCGCCTTGGCTCTGGCCTGGTTCCATGAGAATTCGGGGGACTCGGGGGATCACTCCCACTCGATCGTGGCGGGGGGCTTGCTGGTGATATCGTAGACGACGCGGGTAATTTCGGGCACTTCGTTGACGATGCGCCGGCTGATCCGCGCCAGAAGGTCATGGGGCAGACGCGCCCATTCGGCGGTCATGAAGTCGTCCGTGGCGACGGCGCGAAGGGCAACGGTCTCGCCGTATGTCCGCTGGTCGCCCATTACGCCAACCGAGCGAGTGGTTAACAGGACGGCGAAGGCTTGAGCGGCGGATTGTTCGCCTGTTGCCTCTCGGCCGGTGCGGATCACCCCTGCCTGGCTGAGCTCGCTTGTCAGGATGTGGTCTGCCCTGCGTAGCCGGTCAAGCCGGTCGCGGGTGACTTCGCCGAGGCACCGCACCGCCAGGCCAGGGCCGGGAAAGGGCTGGCGCCAGACGAGCGACTCCGGTAGACCCAGCGCCAACCCGATGGCCCGCACCTCATCCTTGAACAGGTAGCGCAGGGGCTCGACCAGCTCGAGCGCAAGATCTTCGGGGAGGCCGCCGACGTTGTGATGGGTCTTGATGCGCGCCGCCACCCGTCGGTCTGGCCCGCTCGATTCGACCACGTCCGGATAGATCGTCCCCTGGACGAGGAAGCGTGCTTCGCCCAGACGGCGGGCTTCGGCCTCGAAGACCCGGATGAACTTCTCGCCGATGATGCGGCGCTTGGCTTCGGGTTCCAGAACTCCGGCAAGGGCCTGCAGGAAGGATCGGCTGGAGTCCACGCTTGCCAGCCGAGCCCCGAGGGTCTCGCGGAACGTCTGGATGACTTGCTCGGGCTCCCCCAATCGGAGGAGACCGGTGTCCACGAAGATGCAGGTGAGCTGGTCGCCGATGGCGCGATGCACCAGCGCTGCCGCCACCGAGGAGTCGACCCCTCCGCTCACCCCGGCGACCACCGCACTGCGCCCGACCTGCTTGCGCACCCGCTCGATCGCGGAGGAGAGGATCGACTCGGGCGTCCAGTCAGTCTGTGCCCCGCAGATCTGCAGGACGAATGCCCCCAGGATTCGGCTCCCTTGCGGGGTGTGCCGCACCTCGGGGTGGAACTGCAGTCCAAAGTAGCGGCGTTCGAGGTCGCCCATGGCGGCGATGGGCGAGTTGTCCGAGCGGGCCAGCACCGTGAAACCGGAAGGAAGGGCCTCGATCCGATCCCCATGCGACATCCACACCGGTTGCCGTCCGGCCGAGAGCAGTGGATTTGGGGCGATGACCTCGATCTCCGCAAGCCCATACTCCCGCTGGGGAGAGGCAGCCACCTGCCCACCCAGGGCGTGCGTCATGGCTTGCATGCCATAGCAGATGCCGAGGATGGGCAAGCCGGACCGGAAAAGGTACGCCGGGACCTGCGGTGCCTCCGGCTCATAGACGGAAGCTGGCCCGCCAGAAAGGATGAACCCTTTAGGTTCGATTCTAAGGACCGTTTCAGGGGCCGTGTGGTGAGGGAAGAGTTCGGAATAGACGCCCGCTTCGCGCACCCGGCGGGCAATAAGCTGGGAGTATTGGGATCCGAAGTCCAGAATGGCGATCGAATCCATAGCCTGTCAATGGGCGAAGACGATCTTGCCTTCCGTCATGTCGGTGATGACGGCCAGGGACTCGATGGGGATTCCCAGATGGGCCAGGGCATCGCGTCCACCCTCAAAGGTCTTCTCGATGACAGCACCAACGCCGACGACCTTGGCGCCCGCGGCCTGTGCGAGCCGTACCAGGCCGAGGATGGTCTGTCCCGTGGCAAGGAAGTCATCGATGATGAGCACCCGCTCCGAGGCCCCCAGGTACTCAGGGGAGACGATCAATTCCACAGTGCGGCCCTTGGTGTGAGAGGGCGCCAGCGTCAGGAAGATCTGGTCGGGCATGGTGATGGGCTTCGACTTGCGGGCGTAGACCACCGGGACGCCGAGGTGAATGGCGGTGGTGAGAGCCGGGGCGATGCCAGAGATCTCCGCCGTCAGGATCTTGGTGGCGTTGACCTTTGCCAACCGGCCGGCGAGCTCCTGGCCGCAGGCATCCATCAGCGCCGGGTCGACCTGGTGGTTGATGAATCCGTCCACCTTGAGGATTCCGCCACCCAGATTCCTGCCGTCCGTCAGGATGCGCAGTTTCAGATCGTCCATGTTGGTCTCACCGCCTGTCCTAGCAGGGCGATGAAGAGCCGCCTTGCCCGGAGAGTAGAAGCGTATATGTAGTGGTTGGGGTGAGGCCCCAACCACTACATATACGAATTCTTTCCACGAAGCAGGGCTCTTTCACCACACTCCTAGAGGTTTGCCTGTGGATTGTACAACAGTGTGGCTGGCCTGCGAAAGCGGGAGGGGAGGGGCCACACGTGGCGGCTTGACATAGAACGGATGTTCCTATACAATGGGGCCAGGGATGACCCGAAGAAACCACGCTTCAGAACCGCTGGGCCCGGGCTGTCCTAGGAGGCAAGCATGGCCAAGGGGTCGCTGACTGAGCGGCAACGCAAGATGCTGGGCTTCATCCAACGCTTTGGCGACGAGAACGGCTACCCGCCCTCCATTCGGGAGATCGGCGGTGCCGTCGGCATCACCTCGACTTCGGTGGTCAACTACAACCTGAACCGCCTGGTCGAGGAGGGCTACCTGGACCGACATCAGAATGTCTCTCGCGGCCTGCGGCTGACGGAACGCATGGGCCAGGCCGCCAGCCGCCTGGCCGATGTGATCCGCGTCCCGATGGTAGGCCGTATCTTCGCCTCCGAACCCATTCCCTTGCCAGGCACCGACTCGCCGCTCTTTGGAGCCGACGAGGCGATCGAGCTCACCCGCGGCCTGTTGCCAGCCGAGGAGGGCCTGTTCGCACTCCAGGTCCAGGGGGATTCGATGATCGACGCCATGATCAACGACGGCGACATCGTGGTGATGAAGCGGGAGCCCGAATGGCAGAATGGCGACATGGTGGCGGTCTGGTTGAAGGACAAGGAAGCCACCACCTTGAAGCACATCTACCGTGAGGGCAAGAAGGTCCGGCTACAGCCGGCCAACCCGACCATGCGGCCGATCCTGATCGACGACCCGGAGACGCTGGAGGTCCAGGGCAAAGTGATGCTGGTGGTCCGGCAATTGGCGTAGCCCGAGGACTCGACGAGAGGCGAGAGGGCCTCTGTTTCGGAAGCCCTGGATGTCGGGCGAAATCTGGGAAGAGGCAGGCGGGGCAACCACTCGGTTGCCCCGCAAGTGTATTGGCTACGGTTGCGCCGGGCTCGACGACGCCAGATGCTGGGCCAGGAATGCCTCCAGCCGACCGGCCAGATCCGGAGCGCCAACGAGCATATCCGTGCCATGGCCCGCGGAAGGGTAGAGGGCCAGCTCGACCGGCCCGGTCGCGGCCTGGGCAAGCTGGCGCACGGTGTCGGCCGAGTAGGTGTCGTCCTCGGATGCGGCCAGGAAGATCGGGCGGGCGCCATAGTCCTCGATCAAGCCTTCGATGCGGACGCGGAAGTATTCGAAGCCTGGCGAGAGCAAAGCGATGGCCGCAACCCCTGGCTCCTGAGCGCCGAGCGATAGGGCGAGATTGGCGCCAATGCTCGCTCCGACAACTGCTGAGCGGTCCGCCCCAACATCCTGACGGGATACTAGCCACGCGTAAGCCAGGCGGACATCCTCGCGTGCTTGCTCCCAGTCTTCCTGTCCGCCGGTCTGTCCGTGCCCACGCAGGTCGATGGCCAGGCAGGCCAGTCCGCTTGCCTGCAGACGCAAGGCCAGTCCCTGCCAATCCTGCTTGGACCCGCCATACATATGCAGCAGCAGCACCGCGGGGGCGGGGGCTGTGGACGGCCCATAGTAAGTCCCTCGCAGGGTCAGGCCTGAGGCCCCGGGGATATCAACCTCGGTTGGGGCTGGGGGGGTTGGGACGGGCGCCGGGGCTGTTGCCTCTGGCATGGCACCTGGCGGCGTCCTATCCTCGCCCACTTCGGAGATCGCTTCGCCGGTCTCTCCCGTGCCTTCGGGCAAGAGACTCGTGGTCCCCGGAAGGGCCATCGTTGCGGAAGGGGCGGGTGAACAGGCTGCCAGCATCAGGCCGAGACCGACGACCTGCAGGACAACCGGGCTTAGGCTACGCATGCCGCCTCCTTGTCTAAGCCGCCGGCGTGGCGAGTAGGATCAAGCGCAGCGCCTCCGGGCCGTATGGAGAGAGGTCGTAGTCGCCTTGGAGGTGCACGCCGCCGAAACCTGCCACGGACAACATGCGGGCGATGGCCTCGGGCGCGCGCAGGTAGTAGCGCGTCGGCACCTCCGTGCGGAGGACTTGCCCATCCGGGAGAAGCTCATCGTACTTCCAAAGGACGTCAACGAAGGCGGACCCCGGGGAGGCAACCTGGCGTGCGTAGAGCTGCACAGGGTTCCCCGTTTCGGGCTCGACGAAATCGGTCAGCGGCTCATCCTCATCAAGCGAAGCCAGGGCCTCATTGGGATGGGGCAGCTCGGCTGCCAGGAGGCCATGGGGGGTGAGGTGGGCGCGGATGGCGTCCAGTGCGCAGGCTGCCTCCGCGTCATCCAAAGAGGCAAGGGTGTTGCAGGGCAGCAGGACGAGGGGGAAGCGCCGGCCCAATTCGAAACTGCGTACGTCGCCGAGGTGAAGGTGAACCTGCTGACTCAATTCCGGCGTGAGTCGCCGGCTCAGGCGCTGGAGCATGGCCGGGTCGTTGTCCAGGCCATAGACCTCATGACCGGCCTGGGCCAGCGCCAGCAAAACGCGTCCCGGCCCGCATCCCAGTTCGAGCACCGGGCTGCCCGACGTGGCCGCCAGGGAAAGCCACAGAGGCAAGTCGCTGGTGTACCCAGCGTATTGGGCCTCGAGCAGTCGGGGGAAGTCGGCCTGAGGCATGTACGTCACGAGAGGGTGCGAGTCGATTGCGGCGGGCAACGAGGTGGGACGGGTTCTCCTTGACCTTGCCCTGGCCGGGAATTATACTCGGGCGCGTCGGGGTGTAGCGCAGTTGGTAGCGCACCGCGTTTGGGACGCGGGGGTCGGCGGTTCAAGTCCGCCCACCCCGACCTGTAGAGACGTCCGCGAGTGAAGGGTGTCGTCCTGCGCGTTCTATGGCGCAGAAGCGGTGAAGCTCGGGCTGCGTGGCTTTGCCTGCTCTGGGCCATTCCTGTTGTGCAAGAGCAGTGAGCGAGAGATCGTATGGCCGGACAGCGTTTGTCGATCGCGGGGAAGGGGCTGGACGTCGTGCTGGTCGCGGCGCGCTACTCGGGAGATGGAAGGCTGACTTTGACGCGAGGTTTTGAGCGCCACGGCGATGTATGGGGCGATGTGGTCCTTCTCACCCGGGAGGCATTGGTCGAGAAGCTGCGGGCGGTTCGGCATGTCGTCACGGGCCAGCCGCGCGAGCTGCCCGGTGATTTCGTGATCCTGGCGCCGGTGCGATTAGAGACCTCTCCGACGTCGGAGCGGATCGTGGCAGAGGGTCTCACTTCGGAGGGTGACGAGCTCGGCCTTCCCCTCTTCTAGTTGTGAATCCCTCGGGCATACCCCACACAGTCGACGGATGCCCGCGCCGAGGGCATGGTAGAATCACGATGCGTGCGGGCGTGGCCAAGTGGTAAGGCATCAGCCTTCCAAGCTGATATCCGCGGGTTCGAATCCCGTCGCCCGCTCCTCATCGAATCGATGCGGCCCGCGGCAGCGGACCGACACAAAGAGCGCCCCTGAGGAGGGGCGCTGTCATTACGTAGCGGTGCGATCGTCCAGCCTGCGCGCTGGGAAATACTCCAGCTTGCCCATTAAGAATCGGAAAGCCCGGCCCTTCGTGCAGGCCGGGCATTCCGAGTCCCGCGATTACTTCCTCGCGGCTTTCTTGGCCGTCTTCTTGACTTTCCTCACGGCCTTCTTCACGGTCTTCTTCACGGCTTTCTTGACAATCTTCTTCTTCGCCTTCTTCACTGGCATCTTGTCACCTCCATGGGCGCAGTTGACTTGAGTCTAGAGGAAGTTGCGAATCCGCGCAAGGGGGTGAGTCGCCGATCAGCGGCGCTCTCGGAAGGGCGAGGTGCATATCTGTCGTGCGCCGAGTCGCGCGGGCGAGAGGGAGTGCAATGGAGGAGGGCGCGCGATCGAGAAGAGTGACCGCGCGCCCGGGGACTGAGGACCAATGGCCGCGCGACTGCGTCAGTTGTGCGTTCTCTTTGTCTTCCACTTGAGATAGAATCGGAGGGGAGGGCCCGTAGCTCAGGGGTTAGAGCGGCCGGCTCATAACCGGTTGGTCGCAGGTTCGAATCCTGCCGGGCCCATCGTTGATTCTTGTGGTGGAGGTTTGGTGGAATCACAGGAAGGGCAACGCCCATCTGTCGAGCGTCATAAGATCGAGTCGAGCCGCTGATGCGAAGAGCCTCCGACAGCGACATCAGGTTGACCTATAACGCGCTTGCGCGACGGACCAGTCTGGTCGGCAGAGACCGCCGCAGCCTGTGCCGAGCGCGCGGCCGCCTCCATCGCCGGGATTGTGCCTCGGCAACGGACCGGTGCGGTGACACCCATGAGGTCTAGCTAAGCTGCCCTGGCTGGACGAGTCGGCGGGAGTCTCGCACGTGCCTGGGCGAGGCACCCGTGATCGGCGGTCTAGACGCGAGAGGGCCTGCCTAAACTGGGCAGGCCCTCCTTTTCGTGAATAGCGCCTCAGGATGCGTCGGCGGTCGACGTTCAGGGCGCGGATAGATTCCCTGCTCTTGCCCTATGTTCGCCCCGTGCCGGCTTGAGAGTTCGGGGGCAGCTATGCGTGGGCCAGTGGGCCACAGTCGCTTCTGCCCGCTGCGATCGGCGACTGCCTCACCCCCATCGACGTTGAGGGCGCCGAGCAGGTACCCCTGCCCGGAGTATGTGCGCGGCTCTGCGCCGCTGACGGTCCCGCGTGCCTGGACATTGCCCGGCCGGCCCTCTGAAAGGTCAACTCGGTCTGGCTTATGACCGAGCCAGCAAGTCATGGCCTCCCTGCGACGCGTCGGGCCTGCATGCCCCCGGCCTCCAGGGGCATGAGTCTCTTACTGGTTGAACAAGGTCGGGGCACGCGTCCCCGGCTACGCTGCTTCCTGGGGTGTCGCGCGATTTGGGGCCATGACAGGTCAGAGTCTTGTCTCCGCCATGCCAACCCAAGGAACGCCAGAGAAGCGCATCCTCTCGGCTGGCCACCACCACGATGTGCCCCTCAACCGTTTTGCCCCTGGGGTGGCTCATGCTATCTTTGGGGCGCTACACGCATCCCACCCGTTGAGAGCCCTATCCAGAAAGGAGGCATCGGGTGTCTCAGGAAGGATTCCTCCGCTTCCCCGAGGGTTTCCTCTGGGGTACAGCCACCTCAGCCTACCAGATCGAAGGCGCCTGGAACGAAGACGGGCGAGGTCTCTCGATCTGGGACACGTTCTGCCGCCAGCCCGGTACGATCTGGCACGGTCAGTCGGGTGACGTCGCCGCGGACCACTACCACCGCTGGCAGGAAGATGTCCGAACCATGGCCAGCCTGGGGTTGAAGACCTACCGCTTCTCGATCAGCTGGCCCCGGATCCTCCCACAGGGCACAGGCCAAGTGAACCCGGCCGGTCTTGGGTTCTACGATCGGCTGATCGACGGGCTCCTCGCCAACCGGATTGAGCCCTTCGTCACCCTCTTCCATTGGGACCTTCCCCAGCCTCTCCAGGATAGAGGAGGTTGGCCCAGCCGCGAGACGGCGTACCATTTCGCCGACTACGCCCGTGTGCTGGGTGAGCGCCTGGGCGACCGCGTGACGTATTGGATCACGCACAACGAGCCATTCGTCGCTGCCGCTGCTGGCCACCTGACGGGGGAGCATGCGCCGGGCATCAAGGATCCGGCGGCGACGCTGCGAGCGAGTCACCATCTCTTCTTTTCCCATGGGTTGGCCGTCGACGCGCTACGGGCCTCGACCAGCCGGCCCCTGCGGATCGGGATAACCCTCAACCTCAACCCGGTCCACCCGGCGAGCGATTCGGAAGAGGATCGTCTGGCCGCGATCCGCTACGATGGCGCCGTCAACCGGATGTCCCTCGATCCGGTCTTCTTCGCCCGATACCCCGAGGACATGCAGGCGCTTTTTGGTCCGCTTCTGCCAACGCCCCAGCCGGGCGATCTCGAACGCATCGCCGTTCCGCTCGATTTTCTCGGAGTCAACTACTACAGCCGAGCCGTCATCCGGCATGACCCCGACGAGCCCCTGCTGCAGACGACGGGGGTCATGCCCCAGGAGGGCGAGTACTCGCAAATGTGGGAGATCTATCCGCCGGGGATGTATGAGCTCCTCTTCCGCCTCTGGAAGGAATACTTACAGACGCGCCCAGGGATGAAGATGATCGTGACCGAGAACGGCGTGCCCGTCCCGGATGGCCTCGACTTCGATGGCCGCTGCCGTGACTACCGGCGGATTCGCTACCTGCGGGACCATGTCGCCCAGATCCATCGGGCCCTGAGCGATGGGGTTCCTCTCGCGGGATACTTCGTCTGGTCTCTCCTGGACAACTTCGAATGGGCCCTCGGCTACCGGACGCGTTTCGGGCTGGTGTACGTGGACTTCGAGACCCAGGCGCGAACGGTGAAGGACAGTGGGCGGTGGTACGCCAAGGTGATTCGGGAGAACGGGTTGAATCCCGCCGCCCCGGTTTGGTGATGGTCGCCAGGAGCACCGTCTCGGATCAGAAGTGCGCCGTCCCGAGTGTCTCAGAGGTGAGGGGTTCCCGCGACGGAGGAGCTTCCCGCCATGCGCCGTCCTCTCTCAATCCTCCTGACGATCGCTTTCGCCCTGGCCTGGATCTCGCCCGCCAATGCTGCCGATCCTTTGCGCGTCTTCTATGCGGGTCCAGAGGCAGGTGTGCGGGAGGCATTGGACCTCGCGGCTGATTTCCAGCTTGTCAGCGACGCGGCGCAGGCCAACGTTTTCGTCTTGAACGGCGTCATCCCCGATCCGGAGGCGATCGCGGCTCGCCTTCGAGAGGGGGCCGGGCTTCTCCTGATCTTGGGGCCCGACATTGCGGCCGCGGACTTGGACGGTTTGCTCGGTGCCGATGTCCGGCTCGAGTCTCGCCAGGATCCGTTGAGCCTGGTCCCCAGTCCAGGAGCGGAAAGCGATCCGCTCTCGAAGCAGGTGCTCTGGACGAGTTCTCCTCAGGTCCGACAGCGATTCCTACTGGAGGGGGCGGCGCTGACGCCTTTGGCCTCTGGCTATGAAGACGGTTCCCTGGTTCTCGGAAGAGGCGAGGTGGGCAGTGGCACAGTCTTCGTGTTCTGTGGCTTCCTTGATCAGGACAACCCGCAGTTCCAGGGGTGGGCCTACTTCAACTATCTGATCTACTTCTTGACTTCCTCCGCGGGTGGCAGGACGCCCGTCGACTTCGCCGACTATGCCGGTTCACCGGTGCCCCACCCTCGTGAGCAAGCGGCGCTGTATGCGGCGATGGCGGTAATGGTCGTCATCTCATTCACCGCCTTCTTCCTGGTCCGCCGCTACAGCCGCGCCCATCCAGAGGAACTCGACACGCTCGTCGCCAACCGGGCCGAGTTCGAGGCACGCGAAGCCAGGACCGACTGGGAGGAGATCGGATTCCATCGGCCTCTGGGTGGTTTCCTGTTTGCCCTGATGTTCGGCCTGGTCTTCTTCGTGCCGCTCATCGTCTACCAGAATCTGATTCTGCCCACGTACATCCTCCCCTCGGCTCAGGCGCTCGGGATCTGGGGCCGAGTCACCCAGTTCTTCAACCTGTTGTGGGTCCTCTTCGACATGGGCACGAGCTCGGCGTTCATCAAGTTCTTCGCCCAAGACCGCGTCCACGACCCGCGGCGAGCGGTCCAGTACGCGCAGGTCTTCGTCTGGTGGCAGGCCCTGTCAGGGGCGATCCAGGTCGCGCTCGTGACTGCGGTTTCGGGAACGCTGCTTCCCCGAACAACCTACGCGCTGTATGCCTGGAGCATCATCGTCCACACCCTGATCCAGTTGCCCGGTTTCTACCAGGTCTTCCGCCACGCCCTGACCGGCCTGCAGCGCTTCGACTTCGCTCAGATCCTCGACATGGGCTGGGCCCTGGCCTTCCCCATGATCACCCAGCCACTGATCGTCACCCTGATGGTGGCCTGGGGTAGGAACCATCCGGTCTTCGGGATGGCGATGGGCGGACTGCTTGGCTTGGGGTTGGCGGCTTACGCCGGCGAGTTCCTCTGCCTCGTGCTCGGCTTCTGGCTTTACAAGCGGCTGGGATACAATGCCCGCCTCCTGTTCCTGGCCCACTTCGACTGGTCGGTGATCAAGAACGCCTTTCGCTTTGGCGTGTTCGACATGCTGGCTTCCGTGGCATGGATGGTCGGGCAGGCGATCGAGATCCTGATCACCCAGCGCCTGGTCAACTATGCCGAGGTATGGGGCAACTGGACCATCGCCCAGAACTTCATTTACGCCTACCAGGTGCTGCAAACCCTCTACAGCAACGCCCTCCCCTCCATCTCCGAGGCGATCTCGCACGGCCGGAAGATGCTCAGCCAGTACTACTCGGTTCTGTCTTACAAGTGGGGCGGGGTGATCAGCGCCTATATCGGTGCCGTGCTCCTGGCGGTGGCCGACCGCTTCATCCTGGGCGCGACGGGACCGGAGTTCGTCCGGGCAGCGGCCTACTCGATCCCGCTGATCCTCTGGGGAGCGATCCAGTATCCCTCTTGGGTGGGGGACAACGTTCAGTTGGGCGCCAACCACCCGTATCTCAAGTCAGCGCTGGTGGCAGCCGAGCAGACGATACGCGTGACGTTGGCCTTCCTGCTCCTGGCGCGGTTCCAGGTGTACGGCTTGATCATCGCCTACTTTGTCGGCCTGCTGACGAAGGACATCCTGGCGTACTTCGTGAACCACAGGGTGTGCTTCCCCCAGCGCTTCTACTTCTGGCAGTCCTTGGCCGCCCCGATTCTGGCAGGCGCGGCGCATTACGCCGTCGTCCGGTGGGTGGGAGGGCTGATCTGGCGAGGGGATCAGGTGACCAGCGTGCTCGTTCTCTTCATTGGCATCCTCCCCTCGTTCCCGCTCTTTGCCTTCTTCTATGGACTATTCGGCGGTTGGGACGAGGATGGGCTGGAGGAGCTGCGGCGGGCTGTCGACCTGAGCAGCTTCATGCGCCCCGTGTCCTGGCTCTTCTGGTGGGCGACCCGGTTAGGGGCCAGGATCAGCCCGATCCACGGCCGATTCCCGATCGACATCCGCCCTGCCGCCCTCGCCGAGGCACGCCAACTGATGGAAGAGCGCGTCCGGCTGTAGGCTTCGGGGAGACGCCTGGTCCGTTCTCGTATGCGGAATCGTGGTCTGAGTCGGAGCCTGCGAGGCCGAAGGCCGATATCGGCCTTGATAGAGACCGCTTGCTCAGACTAGAGCCGCGGACATCCACGGGCAATTTCGGGGTCGCCATTACTCGAAAAGCGGACCGCCGGATGTGGGGGACATCCGGCGGTTCCCTTCGTAGGGGCCTCACCGTCTGTGCAGGGGGGGACACAAGACGGTGAGGTGGTTCCCCTCGGACGAACCCCTATACCAATACATGTCACCAATCGGGGCTCATCTTGGGGACATATTACCACAATGTGTATCGGAATTAGATAAGAATTCGATGAGGAAATCAGCGCGAGGAGCGCTTCCGCTTCTGGCCGAAACGGCGCTCCCAGTAGGCAATGTCGTCCGGGGAGGGTATCTCGGGCTTCTCAGCCTGCCGTGTTGCCGCGGCTTGAAGCTCGCGGACGAAATCGCGGCTGCTCACCACCCTGGCGCCCGCTGCCCGTGCCGCCGCCTGCACCTCTCGATCGGAGGAAACGACTACCCAGTTACGAGCCTCTCCCCGTAAACGGGCAAGATGCGCGCGGATGGCCTGATCGGCTGTACCGGGAGGCCTGATGAAGTGGATCTTGATCCCGCCTGAGGAGAGCGAAGCCTCCGATCCTGCCCGGCCGCGGTCGAAGTAGACGGTCAGCTGCCCCCGCTTCCTCCGGCAGAAGGGGCGGAGGCTTGACACAAGCCGCATCTCATCGTCCGGGTCGCTCAGGCGAAGACCGGGCGTCTGTGCAATCAGATTGTGGCCGTCGATAAGATAGGGCATCCACATGCCTCGCGGTTCGCGTCGGCTTCTCGGATTGTACGGTTGCACCTTGCCCGAGTCAATTTCGCTTTTGGGAGACCTGTGCTATGATCCTGGCCCATGGGTAGCGTGCGCAGGACGTCCTC
>CAZEMA010000039.1:18113-21464 GCA_964513155.1 uncultured Anaerolineaceae bacterium
TTGGGAGACCTGTGCTATGATCCTGGCCCATGGGTAGCGTGCGCAGGACGTCCTCCAGTCAGTTCGTGCGCTTTCTGATCCTCAACGTCATCGTGTCCGCCGCGACGGTGACCCTCGTGCTCTTCATCTGGGACCGGCCAGGCGTCTCGCGGCCGGTGGCAACCCCCACCTCGACGCTCAGCATCGCGGCCCAGGTCGGCAGCGCCATTCCGACGGTGACTGCCACCGTGCCGCCTTCGCCGACGCCGGTAACCTACACCGTTCAGCCGGGCGATACCCTTCTGGCCATTGCCCTCCGGCTGGGGATCGATTCTGATGATCTGATGGCCGCCAACGGGCTCACCGATCCCGACACCCTGGATGTCGGTCAGGTGCTGATCGTGCCCACCGCCTCGGCCGGGACGGGCGCAACCCCGCCGCCGGGCTCGACCCCTCGGGCGACAGCCACGCAGAACCCAGACTCCCTGGCAGCCCGGGTCGAGATCCGCGGCGTGAGCGGCGCCGGCGTGCTCGAGACGGAAACGGTCCTGCTGCTCAACAGCGGTGGCGAGGCCAGCATGGCCGGGTGGTCGTTGGATGACGGCCAGGGTCACCGCTACACGTTCCCGGGCTTCGTGCTCCATCACAGCGGCGCCGCAAGCGTCCACACCATGGCCGGCCGGGATACGTCAATTGACCTGTACTGGGGGATGGACCAGGCGATCTGGCTCTCTGGGAAGACGATCACCTTGCGGGACGCCAGCGGCGCCACGCAGTCGATCTTTGAGATTCCCTAATCCGAGCTCTGCCTACGCTTACCGAGTTGTCTGCGATGGAAGGCTGCCGACCGGCGGCCTTCCATCGTTTGTGACGAGCTGCAGTCCTCACCAAGTATCAGATGCTCCGAAACCGAGCAGTCAAGGGCCGAAGCCAGGCATCGCGGTCCCTCTGCCCCCGCTGGGCCTCGGTTCCTGGCGCCCGCCGAGAGCCGAGGTCGACGACATCGGTCGACCCTTCCGCCATCGGACGCCCGGCCCGATTGCCCGATCCGTCCCCCCGCCAGCATCGAGCATCCGGCCGGCCCGTGCCTAACCGATTCGAGATGGTGTCGGGATGTCAGACACTTCGGGGGAAAAGACGAACCGGCCCGAGGGCCGGTTCATGGCCGCCATGGGATAAATCAGGATTGGGCGCTAGAGTCGGGGGGCTGCTGATCCTTGGGGGTCTCTTCCTCATCACTCTTCAGCCCCTTGCGGAACTCCCGGATACTGCGGCCGAGGTCGCCGCCGAGCCGTCCCAGTCGTCCTCCAAAGAGAATAACCACGATGACCAGGACGATCACAAGCTCCAGCGGACCTAAACGAATGGGCATCTCAACCTCCGGCACCCGCTGTAGCGGATGGACGGGGGCATTATAACACCGGAAGACCGATTTCCGGATGTTTGTGCGGAGCCATCTTGCGCGCCCCCTGTGCGTCTGATACACTCGCTTTCTGGAGCGCACATCCCCCATGTCTCAAGCACTCTACCGGAAGTGGCGACCTCAGACCTGGGATGAAGTGGTCGGGCAGGATCACATCGTCCTGACGCTGCGGAACGCGGTGCGCGCGGAGCGCGTCGCTCACGCGTATCTCTTTGCCGGGCCGCGGGGCACCGGCAAGACGACCACCGCCAGGATCCTGGCGAAGGCAGTCAACTGCCTGGCCGACTCGCCTGCAGACCGACCCTGCAACCGGTGTGCGCGATGCCAGGCGGTGACCGAAGGGCGCTTCCTCGATCTGATCGAGATCGACGCCGCCTCCAATACCAGCGTCGAGGACGTGCGCGATCTGCGGGACAAGATCAACTTCGCTCCCAACGAAGGCCGGTGCAAGGTCTACATCGTGGACGAGGTCCACATGCTTTCGACGGCGGCCTTCAACGCCCTGCTCAAGACGCTTGAGGAACCGCCTTCCCACGCGATCTTCGTACTGGCTACGACTGAGATCCACAAGATTCCGGCAACGGTTCTCTCCCGTTGCCAGCGCCACGAGTTTCGGCGACTGCCGGTAGCCATCATTGTGGACTACCTCTCCGCCAGGCTGAGCCAAGAGGGTCTGCAGGCCGAACCCGGGGTCTTGGAGCTGGTTGCGCGTCAGGCGACGGGGAGCATGCGAGACGCGATCTCGCTTCTAGACCAGTTGGGCTCTGCCGGCGAGGTGATCGCTCTCCTGCAGACGCAAGTCGTGCTCGGGACCGCGACGGGCGAGGCGGTTCGCCAGGTTATCGATGCGCTTCTCGCCAAAGACGTGGCTCTGGGTCTGACGCTCATCAATCGGGCGCTGGATGGCGGGGCGGACCCGCGCCAGTTCGCCCGACAGGTCGTTGACTACCTGCGCGGGCTTCTCCTGGCCCGTATGGGTGACGCGCACCTGCTGGAGGCCACGCCGGAGGATCGGGCCGAGATGGCGCGTCAGGCGCAGCGCTTCGAGGTGCCGGAGTTGCTGGCTGCGATCCGGGCGTTCAATCAGGCGGGGCTGGAATCCCGGGCCGGATGGCAGCCGAGCCTGCCTCTGGAGATGGCCTTTATCGAAGTGGCGCAGGCCAAGCCGGGCGTTGTCGAAACGCAGCGGGGTTCGCCTGCGAGCGCTTCGCCCGAACGGCCCAGTGTCCCCGGGAAAGAGCTGGGCCCCGTCCCCTCGACGGGCGCCAGGAGCGCCAGACCTGCGAATCCTGGCCCTGCCTCCCAGGCATCCAGGGAGGGCGAGCCGGCGGAGTATGCCTCCCCACGATCGGAGGCCGACCCGGGAAAGGTGACGTTCCAGACGATTCTGGATCACTGGCGCGAGATTCTGGCGGCTGCCCGGCGACGCGACCCCCGGACCCAAGCTTTGCTCAACTCCTGCCGCCCCATGGGTCTTGAAGACGGTGTGTTGGTCCTTGGCTTCGCCAGTGACCTGCTCCGGGACAAGATGGAGAAGGGCCACAGTTTGGGCCTGGCCCGCGACGCCCTTCAGGAAGTCCTGGGCACGTCGGTGCAAGTACGTTCCGCGCTGACCAGCGGTGCAACCGAGGGCGGGAACGAGGCCGGTGCGCAAGCGGTTCAGGACAACGGGATGGTCGCGACCGCCCTGCGGGATCTGGGAGCACAGGTCGTCGACGTCAAACCGGTGCCGCCTGAGGACAAACCCTAGGAGGGTGATGAAAAAGCCCTGCTTCCTGGAAGGAATTCGTATATGTGGTGGTTGGGGCGAAGCCCCAACCACCACATATACGGTTCTCTTCTCCGGGCAAGGCGGTTCTTCATCACCCTGCTAGGCACCGGCCACCCAGAGTGACCTGACCCCGTGCGCAGGTGTCCGGGTAGCGGTGGAGGCTGGTGATGGCCAAGGG
>CAZEMA010000040.1:0-20069 GCA_964513155.1 uncultured Anaerolineaceae bacterium
AGAAGGGGTCGAAGTTTGCCATCCGGGAAGGCGGCCTGACCGTCGGTGCCGGTGTAATTACCGAGATCCTGGAATAGGGAGAGGAAGCCGCGGCCGGCGTTGACGCCGCCGTGGGGATATGCTATGGCGAAGAAGGATGTTCGGCCCGTTGTGACCCTGGCGTGCACGGAGTGCCAGGAGCGGAACTACACGACTGAGAAGAACCGTCGCAACGACCCGGGGCGGATTGAATTCCAGAAGTACTGCCCCCGCTGCCGGAAGCATACGCTGCATCGGGAGACAAAATGACGTGGTCCCGCGCCAAGTGCTTCTGTGTCCCTTGACACCGGAGCACTTGACAGGTGACCGTTAAAGGCCAGTAGCTCAATTGGAAGAGCACCGCTCTCCAAAAGCGGGGGCTGCGGGTTCGAGTCCTGCCTGGCCTGCCTGATGTTCCGAGGGGAGGGTGAAGCCCTCGGCGTCTTCGGGGAGTACCAAGGAGTCAGGAGTGCCGAAAGCTCAGGTCGGTGTCAAGAAGCAGCCCTTTGTGCTGGTCCGGCTGATGCGGGAAACGGTGGCCGAGCTGCGAAAGGTCAACTGGCCCACCCGCCGCGAAGCCACGAATCTTACGATGATCGTTCTGATCACTCTGGGAGTGATGAGCGCCATCCTGGGCTTGGCGGACGCGCTGTTTGCCGAGTTCTTCCGGCTGATCCTGACGCTGGCAAGGTGAGACCACGGTATGAGTGAGTTGGAGCCCGAGCGCGACGAGAACATCTCCCCGGTCGAGAGCGAGACCGAGAAGGTGGTGGCACCGGCGGGCGAGCCCGAAGTGCCGGAGGTCAGCCTTCCATTGTTGGAGGCTGAGGCGGCTCCGGTTGCGGTGGGAGCCGCGGAGGCCGAGCCCGCGGCTGAGGCCGAGGTGGCCCCGCCGGCTGCTGAAGAGGAGATCGCCGAGCCGGCGGGAGCATTGGAGATGGTCGGGCGGGCCCTGGAAGCCGAGGCTGCCGAGCCTGCGCCGGAGGCAGCGCCCGCGGTGCTGGGGGAGCCGGACGACGGCCGCAAGTGGTATGTCGTCCACTGCTACTCGGGTTACGAGAACAAGGTCCGGCACAACCTTGAGCAACGCATCGACACGATGGGGATGAAGGACAAGATCTTCGACGTTGTTGTCCCCACCGAAGAGGAGATCGAGGTCAAAGAGGGGAAGAGGCGCACGGTTGAGCGCCGGGTATTCCCGGGCTACATCCTGGTTCAGATGGTCCTCACCGAGGAGTCGTGGTATGTGGTGCGGAACACGCCAGGGGTGACGGGCTTCGTGGGCATGGGCAACGACCCCACGCCGCTGCGGCCGGAGGAAGTGGCACAGATCGTCAAGCGTATGGAGGCCGAGGCGCCGCGGGTAAAGGTGACCTACAAGGTCGGGCAGAAAGTGCGAATCATCGACGGCCCATTCAACGATTTCATCGGCACCGTCGCCGATATCGACATGGAACGCGCCAAGGTTCGGATCATGGTCTCGTTCTTCGGACGGGAGACACCGGTCGAGCTCGATTTCCTGCAGGTCGAGAAAGCCTGACCGCGTGGGAGGGCGGCCTGATCCGCCCGCTAGCACCACTCGAGGAGAATAGCAGTGGCAAAGAAACTCAAGGCGGTTGTTCGTTTGCAGATCGAGGCAGGCAAGGCCAACCCGGCCCCGCCGATTGGCCCGGCTTTGGCGCCGCACGGCATCAATCTGATGATGTTCTGCAAGGAATACAATGCCCGCACCTCGAACCGGGCGGGGGAGATCGTCCCGGCCGAGATCAGCATTTACACCGATGGTTCCTTCACCTTCATCTTGAAGACGCCGCCCACGCCGGTGCTGTTGCGCAAGGCGGCCGGCGTGGAAAAGGGCTCCGCCGAACCCAACCGCCAGAAGGTGGGTACGGTGACCCGGGCCCAGATCCGGGAGATCGCCGAGATCAAGATGAAGGATCTGAACGCGATCGATCTGGAAGGGGCGATGCGCCAGATCGAAGGCACTGCCCGCAACATGGGGATCGCGGTAGAGGAGTAGCGGATTGTGGGAGGGCCGCATCCAAGCGACCCGTCCGGACCACAGGGAGCAGAAATGACCAAACACGGCAAGAAGTACCTCGCGGCCGCAGCCAAGGTTGACAAGGATCGCCAGTACACGCCGATGGAGGCAGTCAAGCTGGCTCGCGAGACGGCGATTACGAAGTTCGACTCGACGGTTGAGCTGCACATCCGACTCGGGGTCGACCCGAAGCACGCCGACCAGCAGGTGCGGAACACGGTGCTTCTGCCACATGGGCTGGGCAAGAGGGTGAGGGTCCTGGCCTTTGCCGAGGGGGAGGCGGCGCGAGCGGCACAGGAAGCCGGCGCCGACTACATCGGCGACGACGAGGTCATCAAGCAGATCCAGGGCGGCTGGCTCGAGTTCGATGCCACGGTGGCAACGCCGGACGTGATGGGCAAGATCGGCAGGTCGGGCCTGGGCCGGATCCTGGGCACGCGAGGCCTGATGCCAAACCCGAAGGCTGGCACCGTCGTCCCGGCCGATGACCTGCCGCGGGCGATCAAGGAACTGAAAGCGGGCCGGGTGGAGTTCCGCATGGACCGCAGCGGCAACCTGCATGTGCCCGTTGGTAAGGCCTCCTTCGAGGCAGAGAAGCTGTATGGCAACCTTACGGCGTTGATGGAGGCCATCAAGAAGGCCCGTCCGGCCGGCGCCAAAGGCAACTTCATCCGTAAGGTGTCTTTGACCACAACCATGGGGCCAGGGATCCGGGTGGACGCGAACGAGGCCCAGGCCATGGAGGAGATAGCCTAGAGTGCTCTCGGCCATTGCCGGCCGAGCGTGAACTTGCTTCGCCCAAGACAGCAGGCGCCTAGAGCCAAGCTGGCTTAATCTCCTGCCGAGGTGAAGACCCAAGCGGACATCCCGTGTCCGCCGCAACCGACAGGCTGCAGGAGTCTTTGCATCGGCGTCAGGCGCGGAGCAAAGACTCTTTTGTTGCCGTCTCGCACGCCGATCGGGCCGCGAAGGCCCGGCCCGGACGGGGTGCTTGCGGCACGAACGATGGAGGGAGGTGAGAGACTTTGGCAATCACGAAGAGCCGCAAACAGGCGTTGGTGGCCCAGTACCAGGACCTCCTCAGCCGCAGTAAGGGCGCCATCCTGGCTGGCTTCTCCGGGATGACGGTCAGGGACCTCGAGGAACTGCGCCGCAAGATCCGCGACCAGGGAGGGGAATTCCACGTCGTCAAGAACCGGCTGGCCAAGCTGGCGTTCAAGGAGGCGGGGCTTCCTGTGCCCGAGGAGGCGCTGGAAGGCACGACAGTGGTCGGGTTCGCCATGGAGGATGTAACGATCCTGGCGAAGACGATCGTGGAGGCGGCAAAACAATCCGGAGCTGTATGGTTGAAGGGTGGCGTGCTCGAAGGGGCGCTGTACAGCGCCAGGCAGATCGAGCAGTTGGCTGAACTGCCGGCGTTGCCCGTGTTGCAGGCAAGGCTTCTGGGCGTGCTGAAGGCCCCGGCGAGCCGCGTGGCCGGAGCGTTGGCTGGATCGGTCCGCCAACTGGCCAGCGTTGTGAAGGCCTTCGGGGAAAAGGCTGGCGCCACCGCATGATCACCGCCCGCTCGAGCCAAGGGCGGAACAGACTCGTGGAACATACAAGCGAAGCTCGAGGCAGACAAAGGAGATATCCTAACCATGGCCAATCTTGAGAAACTGGTCGAGGAACTGAGCAAGCTGACAGTCCTCGAAGCTGCTGAACTGACGAAGATGCTGGAAGAGAAGTGGGGGGTCTCGGCGGCGGCCCCCGTGGCGGTGGCGGCGATGGCTGGGGCAGCGGCCCCTTCTGCGGCCCCTGCCGTGGATGAGAAGACCGAGTTCGCCGTCATCCTCAAGGACGTCGGGCCCAAGAAGATCGACGTGATCAAGGTCATCCGCCAGATCACGACCCTGGGTCTGAAGGATGCCAAGGATCTGGCAGAGACCGCTGGGGCCAAGGTCCTGGAGCAGGCCGGCAAGGAAGCCGCCACGGACGCCAAGAGCAGGCTCGAGGCGGCCGGCGCGACGGTCGAGCTCGTCTAATCTGTTTTGCCGAGCATCACCCGTGGAGCCGCCAGATGGCGGCTCCACCGATGCCGCTGGCCAACGCGCCCTGGGTACGCCTCGCGTCGGGGCAGCATCCTCTCCACAGGAAGAAATCGCGCACAGACGGCATAGGGTGTTGTATACTGCCGCGGAGCGATTGGCGCGCCACCCGTGGCATCCTGCGATAGAACGCGTGACCTGTATTGCGCGGACGAGTGCCAGAGGCGGGGTCGGAAGACTCCGGGTGGTTGCCTGATGAGGCTGTCGTCCGACGATGGATAGTCGGGCAGAGGCCGGTGCATCAGGGCCCGCCGGCGCGCGAATGCTCCTTCTCCGCCTGAGCAGGTACAACCAGTATGCGCGAGCGGATTCTGATCATTGAAGACGAAGATCGAATCCTGCAGTTCCTTCGCCGTGGCCTGACCTATGAGGGCTACCGCGTCGAAACGGCCGCCGACGGCCCGACGGGCCTCAGTCTGGCGCGGGAGAAGCCCCCGGACGTGGTGATCCTGGACTGGATGCTGCCAGGGATGGATGGCCTGGAGGTCTGCCGGCGACTGCGGGCAGGCGGGGGGGTGCCGATCCTGATGCTGACAGCGAAAGATGCCGTCGTCGACCGCGTGACGGGACTCGATGCTGGGGCCGATGACTACTTGGTGAAGCCGTTCGAGTTTGACGAGCTGGTGGCGCGAATCCGGGCCTTGCTGCGGCGGGCGCGGCCGGAGGGGGTCGAGCTGCTTTCCTTCGGCGATCTGCGCCTCGATACCGGGACGCACCAAGGTTTCCGGGGTGATCGGGCCTTCGAGTTGACGGCCAAGGAATATGAGCTGCTGGAATTGCTCCTGCACCACCCCAAGCAGGTCTTGACGCGAGAAGTCATCTACGATCGGGTTTGGGGGTACAACTTCGGTGGCGAGAGCAACATCATCGAGGTCTACATCCGCTATCTGCGTCAGAAGAGCGAAGAGGGCGGCGAGCCGCGCCTGATCCACACTGTGCGGGGTGTGGGCTACGTGCTGCGGGAGCCGATGTGACCCTGCGCGCACGCCTGACCATCTGGTACACCATCGTCCTGACCGGCGTCCTCATCTTGTTTGGCGCGGTTGTCTATGGGCTGCTGTCGCAGAGCCTGATGGGCCAGATCAAAGACACGCTACAGGGGACGGCCTCGGACATCCTGCAGGCGAGCCGACGAGATGTGCGGGGGATCACGCTCCCGCCCTTGGATCTCACTGCCAACGTCTACGTGCAGGTCTGGGACAGCGAGGGCAACTTGCTGGTGCAATCTCAGAACCTGACGTCGGTGACCCAGCCCCTTGACGCTGCAGGGCTGGCCGTCGACGTCCCCACGTACTCCACCGTGCTGATCGGCCAGGCCCACCTCCTTGTTTTCAGCGCTCCTATCATCGCCCCGCCTTCGGAGGCGGTCGTGGGGTACCTGGAAGTGGGGAGCTCCCTTGGAATCGTGGATCAAGCCCGGCGCATGCTTCTGCTGGTGCTGGGGGGAGGCGGGCTGGTGGCAGTGGCTGTCGCCGCGCTGGTGGGGTTGACAACGGCCCGAGCCGCCCTCCGCCCGCTGGCCCAGGTGACGGAAGCGGCCCAGCAGATCTCGCGAGCCGACGATCTGTCCATGCGCCTGCCGCTCACGAGCCCGTCTGGGGGAGAGGTCGGCAGGCTCATTCTGGCATTCAACACCACGCTGGAGAGGCTGGAGAACCTCTTCGAGAGCCAGCGGCGCTTCCTGGCCGACGTTTCCCATGAGTTGAGGACGCCGTTAACCACCATCCGGGGTAACGTCGACTTGATCAGCCGCATGGGGACGGCCGACCCCGAGTCACTGGAGGCGATCACCTCCGAAGTCGATCGGATGACGCGCATGGTCAAAGACCTGCTTCTTCTGGCCCAGGCCGAGAGCGGCAAGCTTCCGTTGGCGAAAGAGAGCCTCGAGCTTGACACCCTGATGCTGGAGGTCTACAAGCAGGCGAAGGTGCTCGCTCAGGACAAGATGGACGTGCGTCTGGGCCGTGAGGACCAGGCGAGCGTGATCGGCGACCGCGATCGGCTGAAGCAGATGCTCCTGAACCTCGTGGCGAACGCCGTCGAGTTCACGCCCACCGGCGGGACGGTGACGCTGGGCTTGACACGCGTAGAGGGTTGGGCGCGGCTGACCGTCTCCGACACCGGCCCAGGCATCCCTCAGGAGGAGCTCGGCCACATCTTCGAGCGTTTCTACCGCTTGGATCGGTCGCGCCGGAGGACAATCGATGGAGGCGCCGGGCTGGGGCTGTCGATCGCCTACTGGGTCGCCCGGAGTCATCAGGGTCGGATCGAAGTGGCCTCGGAGGTGGGGAAGGGCTCGACGTTCTCGGTTTGGCTCCCACTGGCGAACGAGGCATCGGCACCGACAGGCGAGGCCGGCTCGGTTTCCTCTCGACATTCGTCTCCCCATTCCCCATCCACTTGACCAGGTGAGCGCGCGGCCATCTGAAATGCTGGCCGGCGACTGCCCCTGGAGGAATCCGCGGACCGAGGCCCTGCCGCCTCGGGCCTTGGCTTGTCGCGCCCGGCGCGGGGTCTGTCCTGGCAGGGAGATGGTCGGCCTGCGGCGAAATCGTGTTGCGTTGGGCGCCGCCAATCTGGGGATCGCATCTGGAGCAGGGTCTGCAATGGGAGCGTTGGGGTGGGGGAGGTTCAGCGAGGGAGCTGCGCCTCTGCGGCCCCCGCCAAGGCGCGAGCGGCCTGTCGGCAGAGACGGGCGCCTCCGGCAGCGAGCCACTCCTCCAGGCGGGGGCTGGGTGAGACACCGGCCCGGATGTCATCAAGGATGCCGGCGCCCCAGTAGACGTAGCGGCGGGTCTCGCTGGGCCAGCCAGAAGGCTCGACCGCGAGCAGGCCGTGTCCCCCATTGTAGCCTGCCAGGGCTAGGTCGTATTGCCCGTCGGCGAGATGGAGGGATTGGGCGAGATAGGTGAGGCCCCGCCGGGCATTGATGTCGGGATCGGTCGGGTTCTCGCCGGACGAGAAGTGGTAGGGCATGACCTGGAAGAGGCCTGCGGCCCCGGAGGGTGAGACCGCCGTTGGGTCGCCGCAGGACTCGATCTGCATGACAGTCGCCACCAGGTTGGGATCGATCTGGAAGGCGTGGGACCATCGCAGAATGAAGGCTCCCCAAGCTTGCACCTCGGGCGTGAAGATCGGCGAGAGCGCCAGCGGTGCACTGGCTGCCTGCGAGGAGGCGATCGCCAGGGAGCTTACCTCGAGATCGGCGGGAGAGGCGTGGGCGAGTAGCCCAGTGCCTGGCCGCAGCGTGGCCCAGGAGCGGGCGGAGGTTGTCACGAGGAGGATGGCCAGGACAACCGGCACCCAGCGGGCCGGGACCGGACGGGCGGCCGCCAGCCCCCTGGGCAGCGGGACAGACAGGGGGCTGGACGACAGAGTGGCCCGTCGCCGATTCGGAGGCACAGGCTATCTCCGCACCGGAGGGCGGGCCGTCAGGGACCGCTGGCCAAGCATGGACTGCTGGGCAGGTTTGGGCGCGGGACGGAGCGGGCGGGAGGCCTCGGACATGGCGGCTGCAACGGGAGTCGCACGATGTGGGCTAGCGCCATCCACGGCCATGGCCGCCTCACGCTGGAGGCGTGCGCTCGTCGGCGCGAGGCGAAGCCGGTCAGGGGCTGGACGGTGCTCCTGGCTGAAGAGGCGCTCGCCGGCAAGTGTCAGTGTCCCGATCATCAGGACACGGATAAGCCAGACCAGCACGGCCACAAAGACGGGAACGCCGCTGAGCAAAGCCTGCCGACCCAGGATCTCGTTGCCCAGTCCCTGGTGGTTCAGCAGCGCCAGGGAGACGCCCCACCAGGTGAGGATGGCGTTCATGGTGGCGCCCAGGAACCAGGCGCCCAACAGATACCAGGCTTCGGCGGGATCTTGGCGCCCCTTCTCGGGGGTGAGCAGGCGGGCAATGCCGGCGAAGTCGATCGCACAGAAGGCCAGGGCGAGGATTGTCGCCCACTGGATTCCAGCAAACCGCTGTGGGCCAAGCAGGTCTGTCAGGGCGAACTCCGTCGTGCTGTAGTTGAACAGCTCAAAGCCGATCAGGCCGCCGACGATGATCGCCCCGAAGAGGGCTCCTCGGGAAAGGGGGAGCCGAAGGCGGAGACGGCGAAGGGTCGCCCTGAAGGCACCGGGGGAAATTGACGGTCCGGAACGGGTACGGAGGGTCAGGCTGGACATGGGAACCTCCTCTTTATCTTCGGATACGGTGCCAGGAGTATAGAACAGATGTTCTAACGTGTCAAGTGGATAGCCGTGGCGGTATGTGACTGGTGTAGCCCTAGGTGTCGGGTAGACGCGAGGTAGGTCCTATTGTGGGGAGGCCTAGGGCGTTGAATCACGCACGACCGCGAGGCCTTGCGGGGCGGGCTAGCTGGTCCATTGAGAATTGCCAGTAGCGGGTCGGGATGTCCTGCATTGGCTTCTCTGGCAACAGGCCGTGTGCCTCGCCATGAGCCCCATCCCGGCGGGAGCGCCGTGGGTGTGAATGCGTCGGGTCGAATCGCACGTGGGTGGTGGGCGGGGGGGTCATCGGAGATGTGGGGAAGCGAGGCCGTGGCTCGGCAGATGGCCAAGCCGGGCCTTGACCTTCTGACAGATTTGCAGGACCCCAACCGTGCGTGAGGTGCGGGGGGGTGTGGTGCTGTGGGTCGTAGGGTTGCGGTCGGCCACAGCCACGGCGCCTCGCGAGGCCTCAGATCCACGGGAGGGGATGAGGGGTCAACCCATGGCCAGAGCGGTAGAATGGGCGAATCCACGGGAACTTTCTGCTGTCTGGCTCGTGTACAGTGAGTAGGCTGTGAACATACCCGACGACAAACTGGTCCGCAGGACGATTCGGGGAGATGAGCAGGCCTTCGGTCTCCTTGTCGAGCGCCACACCCCCGTGGTCTATCGGATCGTTCATCGGATGTGCAGCGACCGGGCGGAGGCCGAAGCGATCACTCAGGAGGCGTTTCTCCGAGCTTGGGAGAGCCTGACCCGCTCCAAGAACGAACCGATCTTCCTGCCTTGGGTGATCCGGATCGCCGTGAACGCTGGCCGGGACATGCTGAAGAAATCACGCCCGATGGACTTTGCCGACCTGCCCAGCGAAGAGGTCCAGCAACTGGCTGATACCAGGATGGACCTGGAAGAGGCTGTCGATGAAGGGGAGCTTCTGGAGCGGCTGGCGGGTGCGGTTCAGGGATTGCCAGCCCCGTATCGCATGGTTATTGCCCTGCGCTACGAGGCCGACATGTCTTATGAACGGATGGCGGACGTCCTCGGACTGCCGCTGAACACGGTGCGAACCCGGCTGTACCGAGCCAAGGAGAGGTTGAGAAGTGCCCTGGAGGATCAGCGATGAACGATCGCATGGACCAGTGGCTGGCACGCCTGCCGGACGAGAGGCCCTCGCCCGATCTGGCGCCGCGCATCATCCTCGCGGTGGCAGACCGGAGGAGGGTGAAGAACCGGTGGCGGCAGACGGGGATCGTCACCAGCGCTCTTGGTCTTCTTGGCATGGCGTTGATGGCTATCTCCTGGCCGGCTTCAGAGGCCCTGCCGGCTGTGCCGGACGCCGAGACGATCATCCAGGCTTTGAGCGGCCTCCTATCCACCCCGCTGGAGACGCTGGCGGGGTCCGCCCAGGCGACAATCGCCTGGGAGTCGTCCTTGGTTGCAGGGATTGAGATCGCGTTCGTCCTGGGTGCTGTGCTGTTGACCCTCGGCGCGGTCGGGGGTCTGGCCCGGCTCCTTCGTCGACCTGAGTCCGTCGAGGTGTATTCGTAGCGAGGGGAGGGACATGTCCAAGAGAACCGTTCTGCTTCTAGGTCTGCTGGTCGCTGTCTGTCTCGCCATTCTTGTGGCGTCGGTCTATGCCACGAATCGGCTGTCGACGGGCTTCGTGCCCCTTGGGGCGCGGGACCCCATTCGGATCCCCGGCCTTGAGCCACTGGGCCAGGCCGGGCCGCGTGGGCCTCGCCCAGAGGGATGGCGGGAGATCGTTGCGGCCGCGGCCTCGTTCTGCTTCCTGTACCTCGTGAGCCTGGTGACGCTGTTCTTGTTGCCGCGCCGGCTGCGCCTGGCCCGGAATGGGCTGATGGCGGGCTGGGGCCCTGGGCTTCGACTGCTGGGGATTGGCCTGCTTGCGGGGGTGGCCGCCCTGCTGCTCACGGTCCTGGGAACCTTTGCCTTCGTGGCCTTCCCGGTATCTCTGCTGCTCCTGGCCGGGTTGCTGGTTGCGGTCTGGGGTGGGACGGTGGCTGTGGCACTGGCCCTTGGTCATCGGATCACCCGCTGGGCCGGCCTGAAGACATCCTCCCCGGTGCTTGACCTCACGTTGGGCATTTTGATCGTATTCACGCTCGGCCGCATCCCCGTGGCGGGTTGGGTCTTCGTGGCGATCCTGTGTGCGTTGGCGCTGGGGATCGTCATCGACAGTCGCTTCGGGGCCGGGGGACCCTGGTCGCTGGCCGACTTCCAGGTTGCTGAGGAGGCAAGAGATGAGCAAGCGTAGGTGGATCTACCTGGGTGTGGCGTTGGCCGCAATTGCCGCCGGTGCCTTAGCCTACCGGCAGTGGGCGGCGAGCCGTCAGGCGGCTACGGCCACTGTGCAGACCGCCACCGTGGAGCGCGGCACGGTGACCTCGTCCGTGGATGCTGCGGGGACGATCGAGGTCACGCGCTCGGCGTCCTTGACCTGGCAGACCTCGGGTGTCGTGGGCTCTGTCAACGTAGAGCTCGGGGACATGGTGCACGAAGGCGATGTGCTGATGGAACTCGCCCCCGACTCGCTTGACGTTTCGGTGATCCAGGCCCAGGCGGACTTGCTGGCCGCGCAGCAGAACCTGGACGAACTGCTGGCGGGGCCGAGCGCGCAGGACTTGGCCCAGGCTCAGCTCAGGCTTGCTAATGCGCAGGAGGCTCTGAGGGTCGCCGAATACACGCGCACGGTGCGCCAACAGGGCAACCGGGGCAGCTCGGACACGATCGCAGCCGCGCGAGCGAACCTAGTGATCGCCGAGAGCGCCGTCGATCAAGCCGAGGATGAGTACGGCCAGTTCTCGGGCCGGTCAGAGGATGACCCTGCCCGGGCGAACGCCCTCGTCCGCCTGGTGGCGGCGCGGCGACAACGGGACTCGGCGCTGCGAAGCCTCAACTGGTACCTCGGCCACCCGACCGAGATCCAGGAAGCGCTGCTGGACGCGGAGGTGGCCACGGCCGAGGCCGAGCTAGCGGATGCGCAGCAGGACCTGCAAACGCTGCAGAATGGGCCGGATCCGGTGGAGGTCGCTGCTGCCCGAGCGCGGGTGGCGAACGCCCAGGCCATCGTGGACCATGCGCGGCAGGTTGCCCCCTTCGATGGGACGGTGGTGGCCATCAGCTCCGGCGTTGGTGATCAGGTAAGCAACAACACTGCTGCGGTGACGCTGGCCGATCTCAGCCATTATGAGGTGCAGGTCTCTGTCTCGGAATTGGACGTGGAGCAGATCGCCGTGGGCCAGGAAGTGACCCTCACGCTGGACGCATTGCCCGACCAGATGTTCGTTGGGCGCGTGGCGGATGTGGCTTTCATGGGCTCGTCCAACCAGGGCGTGATCACCTACCCAGTCACGGTTGTATTGGACGACCCTGACCCGGCGCTCCGACCTGGGATGACCACGGCCGTGAGCATCGTCGTTGAGCGCCACGAGGACGTCGTTATCGTCCCCAACCGGGCGATTCAGGTGTCCGGGGGACAACGGGTCGTGAGGGTCCTCTACCAGGGTCAGGAGATCTCGGTGCCGGTCACTCTCGGTTTGGTGGGCACCTCGACCAGTGAAATCGCCGAAGGAGCTCTGCAGGAGGGAGACGAAGTCGTGCTCAACACCTCCAGCTCGAGCCAGACGAGCAACTTCGTGGGCGGTCCGGGGATCATGGGGATGGGCGGCGGCAGCGTCGAAATAAGGCCGTAGGCGGGACGACAGGACCGGTGGGTAGAAAAGGAGCGATCTGATGCGTAAGCTTGCTGTTGTCCTAGGTGCAGTCTTGGTTGTACTTCTCGTCGGCGGGGGTGCGTTCTACGGCGGGATGGTCTTTGAGCGTTCGCGGCAGACGAATCTCCAGGCACAGTTCTTCGCCGGGCGGGGGTTCTCGGAGAGCGGCCAGATGCCCTTCGCCGGGACTCCCCCAGCGGGGTTCGACCAATCCGGAAATCCAGACGCCGCGGGTGGTCAGTTCGGCCCGGGACGAGGCGCCAGTGGGACCGTCGAGAGCCTCGAAGGCGACACCCTGACCTTGAGCACAGCCCAGGACCAAGTGACGGTCCTGCTGACCGATCAAACCGTGATCAGTCGCTTCGTGGCCGGTGAACGAAGGGACCTGCAGCCCGGGGCGCAGGTCACCGTCCTCGGCGAGCGCGACGATTCCGGCAAGATTACAGCCACAACCATCCAGATCCTTTCGGATGCCCCGTAGGGGCCGATGATGATTGACATCGAGGACGTCACCAAGACCTATTACCTGGGCAGCGTGGAAGTGCCCGCGCTGCGCGGGATCTCCCTGCAGGTCGAGCGGGGCGAAGTCGTAGCCATCATGGGCCCCTCTGGATCGGGTAAGAGCTCGCTCATGAATATCCTGGGCTGCCTGGACAAGCCAACCACTGGCCTGTACCGGTTGGACGGCGAGGACGTTGGATCGTTGGATGAGGACGCGCTGGCGGGAATCCGGAACCGCAAGATTGGCTTCGTCTTTCAGACCTTCAACCTGCTGCCTCGCGCCACCGCCTACAGCAACGTGGAGCTGCCGCTCTCGTATGGGAAACAGGATGGGGTGTTGCGGGAGCGGGTGGAGGCTGCGCTGGCGGCGGTCGGCCTGGCGGACCGGATGAACCACCGCCCGACCGAGCTTTCGGGCGGGCAGCAGCAGAGAGTGGCCATCGCCCGCGCGATGGTCAATGCCCCGGCGCTGCTCCTGGCTGATGAGCCCACCGGGAATCTGGACTCGAAGACGGGGGCGGGAATCCTGGAGCTGCTCCTTCGAATGAACCAGGAGCGTGGACTGACCCTGGTGCTGGTCACACATGACCCCGGGATCGCGAAGCGGGCGGGCCGGGTGATCCGCCTTTACGACGGTTTGATCGACAGCGATGGAAGACCGGGGGAGGCAGAGCAACAGGCGGCGGCTGGCTCCGCAGAGGAGCGTGCCGTATGAAACTCTCCAAGGCTTTGCTCGTCGCCCTGACCAATCTAGGCGCCAACAAGATGCGGTCGGCGCTTACGATCCTAGGGATCGTCATCGGGGTCGCGGCTGTCATCGCCATGCTCTCCATCGGGCGAGGCGTCGAGGTCTCCATCACCTCGCAGATCGAGAGCGTGGGCACCAATCTGCTCTTCGTCTACGCGGGGAGGATCCAGGAGGCAGGCGCGTTCAGTGCCGCCGGATCCGCGGCCTCGTTGACGCTGGAGGACGCGGAGGCCATCGCCAGCGCGCCTTCTGTCGTGGGGGTCTCTCCCCAGACCAGCGGCCGAGTGCAGGCGGTGTACCTCAGCCAGAATACCAATACGGAGCTGCTGGGCGTCACCCCCTCCTACCTGTGGGTGAGCAACTTCGAGTTGGCGGACGGCGAGTTCATCTCGGATGCCAACGTCACCGCACGTTCGACGGTGGTCGTCCTCGGGAGTGCGGTGGCGGACACCCTGTTTGGGGGTACGGCAGGGGCCGTGGGACAGACGATCCGTCTCAACGGCCAGCCTTACCGGGTGATCGGGGTGCTCGCCAGCAAGGGCGGCACCGGTTTCGGCAGCCAGGATGACCGGATCCTGGTCCCGCTGACCACGGCCCAGTCGCGGCTGACGGGCCCCCGCTTCTTCGGCGGCTCGAACAGCGTGAGCGTGATCAACGTGAAGGTCGGCGACGCCGATCAGATCGATACGGCGATTGAGGAGATCAGCGCCATCCTGCGGGAGGAGCACGGGGTGGTGGAGGGCGATGAGGACTTCATCATCCAGAGCCAGCAAGATATCCTGGACGCCTCCACCCAGATCAGCGATACCCTGACGCTGTTCCTGGGAGGCATCGCGGCCATCAGCCTGGTGGTGGGAGGTATTGGGATCATGAACATCATGCTGGTATCGGTCACCGAGCGCACCCGAGAGATTGGCATCCGCAAGGCGGTGGGAGCCCGGCGGCAAGACATCCTGGTCCAGTTCCTGCTGGAATCAGCGACCCTGAGCCTGATGGGCGGGGTGATCGGTGTCGGGCTGGGCTGGGTGGCCTCGCGCCTGATGGGTGCCTTCCAGCTCGGGACTTCGGGGATCAACCCGGTGGTGGGCCTGGATACCGTGATCATGGCGACGGTGTTCTCAATGGCTGTGGGGGTGTTCTTCGGAGTCTACCCAGCCACGCGGGCTGCAAGTCTGAACCCGATCGAGGCGCTGCGGTACGAGTGAACCAGGGGGCACGAGGTTTCCTCGCTCGATCCTGCAGTCCGCCGCTCAAGATCGCGCCGGATGGATCGCCCGCTAAGTGAAGGCGGTGCGCAGGTCTGGCCCAAGGCCAGAAAAGCCAGTCCTGCACGCGCAGGTCCAGGCGTCTTAGGTGACGACGTAGGGCATGGGGGGAGAGATCGGTTTCGGGCACACAGTCGTGGGATGAGGCAAGCCGCCGTCGGGGAGAGACGGCGGCATTACCGTCGACGACGCATCGCAGGCCGGAGTCCACCGAGCTCTATTCAGCGTAGATCCACTGCTCGAAAAGGGGCGTAAGGTCGCAGGTGCAGTTGGCCTCTGCCGTCGCCTCCAGGTCGGCGGGTGTGGCGATTCCCCATCGGTATGTCTGATAGTAATCCCGCAGGAAGGCGCGAAATGCAGAGTCCCCCATCGCTTCGGCCAACCCCATGAAGAAGATAGCCCCTCGGCCATAGACGATGGCGCCGTACTCGGTCTCGGTGTAGCTGGCCACCGGCATGCCAGCGGGAATCTGTGCCCGTGAAACCCGGTCCCACCGGCCGTACAGCGAATCTGCGAACCCTGACCAACCGGGTTCACCGTAGGCATCCTGGAAGTAGAGCAGGGTGAGGTACTGGGTGAGGGACTCGTCGAGCCAGGGTTCGTCGACCTGGTCACTCCCGACGAGGCTGTAGAACCATTGATGTCCGGTCTCATGGGCAACGACGGCTTCGAAGTATCCTGACGCGGAGTCGGGGTTCCCCGGGTCATAGAGGCGGGAGGCGATGGCGGTGATGCCCGGATACTCGATGCCGCCAGCGGTGGTCGGGGTGCTGACCAGGTCGAACTCGGTGAAGGGGTAGGTGCCGAATTCCTGATCGAAGAGGTCCAGGGCCTCGGCCGCATAGCGCAGTGCTCGCCGCCCGCCATCCTCCAGCCCCGGGGTGTAGTAGCTGTGGACCACCGTCATGCCGACCTGTTGGCTGGCCATCTCGTACGCCTCGCTGGCCACCATGTAGAAGTCGCGCATCGGGCCGGCGGCGTAGGTCACCCGCTGCTCGCCCACTGCCTGGGTGCGGTCGACCTCCACGCCCGAGGCCACCAGCGTGAGGGAGGAGGGGGCCACAACCCGAACCAGGTAGAAACTGCTGTCGTTGAACGTCACGTCCCCATAGGGAGGCGGGACTTCCAGGTTCCAGCCTTCGTCGTCGTAGACCGGGATCATCGGGTAGAAGTGGGCCAGCGCCAGAACCCCATCCGAATACGAGAAGGCACCATAGTTGCCCCCCTCGCCCTCCGGCACCTCAACCGCGAACACAAGACGGACGACGATCTTCTGCCCGGGCTGCAGGGGCTCGGCGAGCGGGAGGCGGAGAGCGCTGTTCTCGAGCTCATAGCCGGGGATCACGTCCAGTCCATCGATCTGGACCTGGAGGATGGCGGTTGAGCCTCCGAGGATATTGGGGAAGAGCCGCAGGTAGATCTCGTTCAGGGCGACGTCTTCCTGGTTTGTGTAGCGGATCTGTTCCTCGCCCTCGAGATGAGTGCGCTCCTCGGCCAGGGTGAGATTGAGCCGGTACAGGCTGGCGCCGGGCAACTCTTCCAGCACACCTTGCTCGGAGGCGATCAGGCCGGTTCGGAAAGGCGATCGATCATCCCAGCGAAGGTCAAGGATGTTCTCTGGCAAGGCTATGTCCGCGGGATTGGCCGGACCTACCGGGCCGCAAGCGGAGAGGGCCGCAACTGCAAGGGCGAGTGTCAGGCACAGGATGAGACCCCTCATGGCACCACCTCGAGATGGCGTAGAAGGTTGTACGCGTGGCCAGGATCCCTTGGATGACGGCCGGTCGCGAATCGGCAGGGCGCTTTAATCCGTCGGTAGTAGATACCCGCGCGCGGTGTAGGGGGTTCGAACCCGCAAGAGGCGAGTGCTCGGCCTGAAGGCGATTGGGGCTCGGGGCAGTCTTTGGCGTAGCGATGGCGACCCAGCCTGCCGCCCACCATCCCCTCGGATCCCCCAAAACCCGACCGCAGTCGGACGTGCCCGGACATGTCCGGCGAGAGGAACGCTCGGATGACCCTCAAGGGAGCCGCCGGCGGGTATAGGCCCACAGGAGCAGTGCTCCGAATCCCAGCGCCGGCAGGACGACCAGGCCTGCCTCGGGTCCGAAGGCCCCGCCCGTCACCAGCGTCGGGCCCGCAACCGTCTGGCGGAGGAGGCTGAAGCCGCCCATCCCGCTCACGGGAAAGCCGAACACGGTCCCCTCGAAGAAGTTCCACCCGATATGCAATCCGATGGGTAGCCAGAGCTGGCGGGTACGCAGCCACCCGAAGGCGAGGAAGTAGCCGGCTGCCAGGACCCCCATCCCCGCCAGCCAGGTGGCATTCGGGTTGGCTAGATGCAGCCCGCCGAAGATGGCAGAGGATAGGAAGAGGCCCCAGGGAAGGTTCAAGCCGTCGGCCAGGTTCTGCAAGTGGTAGCCTCGGCTCCACACCTCCTCTTGAATGCCGACCGAAATCCACAGGACCAGTGCGGAGAGCAGCCCGATCAGCGTGCTGAGCCAGGCCCCGCCCTGCCATGCCCAACCGTCCACCCGGACCCACCCCATCAACCACTCGAACAGGAAGATCAGGCCTATGGTCGGCCCCGCGATGAGGAATCCGAGGACCAGGTCGGGGAGGGTATGCCCGTCGAGGCGCAAGCCGAGCGAGAGGAAGGACCGGCGGTCGAGGGCCCGGCGGGCGATCCAGGTCGCCAAGGCGATGGCGGCGAGGGAGGCCAGGCTGGAGATCAAGAGGAGCGGCGGTGAGTCTGACGCGGCGATGGGGCCGGAAAGGATGGAGGCGAGGACTGCAACGGGGAGGGTGAACGCAAGAAGCAAGAGGGACACCAAGGCCGTGTGAAGGAGCAGGCGCCAGGCGGCCCGGAGCCGGCGCTCGCCCGGCGAGAAGAAGACCCAGGTGAGGATCGGGTGCCGAGACGGGGTTGGGCTAGACGCGATCAAGCGCATCCTCCATCGCGCCTCACCAATGGGCACCGGTCCAGGACCCCTTGCCCGGCGCGCCCGGCAGCCAGTGGCGGATTTCTACTGTGTCCCCCTGCCGAGCCAGACCAGCCAATGCCTCTTCTCTCATCGGGGCGCCGTGGGGCATCCACCCACGGGAGGAAACGGCTTCCGGAGTTCAGATCGGTCGTTGCGGCCGGAGGGAGCGCGTCTGGGCTATCCTGTGGAGCTTAGGTAGATCCGTTCCGGGTCGAAGTCGCGCAGGATGCGAAGCTCCTCCTCGGTTGGTGCCTGGGTAGTGCGCAGGTTTGCCAACACCTTTAGCTCCCAGCCCGTATTAAGGCGTGCCTGCTCCGGGTCGACGCCGGGGTGTACGGCGGTGAGCGTCAGTTCGCCGCTCTCGTCCGGCTCGAGCAAGCCCAGGTCGGTGACGACAGCGGCCGGTCCGCCGCCGCGCAAGCCGGCGGCGTGGCGCGAGGCCCGGCCGTCGAGAAAGCCGGCCGAGGTGCGGAAGTCGCACTTGACCGGGAAGCGGCGCTTCTGGTGGGGTGCGAGGAAGTAGCAGCGGTCCGCCCAGGCAGCGATCTCCATGCTCCCACCCGAACCGGGGAGGCGAACCTTGGGGTGTTTGTAGTCGCCGATGACGGTGGCGTTGACGTTGGCGTAGCGGTCGATCTGCGCTCCGCCCATGAAGCCAACCGTGACGTAGCCGCGCTGGAGGTAGTAGGCGAAGATCTCATACATCGAGCACACCGAAAGGGCGCCTGAGACCAGGGTGGGGTCACCGATCGAGAGGGGTAGCCGGGAGGGCTGGGCGCCGATGACGCCGGCCTCGTAGATCATGACCAGGTTGGGGGCGTGGGTGCGACGGGCGAGGTTGCAGGCCAGGTTGGGAAGCCCGACCCCGACGAAGACGGTGTCGGAGTCGCGCAGCAGCCGGGCCGCGTTGACGGTCATCAGTTCGGAGGGGGTGTAGGTCGCGCCGCTCATCGAGTCTCCATTGAGGGGAAGTCCACCGATCGCCGGAACCTGGCTCAGTACTTGCCGTAGTTGACGGGCTCGCTCCACATCGGTTCCACAGCCAGGCGGGCGTGGGTCTCGGGCCCAAGCTTGTTCCAGTACTGGTCCCGATCCTTCACCTGGTAGACCCATTCATCGAGCCAGGACTTGACACGCGCTGGGTCGGCGCTGATCTTGTCCCATTCCAGATAGAAGGCGTTGTCCCGGTCGTAGTAGCCCTGTGTGTAGGAGGGGTGGGTGCAGTGGGGGACGTGGCAGACGGCGGTGACGACGAGCCCGGGGATCATGGTGCGGTTGGGGTCGGAGCGGATGACGGCGGCCTCGACGATCTCCTCGGCGGTAATGATCACGCGTTTGGAGGCGAAGGCGGCTTCCTTCTGCTCGCCCAGGATTCCCCACAGGTGGCAGTTGCCCTCGGCGTCGGCACGTTGGACGTGGACGATAGCTACATCCGGGTTGAGGGCCGGGACGGTGACAACCTCTCGGCCGGAATATGGATCGAGCACGCGGCGGAACTGAGGGTTGGCCTTCTCCAGATCGCCGGCGCCGGTAGGGTTCATGGGCAGGAAAGGCAGCCCCGCCGCGCCCGCCGTCAAACGGGTGATCATCGAGAAGTGGGAATACTCCTCCCATTCGAGGCGGCCAGCTTCGATCTCCGTTCGCATGATGCGCAGCGATCCAACCCCGGGGTTGCCCGCGTAGGAGAAGATGATCTTGCGGGCGCAGCCGGCGGCGACCAGCATGTCGTAGATCAGGTCGGGCGTGGCCCGGGCGAGGGCCAGATCCCGTTTGCGCTGGCGGATGATCTCGTGCCCGACGGCGAAGGGAATCAGGTGGGTGAAGCCGGCAGCGTAGACGCAGTCGCCGTCATGGACGAGATTGGCGACAGCGTCGGGTAGCGAGGTGAGTTTGCTCATCGGGCGGGGCGCTCCTGATGGGTCGGTTGCAGGCCGGCACCAAGTGTACCCGGAATCGGCGAAGCGGGGGATGGGAGGCGGACCACGGACGACGGACCACAGACCACGGACCACGGACCACAGACGACGGGCGACAAGACATCGTCGATGGTCCGTCGTCCATCGTCTGGTCTAGGTTATACTCGCCGCCCAGAGCCGAGGGGGTGGACGGCAATACGGGCGAGGAGATGAGGCATGGCAGAGGACAAGGCAATCGTCGTGGTGTTCACGGGAAAGGGGATGGGGTCGACCGAGGCGCAGGAGCTTAAGGACAAGCTGACCACGACCTTCCTGCGGCTGCTCCTTGAGTCGGGCCACCTGCCTCGGGCGATTTGTTTCTACACCGACGGTGTCAAGCTGACATGTGAAGGCTCGCTGGTCTTGGCGGAGCTGAAGGCGCTGGAGGAGAAGGGCGTCCGCCTGGTGATCTGCAGCACGTGCATTACCTACTTCGGCTTGATGGAGAACGTCCGGGTGGGCGTCGTGGGCGGGATGCCCGACATCCTGGCCGCGATGCAGACGGCGGACTCGGTCATCAC
>CAZEMA010000041.1:0-5329 GCA_964513155.1 uncultured Anaerolineaceae bacterium
CCCGGCTTTGAGGCTCATCCGACCTGGTCGCCGGATGGCCAGTGGATTGCCTATGAGGCCTCCTCGGGCACGGATCTGGATATTTGGATCCTCTCAGTCAACCCGGAGGAGGGGCCGATCCAACTCACCAACCAGCCCGGCACGGACATGTCTCCGGCCTGGGATCCGAACGGGCGCCGAATCGCTTTCGCCTCGGATCGCGAGGGGAGCCGCGATATCTTCCTGGCCGATCTGAACAACCCTCAGGCGCGCTTCATCAACCTGACCCGGTCCGTCGAAGCCGAAGAGGGCGATCCCGCGTTCAGTCCGGACGGGACCCACCTGGCGTACGTGTCCCGCCAGGATGGGTTGGATCAGATCATGGTCCAGGACTTGGAGGATCCCGGCTGGGAACCCGTTGCCTTGGGCCAGGGAGTGCGGCCCAGCTGGTCTCCCGATGGCAGGACGATCCTCACGGTTCTGACGGCAAGTCATAGCACACATCTGGTCGCGCTCCCGACAACCGGCGAGGGACTGCTGCCACTGGGTCTGCCGATCCTGGGCGATCTGCAGAGCGTCACTTGGACAGGTGCCGGTCTGCCAGGCGAGGCCGCCTCGCGGGCACGGTCGTTGCCAACCGGGCAGCCTTTGTATCCAGCCTCCGAGACCACTGCACCGGACGCGTCCGGCCGAATCCGCCTGGTTCCACTGGATGGGGTCACCGCGCCCAACAGCCTGCTCTCCGACGCCGTGGATGACGCCTTTGCCGCCTTGCGCTCCAGGGTCTCGACCGAGGCTGGCTGGGACTTCCTCGGCGTGCTCGACCACGCTTTTGTCGGCTTGAACGATCCGCTGCCACCGGGCTTTGCCTACAACGATTGGCTCTACACAGGGCGGGCCTTCGCGTTCGAATGGTCGGCGGACCAGGCGGGCTGGGTGGAGGTTGTGCGTGAGGATTCGGGAAGCCAGACGTATTGGCGGGTCTACCTGCGCGCGAGCGTGCAGGGTGGGTCACTGGGTGAGCCGATGCGCGAGATCCCCTGGAGTTTCGAGGCTCGTTTCACTGGAGACCCACGCTTGTACGACCAGGGCGGCGCCCTCGAAGCAGCGGTCCCGGCCGGCTACTATGTCGATTTGACGACCCTGGCGGCCGACTACGGCTTCGAGCGCCAGCCGGCCTTGCCCAACTGGCGGACCTTCTTCCTCGGGGCGCGCTTCAACGAGTTCGCCAGGACCGAAGGGCTCGACTGGGCGACGGCGATGCTCCAACTCTATCCCGCGGAGGCCGTTGTCACGCCAACACCCTATCGCACCCCCACCTCGACGCCCACCCGGACTCCCTGGCCGACGCGGACGCCATGGTGGCGGCGATAGGGCGGGTCGTGAACGCCTCGCACGACTCTCCCCGCCAACAGAAAGCTTCTCCCCGCCGCAAGCGCCTGCCTCTATCCGCGGCTATCTTGGGGTTGCTGTTGCTGGCTTCCTGCGGTTCGGGCCCGACAGCCCCCATGCCCGTGCTGGTGGGAGCATCTCCCCCATCGACAACCACCCTCCGCGTGGAGACGACCGCAGCCTCGGCGACTCCCGTGCCGGCAGCCACCCAGACCGCCACATCGGAAGCAAGTCCGACGCGCCCGCGCATCGCCATCCCCACGTTCGGCCTTACAGCTTCCATCACTTGGCCCCCGCCCCCGTACCAGGCGCCCCGGGCGGTCCGACCGGGCGATCACTTCTACTTTGGCCGGCCGATTCCGACGGGTGGGTTGATCTGGGTCAACCCGGACTATCGCTACGGAAACACCTACTTCGGCGAGGAGACGATCCACACCGGCATCGATCTCGCCGCTGACCTGGACACGCCCGTTCTGGCAGCCGGAGATGGCGAGGTTGTGTGGGCAGGCTACGGCCTCTACCACGGTTACTACACGGATTCCGATCCCTACGGGCTGGCCATCGCCATACGCCACGACTTCGGCTATGACGACCAGGAGCTGTACACCGTCTATGGGCACCTGGGGCAGATCTCCGTCTGGTTGGGGCAGCGGGTGCAAGCCGGGGAGCAGATTGGGGTTGTGGGTGAGACCGGCCACACCACGGGGCCCCACCTCCACTTCGAGGTCCGCCTGGGAGCCAACCGGTACTTCCACACACGCAACCCGGAGTTGTGGATGGTCCCTCTGGAGGGTAGCGGGGTGCTGGCGGGGCGTGTGATGGACACGTGGGGGCGGCGCTTGCCTGAGCATCAGGTGATCATCCGCTCGCTCCTTAGCGGTCAGCAGTGGATCGTCTATACCTACGCCCAGGTGACCGTGTGGCCGGACGAGTCCTATGACGAGAACTTCGCCATCGGGGATCTCCCAGAAGGGCCCTACGAAGTGCGGGTTGACGTCGCAGGCAGAGCCTATCGCGCCAACCTCTACCTGTACCCAGGTCAGACGAACTTCTTCGTCTTCCGTGGCCGAAGCGGGTTTCAGGTGGAGCCTACGGTCGGTCCCCTGGCCTCTATCGCCACTCCCCGCTTCCCCTAGGCCGACGGAAAGCCCCGGCGGCCTCCCTATCCTCGCGGGCTAGCGGCACCGGCACGCTGCCGCGCCAAGCCCCCCGGCTTCCCGCCGCCTGCGCAAACCAGCCCTGGTAGGACACAGCAGTCTGCCATCCGGAATGCGCTCGCCCACGGACGGGGGATATCCCCGCGGCGCGCCCGCAAGGCTTGCGGTACGCCGATGTGAGCTAAGGCCGGGTAGCTGCCCCTACAAACGGCGTGGATCCGGAGGGGCGATTCCGATCTCGCTTCTAATCGCGGTAGCTGGGCACCCCGGTATGATGGGTAAGGAGGTTCACTGCCTTTGACCCGTCGCCGTACAGGTGGTCCGGTTCCAGTTATGTAAATAGAACTTGACGCGCAGCCTGGTCGTGTGCTATCCTTCCACTCTCGGTGGCTCGGGGGGAGGGCTCATGGTTCGGGAACGCGTCGCCGACAATGTCTACGTCTTCACCAGCGACCAGTACGCATTGGTCAATGCCGGCGCGGTTGTCGGGCCGGAGTGGTCGGTGGTGATCGATACCTTGCCCTACCCGGAGGAGACCCAGGAGATTCGCGACTTCGTTGAGGGTCGGCTGGGATCCCCCGTTCGCTACTTGGTCAATACGCACCATCACGCGGACCATTCGCTAGGCAACTGCTGGTTCCCCGGTGCGCGAGTCATCGGCCACCGAATGTGCCGCGAGCTGCTGGATACGCGCGGCAGAGCCAGGCTTGATGCGGCCCGGGACCAAAACCGAAATCTGTCGGGGTTGGAGATCAGCCTTCCCGAGATCGTTTTTGAAAGAGGCAGCCTGACGCTGCGGATCGGCAAGCGGACTTTGCAGCTTCTACCGCTGCCGGGCCACAGCCCGGATGGCATCGGTGCCTTGGTGGTGGAGGATCGCGTCCTATTCTCCGGGGATGTGGTAATGCCACTGCCCTATCTCGTCGACGGGGACTACGATGAGATGGTGGCCAGCCTCAAGCGAATCCCCCGCTTGAAGCTCGAGAATCTGGTCCAGGGGCATGGTGAGGTCATCCTCCGGGGGGAGATTCAGAACGCAGTCCGCTCCAACCTGCACTACTTGGCGAGCGTCCGCCGTGAGGTCAAGAAGGCTGCCCACCGGAAGGACTGGGAGCGGTACCTGGCGGGCATCGATGTCGAGCAGTGCGGCAAGGCGAGAATCCTGATGAACGGCCTGGCGCCTGAGCTTCATTCCCGCAACCTGTCTGCCCTGTTCCAGAGGCTATATCCCGACAAGACGTAGCCCGTCTCGATCCTGACGCATCCGGGAGGGCCGTTGCCGACCAAGACGAGTCCATTCAGCTCCAGCCGTAGGAAGAAGACCGACTATACGCTGGTGTTCGACGGCGGCAGCCGTGGAAACCCGGGGACGACCTATGGCTCCTTTCGGCTGCAAAAAAGTGGGCAACGCCCCAGCGCGGCTCGGCGTCTGGCCTTTGGCAGGGGAACGAACAATGAGGCCGAGTATCAGGCCTTGATCGCGGGCGCCCAGTCGCTTCTCGACTCCCTGTCGGCTGAACACCTCGATCCGCAGACGGTACGGCTTGAAGTGCTCGGCGACAGCTTGCTCGTCTTGCGCCAGCTGGATGGCTCATGGAAGGCCCGCGAACCTCGGATGCGGGTCCTGCGGGACGAAGCCCGCCGGCTGCTGGACCGCTTCGCCTCTGTGCGCCTGACACATCAGGATCGGGGGCGCTCCTTGGCGGTCTTGGGGCACTAGGAGTGTGAGGAAGGAGCCCTCCTTCCTGGAAAGGATTCGCATACGCGGTGGTTGGGGCAAAGCCCCAACCACCGCGTATGCGGCTCACTTCTTGGGGCAAGGCGGCTCCGCATCACCTTGCTGGGTGGGATTCCCCTTGACCGTCTGGAGCCAATCCAGCGCGGCGCCCCGGCGTTGGAAGGAACTGACCCGCTCTGAAGGGGCTTCCGGGGGCTATCCGGCGGTTATTGACCTCGCGTGTCCCTCTGTGGCATAATGTCCACAATCTGAATCGTGCTGGCGTCGATGGAGACGAGTACGCTCAGGCCAGGCTGTCAGCGAACCCGGGCATGGTGTGAGCCGGGGCGGGCGGTCGAGCAGAAAATCCCTCCGGAGCCGCGATCTGAACGCAGCTCAAGCTGCCAGTAGGAAAGCCGGTCTCGCCCACCGTTAGCCGGGGCGCAGGTATACGCCGAACTGGCTGTACCTGACTGAGTGCCCGCATCAAGCGGGAATCAGGGTGGTACCGCGGGAGTGAAACTGGCTCTCGTCCCTGCGTGGGACGGGAGCTCTTCGTTTTGGGGGTCAAGAGGCGGATCCTGCTGCGATTGATCCGGCGATCGGCCGGGGCAGGAGCGTCAAGGAGTTGAAATGACCGAAGCTCTATACCACATCGATTCCTATCTTCGGGAATTCCAGGCGGTCGTGCTTGCAGTCTCGGGATCCGACGTCGCGCTGGATCGAACGGCGTTCTACCCCGGGGGCGGCGGTCAGCCGCATGACTCCGGCAGCCTGGCCGCAGCGGGCGGGACGGCAGCTGTGAACGCCGTTCACCGAGCGGGAGAAGACATCTGGCACACGCTGGCGGGGGCCGTCACCGCCGTAGGCGAGGCCGTCACCGGCACGCTGGACTGGGAGCGCCGTTACGCACTCATGCGAACGCATACGGCCATGCACATCCTGTGCGGGGTGATCTGGAGGGACTACGGGGCCAGCGTCACCGGAAGCAACATGGAGCCACTCCGCGGCCGGATGGATTTCGAATTCGAGAGGATGCAGCAGGAGCTGGTGCGTGAGATCGAGGAGAAGGTGAACGCCGAGG
>CAZEMA010000041.1:5429-19689 GCA_964513155.1 uncultured Anaerolineaceae bacterium
GAGAGGATGCAGCAGGAGCTGGTGCGTGAGATCGAGGAGAAGGTGAACGCCGAGGTGGCTGCCGCCCGTCCCGTGCGCGCGACCGTCCTCCCCCGCCAGGAGGCTTTCAAGATCCCAGACCTGATCCGGACGAAGATCAACCTTCTGCCGGAGGCTATCCAGCAGGTGCGCGTCGTCGAGATCGAGGGACTTGACCTGCAGGCCGACGGTGGGACGCACGTGGCGAACACTTCCGAGGTCGGGCCGATGCGCATCCTGGACTACAAGAGCAAGGGAGCGATCAACAAGCGACTCGTTGTCGGCCTGGAGGGGTGAAGGGCAGACAGTAGGCCGGAGTAGGGTCATCATCAATGCAGATCGGGCGGAGATCTCCGGGCGTGCCCGGTAGTCGCACAATCCGGCCACTACATCCAAAGAGATGGACAGGCGGCCAACGACCCTGGGGGACATCTGGAGGCACCCGTCTTGGGTGTCGCAACGAACGGCCCTGTCGAAACGCAGGGAATTTGCTTCAGGGCCAGCTGCGCGACAGAACGGTGTGAGGTGAGGAATGTTCAAACCAGTTCCCAGCCAGGTCGACTTCGTGGCCCAGGAGCACGAGATTCTGCGTTCGTGGCAGGATAGCCACGCCTTCGAGAAGCTGAGGGCGTTGCGTGCCAATGGCCCCCGCTGGTCCTTCATCGATGGGCCCATCACGGCCAACAATCCCATGGGCGTGCACCACGGCTGGGGACGGACGTACAAGGATCTCTATCACCGCTACAAGGCCATGCGGGGCTACCAGACGCGCTACCAGAACGGATTCGATTGCCAGGGGCTTTGGGTGGAGGTCAATGTCGAGCGCGACCAGGGCTTCCAGAGCAAGCGGGACATCGAGGCCTTCGGCCTGGCCGAATTCGTCCTTCTGTGCAAGCAGCGCGTCTTGCACTACGCTGCCGTGCAGACGGAACAGAGCATCCGGCTGGGTTACTGGATGGACTGGAATGACCCTGATGATCTGCGCCTTCTTAGGGACAAGCTCGGGGAGAACCCCGGCCAGGTGCTCACGCTTGCCGGCCCGCGGGGCGAGGTCACGGGGACGGTCGAGTCGATTGTCAGCCGGCTCGGACTGCCCGAGTTGGGAGGTTCCTACTTCACCTTCTCGGACGAGAACAACTACACCATCTGGCAGGTCCTCAAGTCGTGCTATGACCGGGGCTGGGTGTACAAGGGGACGGACGTCATGCCCTGGTGCGCCCGTTGTGGCACGGGGTTGAGCCAGCATGAGATCGTCACCGAGGGCTACCAGGAGCTGACCCATCCCAGCATCACCCTGCGCCTTCCCCTCCGGGATCGGCCCGGCGAGAACCTGCTGGTCTGGACGACGACGCCCTGGACGCTGACCAGCAACGTGGCAGCAGCAGTCGGGCCTGACCTTGACTACGTCCGGGTGCGCCAGGGCGCGGAGGTCTTCTACCTGAGCAAGGGCACGCTGCATATGCTGCAGGGGCCATACCAGGTCGAGGCAGAGCTGAAGGGCAGCGGCCTGGTCGGGTGGACCTACAAGGGCCCGTTCGACGAGCTGCCGGCCGAGATCGCCCAGGGCGCGCCCGAGGCGCACCGGGTGATTGCCTGGGCGGCCGTGGGCGAGGAAGAGGGGACGGGGATCGTCCACATGGCTCCCGGCTGCGGCGCCGAGGACTTCGCGCTGGGGAAGGAACTGGGTCTGCCCGCCATCGCCCCGCTGGATGAGTCGGGGGTCTTCGTCGACGGCTTCGACTGGCTGACCGGCCAGTCGGTGCACGATGTCGCCCGGCCCATCTTTGAGGACTTGAAGGCAAAGAGGCTGAGCTACCACGTCGCCGACTACACCCACCGCTACCCGGTCTGCTGGCGCTGTGGTCAGGAGCTGGTTTTCCGGCTCGTGGACGAGTGGTTCATCTCGATGGGCGCGCAGCTCGCCAAGCCGTATGAAGAGGTCACGGAAGAGGAGAAGCGTGGCAACCTCCGCTACCAGATGATGGAGGTCGTGCTCAACGCCACGCGCTGGTATCCGGAGTTTGGCCTGGAGCGCGAGCTGGACTGGTTGCGCAACATGCACGACTGGATGATCTCGAAGAAGCGCTACTGGGGGCTGGCGCTGCCGATCTACGAGTGCTCGCAATGCGGCAACTTTGAGGTCATCGGGGGCCGGGAGGAGCTGCGCCAGCGGGCAGTCGAAGGCTGGGAGGTCTTCGAAGGCCACACCCCTCATCGACCCTTTATCGACGCTGTCAAGGTCCGCTGCCAGAAGTGCGGCAGCCTCGTCAGCCGCATCCCCGAGGTCGGCAATCCCTGGCTGGACGCGGGCATCGTGGCCATGAGCACGGTTGGCTACAACCTGGATCGCAACTACTGGAAGGCCTGGTTCCCGGCCGACCTGATCTCGGAGAGCTTCCCGGGCCAGTTCCGCAACTGGTTCTACAGCCTGCTGGCGATGAGCACGATCCTGGAGCGGCGCGCCCCATTCAAGGACATCTTCACCTACGCCACGCTGCTGGATGAGGACGGCCGGCCGATGCATAAGTCGTGGGGGAACGCCATCGAGTTCAACGAGGCTGCCGACCGCATGGGCGTGGATGTCATGCGCTGGATGTACTGCGACTCCAAGCCGGAGAAGGATCTGCTGTTTGGCTACCACCGGGCGGATGAGGTCCGCCGGCAGTTCCTCATTCCGCTGTGGAACGTCTACAGCTTCTTTGTGACCTACGCCGAAATCGACGGCTGGAGGCCGCGGGCGGGGCGAGCAGCCAGGTATGGGTTGCTCGACCGCTGGATCCTCTCTCGATTGAACGAGGTCGTGCAAGAGGTCACTGCCAGGCTGGAGTCATACGAACCGAACCTGGCGACCGCCGCCGTCAACCTTCTGATTGACGACCTGAGCAACTGGTACCTGCGGCGAAGCCGGCGTCGCTTCTGGGCACGGGCCGGGGCGAACGAAGCCACCGACGCTGACAAGGAGGCAGCTTACGCGACCCTCTATCGAGTGCTGGTGACCCTGGCGAAGTTGCTGGCAGCCTTCGCCCCGTTCGTCACCGAGGCGATCTACCAGAACCTTGTGCGAAGTCTGGACAAGGAGGCACCTGAGAGCGTCCACCACTGCGATTGGCCCACTGCGGATCCGGCTTGGCTCGACCCACGCCTGACCTCCGAGATGGCGCTGGTGACCCGGCTGGCTTCTCTCGGGCATGCGGCCCGGAACAAGGCCAATCGCAAGCTGCGCCAGCCGCTGGCCGAAGCGGCCTTTGCTGTGGGAGCCCCCGGGGAGCGAGCCGTCGTCGAAGCATACGCAGACCTGCTGGCGGATGAGCTCAACGTCCGGCAGGTGCGGCTGCTGGATGCCGCCTCCGAAGCCGTCGACTTCCAGCTCAACCCATATCCTCGCCAGTTGGGCCAGAAGTACGGGAGCCGCTTCCCCGCCTTGCGTCAAGCCATTCTCGAGATGGAGGCCGAGGCAGCGGGTTCGCGCCTGCTGTCGGGATCGCCGCTCGAGGTCGACCTGGCCGGGGAGCGCGTGCAGATTCTGCCTGACGAGGTCGAGGTCCGGGTGCAAGCGCATGCCGGATTCGAGGCAGCTGCGGATGGCGCCTATGTCGCCGCCCTTCGGACCGAACTGACCGAGGACCTGGTTCTCGAGGGGCTGGCCCGGGAGCTGGTCCGCCGCATTCAGGAGCAGCGCAAGACGGCCGGCCTGCATGTAGCGGACCGTATCTCGCTGCGTTATTGGGCTACCCCGAGACTCATGGCCGCCATCGAAGCCCATGAGGCGTACATCCGGGGTGAGACGCTTGCCGTCGAGTTGACGGCCGTGCCCGTAGCGCCAGCGGGGGCGGTAGAGCTTCGCTTCGACGGGGAGACGGCGTCCGTCCGGCTGGAGAAGGCCGGGAACTGAGTGCGGGCTCCAACCTCCTGGGGGTGCCGAATGTGGAGACCGGGAGGGGCGGGTCCGTGATCCGCATCTGCCCTGCGCAGCGCTGCGGGTCGCGGGTGTTCGCGGGCCTCGAACGACGCCGTGCGAGGCCAGGGAGAGTGTTGAATAGCCCCGGTGTGACGGAAGGAAATGGGCATATCTGGTGGTGTGGGCGGAGCCCACACCACCAGATATGCCCAATCCTCTCCCACCGGGGGGCTTTTTCAACACTCTCGGCCAGGTTCGATTGATAATCAGATGCCCCTACGGTACAATGGGACTTCGCTCGGTTGGCCGGAAGCCGGATTGTGGGAGGGTGTTTTGACGAGAGTCCGAGACTACCTAGTGCTTCTGGGGCTGTCGGGAATCGTTGTGGCGCTTGACCAGTGGACCAAGTATCTAGTCCGCTCGCGCTTGAGCTTTGGCGAAATCTGGTCACCCTGGGCATGGCTGGCCCCCTATGCCCGGATCGTGCACTGGAACAACACCGGAGCCGCCTTTGGCCTCTTTCGGTCTGGTGGGCTGATCTTCACCGTGGTGGCCGTCATCGTCTCGCTGGCCATTCTCTACTACTACCCGCAGGTCCCGGCTTCGCAGATCCCTCTGCGGGTGGCCCTTGCCCTGCAGCTGGGCGGCGCCGTCGGCAACTTGCTCGACCGCCTGGTCCAGGGCACCGTGACCGACTTCATTTCGCTCGGAACCTTCCCGGTGTTCAACGTGGCCGATGCCAGCATCTCGATGGGTGTAGCCGTCCTGGTGGCGGCCATGTGGATCGAGGAGCGCAGGCGCCGCGCTCCAGTGGCGGAGGAGCAAGCCGAGGCCTCGCCCGAATCCGAGCGCCAGGTCGGGTGAACGGGCGCCATTTCCGCCTTCAGGTTCCTTCTCCTGGTGGCAGGCTCGACCGGGCATTGGCGAGCAACCTCCCCGAGATCTCCCGCACGCGTCTCCAAGACTGCATCCGCCAGGGGTTGGTCATGGTGGATGGCAAGGCAGTCCGCAAGCCTGGTCTCCGGCTGTTCGGCGGCGAGCAGATCGACGTTACCGTTCCGCCCCCCGTCCCGGCGGGCCTCACCCCAGAGCCCATCCCTCTCGACATTGTGTTCGAGAATGACGACCTATTGATCGTCAACAAGCCGGCCGGCATGGTTGTGCACCCTTCCGTGGGCCACGCGGGCGGGACGCTGGTGCAGGCCGCTCTGGCGCATGCCCCCGACATCGAGGGCGTCGGCGGCGAACTGCGTCCCGGCGTCGTTCACCGCCTGGACAAGGACACCTCCGGGCTGATTCTCCTGGCCAAACGCGATGTGGCCCACCAGGCATTGCAGAGGCAGTTCAAAGACCGGGAAGTGGACAAGGTCTACCTGGCACTGGTGGACGGCAAGCCGCCGACGCCTGCAGGCAAGATCGAGGCCCCCATCGGGCGCGACCCGCGCCACAGGCAGCGGATGGGGATTGCCCTGCCGGGCAAAGGACGCGAAGCCGTCACGTCCTACCGGGCGGTGGAATCCTTCCGCGAGCACACGTTGCTTGAGGTTCATCCTGAGACGGGGAGGACCCATCAGATCCGGGTTCACCTCGCGTTCCTCGGCTGCCCGGTGGTCGGCGATGCCATCTACGGTCGGCGGAAGGCCACGCTACCCGTGGAGCGGCAGTTGCTGCATGCCTGGCGGCTGACACTCGCGTTGCCTGGCGACCGCGGGAAGCGCATGTTCGAGGCCGCGCTGCCGGAAGACTTCGCCGGGATCCTGGCCGATCTGAGACTGCGGCGGTGACTCAGGTGCCTGGGCTGCGGGGCCAGACAGAGTCAGGGCAGGCTGCAGCCAGACCTGCAGCCCAGTACATTTCGGAGGCGAGACCGTGAAAGAGGTTGATCTTCGTTCAGACACCGTGACCCACCCCACGCCAGAGATGCGCGAGGCGATGGCCCGGGCAGAAGTCGGAGATGACGTTCTGGGGGAGGACCCGACCGTCTGCCGGCTGGAGGTGATGGCTGCGGAGCGGATGGGGAAGGAGGCAGCCCTCTTCGTGGCCTCCGGGACGATGGGTAACCTGGCGGGCGTGTTGGCCCACTGCGGGCGAGGCGACGAGGTCATCCTGGGCGATCTGGCCCACACCTTCCTGTATGAGGCCGGCGGCGTGTCGGCGCTCGGAGGGGTCCATCCGCACCCGGTCCGCACGAGGTCGGATGGCACGCTTCCACTCGAGGAGATCGAGGCAGCCATCCGCGCCGACGACGTCCATTTCCCGATCAGCCGGCTGATCTGCCTGGAGAACACGCACAACCGTTGTGGCGGCGTCGCCCTCACGGCGGGGTATACGTCAGCCGTGGGCGAGCTAGCGCGGAGGCGCGGCCTGCGGCTCCACCTGGATGGGGCACGCATCTTCAATGCAGCTGCCGCCCTGGGGGTCAAGGCCGGCCTCCTGGCCGAGCCGGCCGACTCCGTCTCCTTCTGCCTCTCGAAAGGGCTCTGTGCTCCGGTGGGATCGCTCCTCTGCGGTGACCAGGCGTTCATCGTTAGAGCCCGGCGGGTGCGCAAACAGTTGGGCGGGGGGATGCGTCAGGCTGGCGTGCTGGCCGCGGCCGGGATTGTGGCGCTCGAGACCATGGTCGACCGTCTGGTGGAGGACCATAAACGGGCCCGGCGGCTGGCCGAAGGGCTTGGCCGCATCCCCGGTATCATTCTCGATCCGGGGACGCCACAGACGAACATGGTGTTCCTGAACCTGTCTGACTCACTTCCAGTCGATGCCCGGCAAGTGTCCGACCGATTGAGGGCCTCAGGAATCCGCGTGCACCCTTCGGGTCCGCGTCGATTCCGCCTGGTCGTCCACTACTGGATCGACGATGCCGGCGTAGACATGACGATCGACGGCTTCCGAAGCATTCTGGACAACGCTTGATGCCGGTTCTGCCGCTATTGGAGGCGCTGGTCGTCGCGGCTGTTTGGTCGGCCTCGCCCATCCTGGTCCAGCTGGTTCTGCATGAGCTGTCCCCGCTCCAGGTTGCCGGGATTCGGTACTTCGGGGCCTTCCTGGCGCTGCTGCCTCTATTGATCCTTCGCTCGCGAAAGACGCTGGCCCGCCTCTCCTGGTCCACCTGGGCGCGGCTGGCGCTCATGGGAGTCCTCTCGTACACCATCGGCAACCCCCTCTTCTTCTGGGCGCTTGGCCGCCTGCCGGCAACAACGGGGTCCTTCCTGCTCAACGCGATCCCTATCTACACCGTGGTCATCGGGGGGGTCTGGCTTGGCGAGTGGCCCAACCGGAGGCAGGTCCTGGGGATTGGGCTGACCCTCGCCGGGGGATTGCTCTTTTTTGGATTCAGGCTAGGGGCGGGGCAAGGCCCCGCCATCGCCGTCGCTCTATTCGGCGTGCTGGCCATGAGTGTGTTTGGTGTGATGAGCCGGTCCTTTGCCCGCTCGGGTGAGATCGACACGGTCGCTCTGGCGGCCATACCACTCTTCCCGGGGGGTGGGCTCCTCCTGCTCCTCCAGCCAGTGCGTGCAATCCCTTCTGCCGAGGCGCTTCTCGTCCTCGCCTGGCTTGCGCTCGTGAACAGTGCCCTGGCGTATGTCCTCTGGACCCATGCGCAGAAGAGGCTCAAGGCCTATGAGATTAGCCTGGTGGGGAATCTGATGCCCATGGGAACGGCGCTGATCTCGACCCTGATCTTCAACCAGGCGGTGCCCGCCTGGTCGTGGCTCGGGATCGGGGTGGCCCTGATCGGCGTCTTCCTGGTGGGGGTGGGGGCAGGGGAAAGGAACGGCGGAGTGCCCTTGGTGCCCCCAAGAGGCTGAGGCGGAATGCCGAAGGGGCTCGAGACCGTCGGCAGCATTCCAGACCACGGCGATCGCCGGCGTCACCCCGGGGGGATTGAACAATCTGCCGCCGAAGGGCTTGGGGTGGGGCTTCGGGTCTTCCCGGACTGCGCGTGCCCTGGGATGGGCGGCCCTGAGGCCTGTGCCGAGCGGGAAACGCATCGTGGGGTGGCCGGGAGGGTTTCGGCGGCACGTTGACGAACCCGCGTTCCGTCACTATACTGCTCCTGGGGTTGGGGTCGGTGGCCGACAGGCAAGGCCGTCCTCCAGATATTCGGGGCGGCACCCCCCTTGCCAGGAAGGGGGAACGGGCCGATCCTCACTCCGCCGATCCGCTGAGCCGAAGGCTCGAGCGGCGGCCTGAGGTCAGGGAGGGGTATCACCCGTGATCGGTCTGGGCCTACGACAGCTGCAGGATGCCTTGAATCACAAGGCGGACGGCATTCAGCACGAATTCGTCAAGATCAGCGACCGGCTGCAGGAGATCGGCCAGAAGCTGATGGAAGCCCGGGGCGAGGAGAGGGACACGCTCCGACAAGAGATGGAGCAGCTCCGATCCCGGCAGCAGGCGGTCGCCGAGGACGTAAACATCTGGCGGGAGCGTGCCCGGTCCGTCATGCAGCAACGGGGCAAGGACGCGCTGCGCGCCTTGACCCAGGAGCTTCTGCAGGTCGATGACGCTGACCTGCGGCCGGCCGCAGAGCACGTCCTATTCCTCCTCGACGCCAGCGAAGAGCAGTTGGCAGCGATGGCGCAGCCCCAGGAAAAGGCGGAAGCCAGGACCCCGGCCGCCCGTCTGCTCGAGCGCGCCCGCGTGGAGTATGACCTGCGGGGGGCGGACAAGGCCGCTCGGCAACGGGCCGCGGTCGAATTCTCCAACCGTCCGGGAATGGCCCAGAACCTCGAGGCCGTTGCGGACATCGAGGCCGCCATGGAGGCGGAAGACCCGATGGTGCGCGAGGTGGCCATCCTGACGGCCATCCAGCTTCACCGCTTCCGCGCTACCCGCATGGCTGACCTGGACGCGGCCCATCAGTCGCTCCAACGCCTGGCCCAGATCAACCACGCCTCTACCATCCCTGTCCTGATCGAGGTCTTGGAGCATCCTCGGACCGGCTTTGTGAGCGGTCCCGAGGGCGCGGTTGAAGCCTACAACGACCGGTCCCGGATGGTAGCGCTGCTGCGGCTGGTCGAGTGGCACACCGCCGAGGCCCGGGCGGCGCTCCGGGGCAGGCAGTTCGACCGCGATCCGGCCATCGTCAAGGCGGCCGAGAGGGCGCTCGAACTCTTCCCGGGAGATTGGACCGGCCCTCTCAAGCCTACTACCCCAACTCGCTAGAGAAGCCATTCAACCCAGGCACCGCCATTCTCTGATGCCGGCCGACGCGCCTGGTCGGAATCGGCCCATGACCGGGCTTCGGCCTCCCCAAGACTCCCAGCAGAGGCAGCTTCAATGGGACAGGTGTCCAATGACACCATTGTGGATAGGGAGGAAGCCTCTTTCTGGCGGATCCTCCAGTCCCAGCTTGCGCGCTATCCCCTATTGCAGCTCGAGGACGCCTACAAGCTCCTTCACCAGGGGGCATTCGGGAGCGAGCATGTGGCGAAGGATGCCGCCGCGGCGCGATCCTGGCTGGAGCGGGAGGTCGCCCAGCTGCGGGCGGGCCCGAAGGAACCTGAGGTGGAGGCAATCTCGACCGACGGCCTGATCGTGCGCGTGAACTTGCGCCCGTTCGTCGCCGCTGGAGGGGATTGTTCCACCTTGTTGGAGGCATTCCTCCGGACGGCCCGCGAGTATCGCGGAGACGTCGAACGACTCGTGCGGGCAGAGAAACACCTGGAGAGGATGGCCGAGGTCGGTGCCTTCCCGTTTCGCCGCAAGGACGTGGCCGAGTTCTTCGAACAGATGGCGGGACGGGGCTACCCTGCTGTCCACCATTCGACCCTCTACGAGGAGGCCTACCACCCGGCCTACCGCGTCATCGCGAGGGACTTCTGGGCGCCTAGGAATGAGTGAGCGCAGAGGCCGGGCAGCGCCGCCTGCTTTCAGGGGATGAGTGCTGGAGCGACGATCACTCGTATTTCAGGGCTGTGACGGGCACGAGCGTGGCCGCCCGCAGGGCGGGATACAGGCCGGAGATAAGCCCGATGAACGTGGCGAAGACAAGGGCGGAGACCGGCAGCCACGAAGGGGTGAAGACGGCCACGCTCGGGGGCAGGCCGCCCGTCTGCGCTGCCTGACCGGCCAGATACGCCAGTGCCAGGACGTTGATCACTTGGCCGGCGCTCCAGCCGAGTGCGACGCCACCCAGACCGCCGACCAGGCCAATGCCGCCGGCTTCTCCCAGGAAGATGGCCAGGACATCGCGGTTGGTGGCTCCAACGGCCTTCATCAGCCCGATCTCGCGCGTTCTTTCCAGAATGGCCATCGTCATCGTATTAGCGATGCCGATCGCGGCGACCAGCAGGGCGATAGCACCCACCCCGCCGAAGACCACCTGCAGAACCACAAAGAAGCTATTGATGCCCTGGATGAACTGCTGCGGGGTGTAGGCCTGCAGGCCGGTGGCGGTGATCATATCCGCGACTTCCAGAACCTTTCTGGAATCGGCGACCCGAACGACTGCGCTCGGGTAGCCATCACGGTTGCGGTCGATTCGCCGGCCCGAGAACCATTGGTTGAAGGAGGTTAGCTCCTCGAGCGAGATGTAGAGGCTGTAGTCGGGCTCGCCGCGGGTTTCGGCGATGACCCCCACGATCCGGAGGGGCAGTGTCCTCCGGGTCTCCGTGCCATCCTGGTTCCAGCGGATGAGCGTCAGCCGAAGCGTCTGGTCGTATAGCTCGGGCGGGGCAGGGATCTGATCGCCGGGGCGCGGCCTGGGATCATAGAAGTTCTGCGCCACCATAGCCCCAACGACCGCTGTGCCCCTTTCCAGGGAGAGGGTCCCAGCCTGCATCTCGTAGCCAAAGTCTGTCAGGTAATCGGGCGGGACCCCGATGAACGACGGGTAGCTCTCGAGGCGGCCCAGGTTCAGCATCCCGCCTCCCTGGAAGTAGTCCCGAGGGTACACGCCGCTGACCCCTGGCAACGCGGCCAGCTCCGCCAGCGCCTGGTCGGTAATCAGGTGGGTGCCCGTTGAGGCGCCGGTTCCGCCGCCACCACCGCCCCCGCCTCCGCCGACCATCACGACGCCGCCCTCGCCTCCATACGGTCCCTCACTATAGGTCGGCATGACATCGATTCGAGTGAGCTCGCCGATCCCGCCAAGCTGCTCCGTGGCGTTTCGCTGCAGCCCGACGCCGAGCGAGACCAGGACGATGACCGCCGCCGTGCCGATGACGACACCTACGGCCGTCAGGGCCACGCGCGCCTTGCGCCGCCCAAGGTTCTCGAAGACCAGCTTGACGAGGTCCAGGAACCGCATGCTAGCCTTTCCGGGGGATCACCACCGGCGCCTGCGTCGCCTCCCCGCCATCGGGCACCGGCCCCTCGGGACCCAGCAGCGTAGGCGCCTCCGGCGTTGCCTGGGCGCTGTCGAGTCCCAAGAAGCCCAGGACCGCCCGCCAGAGTTTCTGCCAGAAGGTCTCCGACGGGGCTGGGGTTGGCTCAAAGCCCGGCCCCTCAGGGATCGGTTCGCCTTCGATGACTTCCACGGTCAGCGTCTGGGTCAGGCTGCGTGGCTGGCCGAAGTCGTCCAGATAATCGACTGTGGCGGTCAGCTCGAGGGTGCCTGGCTGGAAGGCAACGATGCTCGCATCGAGCGACAGGTAGCCGCCAGGGTCGAGGTAGCCGACGAACATGCTGTTGTTGGTCAGGTCAGCGCCTTCTGCCGTGACCTGCATCCGGCCCATCACGGCGCTCGACCGGCCGACGTTCACGATCTGGATGGGTAGAATGCCTGGCTGGCCGACCATGAGGGGATCGGGTGGGCTGTAGAAGCTGATCTCCATCCGAGGCAGGGAGAAGACAAGGAGGGTGATGACCTGGTCGTCGGTTACGCTGCTGCCGCGCTCATCGGTGTAGGCGAAAGAGATGCGAAGCGGGTATGCGCCAGGCTGGGTGGAGCTGTTGACGATGAGTGCCTGGGTGGCTTGTAGGGAGGCATCGGCGGGCATGTCCCCGAGGAATTGAACGTTGGAGGACCCAACGGGAGCGAAGTTGGCGTAGTCCCCGCTCGCCCCGGACAGGCCGCTCGTTCCTTCGCCGGGTGTCGCCCCTGGCGACCCGCTCGAGCTGGCACCGCCGCCCACAATCATGGTAATCCGGCGAGCAGCAGACCCTCCGACATTGAAGATGTTCAACGTAAGGGTGAACTGGGTGCCGGGGGACAGTGCAGGCACATCGATCTCATATGCGCGGATGAGCAGCTGGGGACGCGGGCCGGGTGTCGGCGTGCGGGTCGGTACAGGTCCTTGGTGAACAGCGCTCGGGTACCCAACCGGGATGCTCAGAGTGAAACTCCCGGTGTAGGCGGTGCCTTCGTCGTCAGTGTAGCTCACCGACATGGGGAGCGAGCCGACCGTTCCAGGGGAGACGGAAGGGCTGGTGGTCATGGGCTGCGTGTAGCCGGTGGAGGCGGTGGCGGCGATGGCACCCGCCGCGATCACGCCGCCGGTCTGGCGAGGGATGAAATCGCCGGCTGTGAACGTTACGACGATGTTGCGTGCCAGCAGGTCGCCTGCGTTGCGAAGTCGGAAGGACAGGTCGAAGTCCCTGCCGGGGGATAAGTCGTAAGGGGAGGTACTGTAGCTCTCCAGCACGATCAACGGTCGAAGGAAGCCGTGCGGAGGCGTCCGGGTCGCTGTCGTCGTCGCCGTCGCTGATGCCGTCGCTGACGCCGTCGCTGTTGCCGTCGCCGTCGCGCTGGGCGTGGGGGTGTCGGGATCTTGAAGCGCAGCGTCGCGCGCTGGCCGGCGATCGAGTGGCGCCAGGACAAGCGTCCCTGGGAGAAGAATCACGACCAGGGCGGACCAGATCCACCGGTACAGGGGTTTCCGCAGAGCGTTCATCCGATGCTCTTCTCCATCAGGCGCCCGCTTGGGCCGCAGCGAGCTGCAAGGCAGCCTCGTACTCCTCTTCGCCGACGACACGGCCGTCCAGCAGGCGGACCGTGTGTGTGGCGAAATGGGCGATGCGCGCGTCATGGCTGACGACGATGACGGTGTGACCCTGACGGTGCAATTCCGCCAGGAGCTGCATGATCTGGTAGCCGCTTTGGCTGTCGAGGTTGCCCGTGGGCTCGTCAGCCAGGATGAGTTGCGGGTCGTTGACCAGCGCCCGTGCGGCAGCGACACGCTGTTGTTGACCGCCGGAGAGCTCGTCGGGGCGATGCTGCGCCCGATCGGCGATGCCAACTTGCCGAAGCAGAGCAAGGCCGCGCGCCCGCCGCTCTCGTTGGGCAACCCCGGCGAATCGGAGGGGGAAGGCCACGTTCTCGAGCGCCGACATGCTTTGGATCAGGTTGTAGGACTGGAAGATGAAGCCCACTTCCTTCCGGCGGTAGGCGGCCAGGGCGTTTTCGTCCAGGGACTCGAGCTTCGCCCCATCGATGGCTATGCTTCCGGAGGTGGGCCGGTCCAGACCCCCCAGCAGATGCAGCAGTGTACTCTTGCCGGAGCCCGATGGCCCGATCACCGCCGAGAAGGTCTTCGCGTCCACGGTGAGATCGACGCCATCCAGGGCGTGGATCTGCTCCCGGCCCATGACATACGTCTTGCTGAGCTTCTCGACCCGAATCAGTGGATGGTTCATCAGAATAGGAACGGGCGGATGATCGTCAGGCTCCCGAGCTTGGCGGCCAGGAAAGCCGGGAGCGCCTGGATCAGGAGCGCCACGACCGTGGTCATCAGAACGCTGCCCAGTGCCTTGCGGGCGCCAGGGTCGCTGCTCGACCGGATGCCGATGACCAGCAAGGCGACGTGCCAGACGAGATAAACATCCAACAGGCCGAGGACTTGCCCGGCCAACAAGCCCAGAGTGCCCACCTCGGACCCCACCAGACCGGAGAGGCCTGGAGCCTGGATCAGGCGGTGGCCGAACAGGAAGTAGGCGGTATGCACAAGGTCGCGGATGGCAAATGGAAGGCCGCTCCAGGCCACCGTGTTCATCATGGATCGCATCGTCCAGCGCCCACCCAGGAGCGTCAGTGCCAGGTGCAGCAGGGCGCCAACGATGAGCCACCCTGCCCACACCCTCACCAACCCCGCCAGGGCGGGGAAGACGTAGACGAAGGTCGTCCCCGCGGTCGCAGCCTGGGCCTGCTGGAACTGGGCCTGTTGTTCCGGGGTGTAGTACATGAAGTCCGGCGGCGGTTGGATCTGGGCGTTCAGTGCTTCCGCTTGCCGCAGCGGACCGCCGACGATCACGGCCAGGAGAGCTGTAACCGTCAGGATCAGGAGGGGCGTGTACCAGGTGTCACCCGACTGGGCCGTGATGCCAGCGAATGCCTTCCGGGGCCGGAAGAGCGCCGGTAGGACCCAGTTGAGATGCAGGCGGCGTCGTGGTTCTTCGGCG
>CAZEMA010000042.1:0-2645 GCA_964513155.1 uncultured Anaerolineaceae bacterium
GGGGTGAGGGTTCGAAGCCCAGCCTGCCATGTCCCGTGTCACCGTCTCATAAATGGATTGAACGCAATCAGCAACCGAACCCTCCCGCGGGATGAGAACCGCGGGAGGCTCGTTGCCAACAACGGGCGAGCGTCGGGTCAGTTCGCGCCTCCTCGCTCCGGATCAACCCGTCGCCTCGCGCCTGCCGTTGACACCGGTCCGATTCCGAGGATAATACGGTCAACCGATAGACAAAGGCCGTGACGGAGGAAAGTAGGCGGGGGGACGTCGCCAGGGAGGCCGGGGGATGACTGGAACCCCGGCTCGACCGAATCCCGTTGAAGTTCCCTCCCGAGCCGCCCGGGGGAACGCCCTGCATGGGCCAGTAGTCCGGGCCGGATCCCCACCGTTAGCGCAGGGGAGTCGATCGCCGCGAAGCGGCCGTCGGCGCCAAGTGGGCCCTATGGGGCCAAGAAGGGTGGTACCGCGGGTTCCTCTCCCGTCCCTTTGAAGGGCGGGAGTTTTCCTTAATCCCCTTCCCCCATGGGAGAGGGCACGGTGAGGGTTCCTTCCGGGGGAGAGCTGGGTGAGGAGGTCCTATGCTAGATCGTCTGGACAAGATCGAGCAGGTGGCGCTGGCAGATCTGGAGGCGACGAAGCAGGAGGCGGATCTGCAGACCTGGAGAGTCCGGCATCTCGGCCGGTCGGGGGAACTCTCTCTGGTCCTTGACGGGCTGCGCAACCTTCCCAAGGAGGAACGCCCTGCGGTGGGTCGCCGCGCCAACGAGGTCAAAGCTGCACTCGAGGCCGCCTACGAGGCTCGAGTGGAGGCCTTGCGCGCGGCCGCCCTGCAACGCTCACTGTTGGAGGAGCGTCTCGACGTGACCCTTCCCGGCCGCCCCTTGCCCCTCGGCCGGCTCCACCCAGCCACGCAGACACTGCGGCGGATCCTGGCGATCTGGGCAGAGATGGGCTTCCAGGTCTACCAGTCCCGAGAGGTGGAGACAGACGACTACAACTTCGGCCTCTTGAACATGCCCCCACATCACCCTGCCCGGGATATGTGGGACACCTTCCACACGACGGAGCCCGGCATTCTGCTCCGAACCCACACCTCCCCGGGCCAGATCCACGTGATGCAGGAGCGGGCACCGGAGCCGATCCGTGTCGTCTTGCCCGGGATGTGCTACCGCTACGAGCAGATCACCGCCCGGGCCGAGATACAGTTCAACCAGGTCGAGGGTCTGGCGGTCGGACGGCATATCACTTTCGCTGACCTCAAGGGCACCCTCACCGCCTTTGCGCGCCGCTTGTATGGGCAACACGTCAGTACGCGCTTCCGCGCCGGCCACTTCCCTTTCACCGAGCCCTCGGCGGAGATGGACGTCGAATGCTTCCTCTGCGGAGGCGAGGGCTGCCCGGTCTGCAAGGAAACCGGCTGGCTGGAGGTGCTCGGCTCCGGGATGGTCCATCCGGTCGTCTTGGTCAACGGTGGCTACGATCCTCTCGAGTTCTCGGGGTTCGCCTTCGGCATGGGTCCTGAGCGCATGGCCATGCTCAAGTGTGGCATCGAGGATATTCGCTACTTCTGGGCCAACGACCTGCGCTTCCTCGAGCAGTTCTAGGAGCATGCTGGAAATCCCAACCCTGAAGGAGATATGCTTCTTTCCTTGCGTTGGTCTTCTTCAGCAGCCTGCCAGATCGGAGTGAGACATGGACAACAGCCCGCAGACGACAGACGACCTGAAAGAGGAATTGCGCAATCTGGGAGCAAATCTGAAGGAAGTGCTCCGAACCGCATGGGAGAGGGAAGAACGTAAGAAGGCCCAGACCGACGTCGAGGCCGGGCTGGCGGAACTGGTCGCCGCGCTGAGCCAGATATCGAAAGAGCTCGCTGAAACCCCGGCCGGCCAGCGCCTCCGGGCCGAAGCCAAGGGTCTGCAAGCCCGCGTCCAGAGCGGTGAGGTCCAGGAGAAGGTGCACTCGGAACTCCTGGAGGCCCTGCGCAAGGTGAACGCTGATTTGAGGAAGGTCAGCAATCGCTGGGGGGCGGCCGGAGGAGGTGAGGCCCCTGGCGGCCATAGCACCACGCCGCCGGAGGCGTCCGCCGCACCCGGCCAGAGGTCTTGAGATCCCGAGGACACCCGAGGGTAGATCATGAAGATCCCGCTTTCCTGGCTTAGAGACTTCGTCGCCATCGAGATACCGATCGAGGAGCTCGCCAAGCGGCTGACGCTCGCGGGCCTCGAGGTCGAAGAGATCGGCTACATCGGCTTGCCGCTCCCCCGAGGCAAGATCGAGGGCCGCGCAGGCGGTCACCTCCGGCACGAGACCAAGATCAGCGGCCTGGCCTGGGACCCCGACAAGTTCGTGGTGGGGACGGTGCTGGAGGTTATGCCGCACCCTGCCGCCGATCGTCTGGTCCTGTGCCGCCTGGACGACGGCCAGGGCGAGCACATCGTCCTGACCGGCGCCCCCAATCTGTTTCCCTTCAAGGGACAGGGAGCCTTGGCCCGGCCACTCAAGGTCGCCTACGCCCGCGAAGATGCCCGCCTCTATGACGGGCATAAGCCCGGCTGGGAGGTGATGACGCTCAAGAAGACCAAGATCCGTGGCGTCGAGTCCTCCTCGATGGCCTGCTCCGAGAAGGAGTTGGGGATCTCCGA
>CAZEMA010000042.1:2745-19663 GCA_964513155.1 uncultured Anaerolineaceae bacterium
TCGATCGCCGGCGTCATGGGCGGCGCCGAGACCGAGGTCGGCGAGAAGACGACCAACGTCCTGCTGGAGGGCGCGGCCTGGAACTTCATCAACATCCGCCGTACCGTTGCCGCTCAGAAGCTGCTCTCCGAGGCCTCCTATCGCTTCTCGCGCGGCGTCCATCCCGCCATGGCCGAGCGCGGTGTGCGCCGCGGGCTGGCAATGATGCGTCAGTTGGCCGGAGGCACGATCGCCGAGGGTCTGGTGGACGAATACCCCCTCCGGCCAGTGGCGCCCACGGTTGAGATCACCCTTGACGACGTTGCCCGTTGGCTGGGCATCCGCCCCGAGGCTGAGGAGGTCGTCGGTATCTTGCGCCGCTTGGAGTTCGCCATCCAGGTTTCAGGCAAGACCATCCGGGCAACAGCCCCCGATCACCGCCTCGACATCGGCGAGGGAGTGACCGGCAAAGCTGACGTGATGGAGGAGATCGCCCGCGTCTACGGCTACGAGCGAATCCCCGAGACCCAGATTGCTGACCGCCTGCCTCCACAGCATGGCAATCCATCACTGGAGGCCGAGGACCGCGTTCGCGACCACCTCGTCCGGTTAGGCCTCCAGGAGGTCATCACCTACCGGCTGACCTCGCCCGAGCGGGAGGCTCGCCGCCTGTCGCCAGGCGTGCCCCCGGACGAGATGCCCTATATCCGGCTGGCCAACCCGATCGCCAGCGATCGCATCGTCCTGCGGCACAGCCTGCTGGCCAGTGTCCTGGAGGTCGTCGAGAAGAACGCTCGTGTGCGCGAACGAATCGCCGTCTTCGAGATCGGCCCTGTCTTCCTGGCCTCAGAGTTGGGTTCCCTACCTGATGAGCCGCGCCGCCTGGCCATTGTCCTCAGCGGCGCGCGCTACCTGTCGGCCTGGCAGGGCAGGGACAGCGGCTCAATGGACTTCTACGACCTCAAGGGCATCATCAGCTCCTTGCTCGGGGCCCTCGAGGCTATCCGCTTCGAGCCAGCCGAACATCCGACCTTCCATCCCGGCAAGTGTGCCCGGGTGTACGCCGGGGATCAGTCACTCGGCGTGCTGGGAGAGGTCCATCCGCTCGTCCGCCAGCGGTACGACCTCCCGGCCGCACCCCTGCTCGCCGCGGAGTTGGACCTGGAGGCTCTGCTGATCTCCACCCCTGCCAGCCAAGCGATCCGACCTGTGCCTTCCTTCCCTCCGGTCCTTGAGGATCTCGCAGTCGTCGTCGAAGAGGGCATCCCGGCCAAGCAGGTCGAATCCCTGATCCGGCAGGCCGGCGGGACGCTGCTGCAGGATGTGCGACTCTTCGACCTGTATCGGGGGGAGCAGATCGGCCCAGGCATGAAGAGCCTGGCCTACTCACTCACCTATCAGGCACCTGACCGGACGTTGACCGACGAGGAAGTTGCCCAGGTTCGCACCCGGATCGTCAAGCGTCTGGAGGAGACACTCCAGGCCCACCTGCGGGCGTAAGCCAGCAGCCCGCCGCCAGACGTAAACAAGCAGAAACCCGGTGTCGGCGATCCCTAGACACCGGGTTTCCCCATACCTTTGACAGCCTTACTTGTTGGTGGTCTGCTCCGGGTAGGCTTCGGCTCGGACGATGGCAATCGCCGCCAGCTGCGCAACCACCCTGAGCAGATCCTGGTCTTGCTCCGTGAACTCGCCCCCCGAAGACTTGTTCAGGGCTTCGATCACGCCCAGCACGCGATCTCCCTCGATCAGAGGCACGCACGCCAGCGAGTAGGTGTGAAAGCCAATGGTCTCATCCACCTCAGGGGAGAAGTGCGCGTCCATGTGGACATCCCGCACAACCTGCGCCTGCTTGCTGGTCGCCACCCACCCCGCGATCCCCACCCCCTTCGGCAAGCGGAACCCGGTCAGGCGCTGGCGGGCCTCACCGTGCACAACGGCGAAGACCAGTTCCCCCGTGTCATCGTCTGTCAGGAGCAGGGAACCGCCTTCAGCGTCCACGACGGCCAGCGCCGAGACCAGTAGGTCGTCGAGGAGCTTCATCACATCGGCATCGGGGGTGAGGTGTTGCAGGATGTCTTGCAGAGCGCTCAAGGCCCGGACGGAGGAGCGCAGGACCGCCAACTCCTCCTTGAGATCCCGGTTCTCATCGCGCAGGCGGGAGACCTCAACCTGAAGAAAGCGAAGCGGATTGCGTCTTTCCATCGTCCCCTCCCGGCCGCATCATAGCATGAGTCGCCAGTCGGCGATATCACCTTCTGCCCGAGGCCAAGCTAGTGGTCATGTGGACGCCCGGGGCGGGACGTCCTCCGCTGCCGGCGCCCTTCAAGTGGGGAAAGGCAAGGCGCCCCGCAAGAAGCGGGGCGCCGGACAGTTGACATTGGCGATTAGACTACGGTTACGTTGGCAGCCTGCAAACCTTTCGGGCCAGCCTCTACGCTGAACTCGACCTGCTGCCCTTCCTCCAGCTTGCGATATCCTTCCATCTGGATGGACGAGAAGTGGACGAAGACGTCCTCCCCCTCCTCGCGGCCGATGAACCCGTATCCCTTCACCGCATTGAACCACTTCACCGTGCCTCGAATTCTCTCGGACATTGTCGTGCTTGCCTCCTGTGGCAGTGTCTTGCTCGGCCGCACTCCGACGGGCTAACGCAAAACCGCCTGGACCTCTGCCCGGGCGGTTGAAATGTCGTCCCGTACTCAGACTGCGTCCTGCACGGCAGTCATGGTATCATGCCCACGATGGGTCGTCAAGGGCCCGGCCCGCCAACCACTCCACGTCGTCCGGAGGCCCCGACCCAGCGTGGCATCATCACCGGAGCCGTCGTTCATGAACCTGTACTTCTCCTGCTCCCTGACCGGTGGCCGCAAAGACCAGAAGGTCTACGCCGCCATCGTTGACCACCTGCTTGCCTCCGGCCATGAGGTTCCCACCGCGCACCTGGCACACCCCGGCGTGATGGACCTGGAACAGGTGGTCATCCCGGCCGAGGTCTATCAGCGAGACATTGCATGGATCCAGGGTTGCGACGGGCTCATCGCGGAGGTCAGCACCCCATCGCACGGCGTCGGCTACGAGATTGCTTACGCCTTGAGCTTACAGAAGCCGGTGCTGTGCTGCTACCGCCGGGGAGCGATCGTATCCAAGATGCTTACCGGGAACGACTCGCCGTGTCTGGTCGTTTCCCAATATGACGACGAGGCCGAAGCCCTCGCCGCCGTTGACGCCTTCCTAACGACAAGGCTCACGGAGCATTTGAAGCTCCGGGAGCCGCCAACGAGGAGGTGACCCGTGGCTCGCCCCGCGCTGCTCGACAAGCTTCACTGGTATGTCCATGATTCCTTCCGGCTGGATGGGCCGCCGGTGATCTACCTCGACCCCTTGCACCTGCCCGAGGGCAGCCCTGCCGCCGATCTGATCCTGGTCAGCCACGATCACTTCGATCACTGCTCTCAGGAAGACATCAAGCGAATCCGCCGCCCAGGCACGGTGGTCGTGGCCAATCCCTCAGCCGCGGCCAAGATCAAGCGTCCGGTGACCGTCCTGATCCCCGGACAAGAGACCACCGTCGCCGGCGTGCGCATCGAGGCAGTGCCCGCCTACAACCTTGACAAGCCGTTTCATCCCCGCGAGGCCAACGGCATCGGCTTTGTCGTGACCGTGGCGGGCGAGCGTCTCTACTTCGCCGGGGACACCGACCACATTCCCGAAATGACCGGCCTGGCCTGTGACCTCGCCCTGCTCCCGGTCGGGGGCAAGTACACCATGACCGCCGAAGAGGCGGCCCAGGCGGCGGGGGCGATCCAACCCAAGATGGCGGTCCCCATGCACTACGGCGCTGGTGTGATTGGGACAAAGGCCGATGCAGAGACCTTCCGCAGCCAGTGCCCGGTGCCCGTGACCGTTTTCGAGGTCGACACCGCCTAGCCCCACCCCGAGCGAGGCCAGCCTCTGACGGATTGCCCCGCGTCGTCCCGCCACACTGAGAAGGCGGCTGAAGAGGCCCCTGCCCCAACGGTGCAGTCGCAAACGAAACCGCCGAGCGGTGTGCGCTACTGCCCGGCGGTGGTCATCTCGGCGACCGGGGCAACCTTCCCCGTCAGACCTCCTCGACGCGCTCGACCTCCGGGAAGAACTGCCGGACAGTCCCTGCCACCCAACCGTGCAGGGTAGAAGGTGAGAGCGGACAACCCTCGCAGGCACCCCCCATCTTGACCTTCAGAACCTTGCCATCAAACTCCGCCATCTTCACCCAACCGCCATGGTAGTGTTCAATGTAGGAGCTGATCACCTCGAGCAGCGCCCGCATCCGTTCCTGGGGGCTGGCTTCGGTATCATGATTGTGTGTCGACTCAGACATCTCCGACTCTCATTTGCCCGCCTTCTGGCCTATCCCCTGCTGCAGCATTTCCACAACCTTGGTGTGGGTGCTGTTCAGCCGCTCGGCAATCACCCCCGCCAGGCGCTCCAGGATGACCACTCCGGTCTGCGGGTGAGACGTGCACAGGCGTCGCAGCTCCTCGCCCGAGATGCTGATGGCCTCGCACTCCTCGACCACTACGGCGCACGAGGTGTAGGTCGGACGGCCGAGCGCCGCGGACCAGCCAAAGACACCCCCCGGACCGATGTCCGCCACGGGCAGGGTGTCGCCATCATAGGGCTTGAAGAGGATTGCCACGCGCCCCGAAATCAAGACATACAGCCTTCCCGCCGGGTCGCCCTGGGCGAAGATCACCTTGCGGGCCGAGTACTCATCGCGCCGAAACGCTCCTGCAAGCAGGTCAATATCCTCGGGCGCCAGCCCTTGGAAGAGGGTCAGCGAGTGCAGCGCTCCATGCGGCATAGCCTTCTCAGGCCTCCCAAGCCCGCTGGGGTTCCTCTAATCTACTGGCCGTTCGGGACGGGACGAAGTGGCATCTGTCCTCGCCTGGGCGACAAGCGTCATGTGGAAACTGCCCCCCACCGGGGTCTAGTCCTGGACCTCCTTCGGCTGTCATGCCTCAAGACCACCACGAGGTGGCCCTCGCGACTGGGCCGACCAGCTTGAACCCTCGCGATTCGGGGGGACCGGCCACATGCTGCCGGGTCCATCATTCCGTGTGGGCCATGCCGTTGCGCAACACCGGTTCAGGCAGAGAGGCAGATCATGTCACCCCCGCGTTGCCGCGTCTCTCCTCGTAGTCGCTCCACTGTCTCACGTGTCCTGAACCTGCACAGGGGATTGACAGCCCTTGAGATCCGTCGTATGCTTGTTTGCGGAAACAAAACACTGTTTCTTTCAATGAAACAATCCCCGAACGCCTCCGTAGTACGGGCTTTTGCCATCGTCGAGTACCTTGCCGAGCACGAAGACTGGGTTTCCGTGCGAACCCTGGCTCGCGACCTCGACCTAGTGCCGGCCACGGCCTACCGATTCCTGGCCACCCTGAAGGAGCTTGGATACGTCCAGCAGCAACCCGAGGACGCTCGCTACCAGCTGACGCTCAAGTTCGCCTGGGTGGCCTCCCGGGTGCTGGATCGGACGCAGCTTCGCCGCATCGCCCACCCTCACATGGAACAACTCACTGCAGTCACCAATGAAACAACGCACCTGGCCGTGATCGAAGGCAGGCAGATCGTCTACATCGACAAAGTCGATAACTTCCAGGCGATGAGGATGCGCTCTCGAATCGGTACCCGCGGCTGGCTGCACAGCACCGCCGTCGGCAAGTCGATGTTGGCGCACTTGCCGCAGGAAGACCACGATGAAATCCTCAATGGGATGCAGTTCCCTTCACTGACGAAGAACACCATAACGGATCCGAGTCTTTTCCGCAGCCACCTGGAAGAGATCCGCAAGCGGGGCTATGCAGTCGATGACGAAGAAAACGAGGTGGGCATCCGCTGTATCGGAGTGCCCTTGTTCGATCACGCCGGCAGGCTCGCCGGGGCAGTCAGCATCTCTGGCTGGACCATCACGATGACCCCAGAGAGGCTGCCGCAGCTGGCGACAGTTCTCCAGGATACCTGCAGGTCGATCTCGAACGAGCTGGGGTACGTCCCACCGCCGGCCTAGGTGAGCCTGGCCACTCAAGGGGCCGAGGCTGGTCGTCTGCAGGGAAGCCGCGGGTCTTTGAGATCATGCTCAGAGAGCTGATCAGCACAAAGTGGAGCGATCTTCATCCGGGGGTACGGGGCTCCGCCGCGTTCAGGAGGACAGGCCATGAAGATGCTGATTGACAGCCAGTGGGTGGAGTCATCAGACGGAAAATGGCGGGAGATACGCAATCCCGGCACGGGGGAGGTCATTGACAAGGTGCCGCAGGCCACTCTGGACGATGCCAAGAAAGCGCTGGAGGCGGCTCAACACGCGAAGGAGGCCATGCGGCGGATGCCCGCGTACAAGCGCTCCGAGCTGCTCCTCCGGATCGCGCAGGCGATGGAAGACATGAAGGAGTCGCTGAGCAGACTCTTAGCCCAGGAGAACGGCAAACCGATCCGCCAAACACGCGAAGAGATCGGCGCCACGATCCGCATCTTCCGCGGGTTTGCGGAGGAGGCCAAGCGCATCCTTGGTCGTGTGGTCCCGATGGATGCTGCCCCGGGGCAGGAGCGCAACCTTGCCATCACCATTCGTCAGTCGCTGGGAGTTGTGGCAGCCATCGTCCCCTTCAACTACCCCGTCGAGTTGTACTCCCACAAGGCCGCGCCTGCGCTAGCCGCGGGGAACGCCGTGATCGTTAAGCCCCCCAGCGACTGTCCCCTGACGCTGCTCAAGATCGCGGAACTGATTGAGAAGGCCGGGGCACCGCAGGGTGCCCATCAGGTGATCACCGGCCCCGGGGCAACGATCGGCGACTTCCTGGCCGGAGCTCCGGGGATCCAATTGGTGACTGTGACGGGTAGCACCGCTGTCGGAATCCGGATCGCAACGCTGGCGGCCCAGACCCTCAAGAAGGTCCATATGGAACTGGGCGGCAATGACGCCATGATCATCTGCGCCGATGCCGATCTGGAGAAGGCAGCCAACGCGGTGATCCTCGGGCGGCTGGCGCGCGGCAACGGCCAGATCTGCTGCGCGGTCAAGCGCGTGTTCGTGCAGGCCGACATCTACGACAGGTTTGCCGACATCTTGACCAAAGCCGCGAAGGGCCTCAAGGTCGGCGACCAACTGCTGGAGGACACGGACGTGGGGCCGCTGATCAACGAGCAAGCGGCCATCCAGGTGGAGCGCGTCATCAAGGACGCGATCCAGAAGGGTGCCAGGCTGACGGCGGGGGGTCACAGACGCAACGCCTTCATCGAGCCTACGGTCCTGACGGGCATTCCGCCTGAGGTTGAGCTCTTCCGAGAGGAAACCTTTGGACCTGTCGTGCCTCTGGTGGCCTTCAAGGACGTGGATGAGGCCATCCGCATGGCGAACGACACGCCGTATGGCCTGCAGGCAGCAGTCTTCACCAACGACATTTCCAGAGCCTTCGACATCGCCTACCGGCTGGAGGCGGGCGGGGTGATCGTCAACTGGTCCTCCGCCCTAAGGGTGGAGACGCTGCCGTTCGGCGGGATCAAGATGAGCGGACATGGCCGCGAGGGCATCCTGGACACCCTCGATGAAATGACCGAGCAAAAGATCATCTTCGTGCACAACGCCTTGAACGTTTTCGATTGAAGGTAGGGAGGCAGACGCTCCATGCCGGGCTCCGACTTCCTGCAAATGCGCGGGATCAGCAAGAGTTTCGATGGCACCCAGGCCTTGCGGTCGGTGGACTTCTCGGCCTCGATGGGTGAGGTCCATGCCATTTCTGGCGAGAACGGTGCCGGCAAATCCACCCTGGTCAAGATCCTCTCGGGGGCGCTCCAGCGCGACGCCGGAGAGATCCTTCTGGATGGCAAGCCCGCCGAGCTCAGCACGCCGCTTCGGGCGCGTCGTCTGGGAATCTTCGCCGTCTATCAGGAGTTCAGCCTGGTTCCGCACCTGACCGTGGCCGAGAACATCTTGATGGGCCAGATGCCGACGGGTCGGCTGCCTGGGCTCGTGGACTGGCCGACGGCCTATCGCCGGGCCGAGGAGATCCTTGCCTCAATCGGTTTTGTGGGGATCGACATGCGCAAGCTTGTTCGCCGCCTGAGCGTCTCCCACCAGCAGATGGTGGAGATTGCCAAGGCGGTGGCAGAGCGGCCTCGGATCCTGATCCTCGATGAGCCGTCGGCCGTCCTCTCTCAGGAGGAACTGAACCGCCTGTTCGCCCTGGTGCGTCGCCTCAAGCAAGAGGGGACCCTCATCCTCTACATCTCGCACCGTCTGGATGAGGTGTTCGAGATCGCCGACCGGATCACAGTCCTCAAGGATGGCCAATTGGCCGGCACGGTGCAGCCTCAGGAGGCCGATCAGAACCTGCTCATCAAGATGATGGTCGGCCGAGCGCTGGGCGAGATCTTCCCCACCCGACTTGCTCCTGGAGCGGATGTTGCTCTGGAGGTCAAGGACCTGGCCAAGGAGGGGGCTTTCTCAGACATCTCGTTCTCGATGAGGCGGGGCGAGGTCGTGGGCATGTTCGGCCTGGTGGGGAGCGGGCGGACGCAGGTGGCGCGCTGCGTCTTTGGCGCTGAGCCGTTCGATGCCGGGGAGGTCCGCCTCGGTGGGAAATCGATTCGTCCCAGGTCACCCCACGAGGCAGTGAGGGAGGGCATCGCCCTACTGACCGAGGACCGGAAGCGCGACGGCTTGGTGCTGATCTGCACGATTCGGGACAACGCCAGCATGGCCTCGTTTGAGAGCCTGAGCCGGTGGGGCATCATCGATCGCCGCGCGCAAGAGGCCAAGGTGCAGCAGAAGGTGCAGGAGCTGGACATTCGCCCGCCGCTGCTCGACCGGTTGGCCCGCCAGCTGAGCGGCGGGAACCAGCAGAAACTTGTGCTGGCGAAGTGGCTGATGACCCAGGCCAGAGTGCTGATCCTCGACGAGCCCACCCGAGGGGTCGATGTGGCCACCAAGGTCGAGATCTATCAGATCATCAGCGATCTGGCGGCCGGCGGGATGGGCATCCTGCTGATCTCGTCCGAGCTGCCGGAGATCCTGGGAATGAGTGACCGGGCCTTGGTGATGCGGGAAGGTCGTTTGGTGGGAGAGTTCACGCGGGCCGAGGCCAGCGAGGAGAAACTGCTGGCCTCGGCCGCAGGGGTGAGTCAATGACCAGTGGTTCTGCACCGACGCCATCCACTCCGGTCAAGGCTGGAGGAGGCCTGCGGACTTTGCTGCTCGGCAAGGCGGGGCCTCGACCCAGACGCCGATGGGTGGACTACGCCTTCATCGCAGCCTTCGTGGTGCTGCTGCTCATCACCGCCACGGTGTCGGATGTCTTCTTCACCCAGCGCAACTTGAGCAACCTGCTGCGGCAGGCCGTGACCAACGGTCTTCTCAGCCTGGGCATGCTGGTGGTGATTCTCACCGGCGGCATCGACCTCTCAGTTGGCTGCGTGGTGGCGCTGGCCGGGATCATGGTTGCGGGCATGTCGAAGCAGGGGATGCCCCTAACGTTTGCCATCCTGATCTGCCTGGTCGTGGGCTTGGCGGCCGGAGCGGTCAACGGCTTCTTCATTGCTCGCTTCAAGCTCCAGCCTTTCATCGTCACGTTGGCGACATGGGGAGCCTACCGCGGGCTGGTCTACGTCTACTCCGACATCCCGATCACCCCCACCGACCCGGCGTTTCGTGCCGTCCTTGGCGGAGGCTTCATCGGGCCGTTTCCCGTGTCGGGCCTCATCATGCTTGCCTGCTATCCGGTCGTCTGGTTTTTCCTCAATCGGGCCAAAGCCGGGCGGGCGATCGTGGCCATCGGTGGCAACGAGGAGGCAGTCCGCCTGGCAGGCATTAGCGTCAGCTGGCACATCTTCCTAGCCTATATGATCTCCGGCCTCTTCTCCGCCCTGGCGGGCGTGATCCTGGCCTCACGCCTCGGCATCGCTCAGCCGAGCCTGGGGTCGGGCTTCGAGTTGGATGCCATCGCCGCCTGCGTCATCGGGGGCGCCATCTTGGGCGGCGGGGGTGGAAGCACTTTCGGCACCCTGGCCGGGGTTGTGTCGCTCGGCATGATCGACAACTTGCTCAACCTGTTCAACGTCCAGTCATACTACCAACAGATCTTTAAGGGGCTGATCATCCTGGTCGCGGTCCTGGCGCGACGCAAGCAGCGATAGCCAGCAAGCCGGCCGGCCACCGGCCAGCCTTGGTCCAGACCAGGCGGAAGGAGGTGAGGAGAAGAGCCGTCATCCGTCCCATCCCAAGCCGATCTATCCAGAACTGAGTGAAGAGGAGGATTCTTCGATGAAACGCAATCTCACGCTGACCATCGTCGTGATACTGGCGGTGGCGCTTGGGGCCTGCGGACAGGCTGCCCCAACGACTGCGCCTGAAGCAGGAGCGCGCACCTTCAAGATCGGGATGGCCAATTTCTCCCAGTGCTGCCCGTACTTCATCGGCATGAACAATGCCGTGTTGGCGGAGGCAGCCTTCTACTCCAACATCACGGTGGTCTCCACCGATGCCAACGGCGACGCAGCCAAGTTCCAGTCAGACATCGAGGATCTAATCGCACAGGGCGTCGATGGGGTCATCATCTCGGGTGCATGGCTCGAGCAGGCACCGGCGGCCCTGGATGCCCTTGCCGCGGCCGGGATCCCCAGCGTTCTCGTCGACCGGCAGTTTGGGGTGGGCGGGGAAGCCTACACGTCCTACGTTGGCCCGCAGAACTTCGTCATCGGAGCCCAGGACGGTCAGTACATCGCTGACCGGCTAGGGGGGGAGGGCATCGTGGTCGTGCTCCGGGGCGGCCCGGAGGACAACTCGATCGGGCTCAATCGCACAAACGGCATGCACAGCGTCGTTGACACCTACCCCGGCATCACGGTGATCACAGCACCGGACTGGGGCGGCTGGAGCTCGGACGGCGGCATGACCATGATGGAAGACATGCTGGCGGCCAATCCCCACATCGACGCCGTCTTCTGCGAGAACGACTCGATGTGCCTGGGCGCCCAGACGGCAATCGCCGATGCTGGCCGGTCGGATGAGATGTTCCTCGTCGGTGTCGACGGTGAGACGGCCGCGCTGGTAGCCATCATGAACGGCACCAACTACGCTGCCACCGGCCTGAACAGCTCGGACCAGATCGGCCGTGCCGCCTTCCACCGCCTGATGGCTATCCTGGCCGGGGCGGTCACGGCGGAGAGGGACACATATCTACCCTCGCCGCTGATCACGATTGAGAACGTGGCCCGCTTCTACAACCCGGAAGGCACCTTCTAGCCTGGCCCAGACACCTGGCCCGTCAGGGAAGAGCCCACTGGCTCTTCTGGCTGACCAGAAAGGCACCCCCACAGGAGGTGACCGAATCCTCCTGTGGGGGTCAACCGGACCTTGGTTCTCATCCTGAGGTCAGGGATGATCACGGCGGACACGGTTTTGGTGCCGCGCCCCTGACCTCCGGGCAATCATTTGAGTCCTTCTGCGAGCCTCAGCACAGCCGAGGGAACGAGAATGAATGGCAAAGGGCGGAAGGTTGTCACCTTCGGGGAAATCATGATGAGGCTGTCGCCTCCAGACCACCTGCGTTTCGCTCAGGCAGACAGCTTTGATGTGAGCTATGGGGGAGGGGAAGCGAACGTAGCGGCCTCGCTAGCCAACTTCGGGATGGAGACCGAATTCGTCACCCGCATCCCCGCCAACGACATCGGTGAGGCCTGCATCCATTTCCTTCGCCAGTACAACGTTGGGACCAGGTATATCGTCCGCGGTGGCGACCGACTAGGGATCTACTTCCTCGAGCACGGGGCGGTCCATCGCAGCAGCAAGGTCATCTACGACCGCGCCGCCTCTTCTCTCGCCACCCTGCAACCCGGCGTGATCGACTGGGAGGCGGCCCTGGAGGGCGCTGCCTGGTTTCACTGGACAGGCATCACGCCGGCCGTCTCCGAGAGCGCTGCAGCCGCGTGCCGCGAAGCCATCCAGGCTGCCCGCCGACTCGGCCTGACGGTGTCTTGTGACATGAACTACCGAGCCAAGCTCTGGAAGTGGGGCAAACAGGCCGGGGAGGTGATGGGGGATCTGGTCGGCCTTTGCGATGTGGCCATCGCAAATGAAGAGGACGCCGAGAAGGTCTTCGGGATTCGCGCCCCAGACACTGACGTGACCTCCGGCAAGCTGGATCCCGCGAAGTACCGCATCGTCTGCCAGAAGCTCTCGGAGCGCTTTCCCAGCCTCCGGTTCATCGCCATCACACTCCGGGGATCCCTTTCTGCCAGCCACAACTCGTGGAGCGGGATCCTGTGGCATGGCGGTGATCAGATCGTTGTGGGCCCAACCTATGAGATCACACCCATCATTGATCGAGTCGGTGCAGGCGACAGCTTCGTCGCAGGATTGATCTACGGCATGCTTACATTCGGTGACGACCACCAGCGAGCGCTCGAGTTCGCCGTCGCCGCCTCCGCCCTCAAGCACACGATCTTCGGCGACTTCAACCTGGTCTCAGTATCTGAAGTGGAAGCCCTGGTGGGAGGCAACCGATCGGGACGAGTGAGCCGGTGAAGCGGGGAAACAGAGAATGCTGAATAAGCCTGAAGGCCAAACGGGAAGGGTTTGACCCTCCCTATTTGGGTTGATGTTCTTCAACGCTTGCGAGAGCACCGGAGGACGGGAAGATGGCGAGGCACAGCCGCTTGATCGTGTTGAACACCATGATCGAAACCGGCCTGGTCCCGGTCTTCTATCACCGAGACGTCGAGATCTCGGCCCATATCCTCCAGGCCTGCCTGGACGGCGGGGCGCGCTGCGTCGAGTATACGAATCGAGGGGAACAGGCAAACCGGGTGTTCGAGGAACTGGCACGTCGATTCTCCGACCAGGACCGGCTAATCTTCGGGGTGGGGTCCGTCGTCGATGCGGGAACTGCAAGCCTCTATATCCAGGCGGGAGCCGAATTTGTCGTCGGTCCCGTGCTCAATCCTGACGTCGCCCGTGTCTGCAACCGTCGCAAAGTGGCGTACATCCCAGGGTGCGGAAGTGTGAGTGAGATCTCCCAAGCCGAGGAGTTGGGGGTGGAGATCTGCAAGATCTTTCCTGGCAAAGAGGTCGGCGGGCCCGGCTTTGTCGAGGCAGTTCGCGGGCCGATGCCCTGGACGCGGATCATGCCCACGGGCGGCGTCGATGCCACAGAGGAGAGCATCCGGGCCTGGTTCAAGGCGGGCGTCGCGTGCGTCGGCATCGGCAGCAAGCTTATCACCAAGGAACGAATGGCCAGCCAGGACTATGCCGGCATCACCGAGGCTATGCGCCAGCTACTGGGCTGGATCGAGACCGCCCGCGGAGGGAAGCCGGCGCTGGCATGACGGCTACGTGAGGCTCCCGCGCAGCCCCTAGGGTCTGGCTGCCGCCCGATCCGCTGGGCTCGGGCCCGTGCCCTCACTGGGTGGCGGGACGGCCGCGCTCTCCGACTTCGGAAGTCCGGGGGACTTCCGAAGTCGGAGAGCGCCTGCGATGTGCACCCCGTTGCCCAGAAGCCGGCCACTGCGCTCCGCCTAGCTTTCAGCCTCATGAGCATTCCGCTGCGGCTTGCGAAATCCCTGAGCTTTGCCCTAGCCGGGTAGGACCGGCTCGCCTCTCCCTCTTCCCGGGCCCGCCCAGGCAAGGATGCCAAATATGCTAGAATCCCTGGATGGCAGGACCTCTGGCCAAGCCCTGCAGCCGCCTGGAAGAACCGCCCCGGGCACAAATGGGTCGGCGGGACAAGGGCTCCCGTAAGGGGGCAGGGAATGTCGGATCGGGCTCAGGCTCTGCCGACCGTCGCCTAACGGCGTCCGTCCCCGGCTCTCCGGGATCGTAGCCGGGTCCGCTGGGCGACCATGACTGGCTGCCTAGGTAGGAGCCGGTCACTGGAGCCGCAGCCGCATGGACCTGACCGCCATCTTCGGCCGACCACCAAGAATCCTGGTCGCCGACGATGACTGGCTCAACCGGGACTTGCTCCAGGCTTACCTGGCCACCTCAGGCTGCCAGGTCGTCACGGCTCCCGACGGACAGGAGGCCCTCGAGCTCGCCCGCCAAACCGCCCCGGATATTGCCCTGGTCGACGTCCAGATGCCCCGTATGGACGGCCTGACGCTGTGCAGGGCGCTCAAGTCCGCCCCCGAGACCCGCTTCGTTCCGGTCGTCATCGTCACTGCCCTGGACACAGAGGAAGAGAAGCTCAAGGCGATCGAGGCCGGCGCCGACGACTTCGTCACCAAACCCTACAACTCCGTTGTCCTGCTGACCCGTGTCCGTTCGCTTCTGCGCATCAAGTACCTCCACGACGAGCTTGAGTCGCGTAACCGGCTGCTGCACCGGGTGCTTAATCGCTACGTCGCCGAGGACGTGGCCCAGACGATCCTGACCGATCCCGAGCGCTACCTGCATCTGGGCGGCGAGATCCGCCCGGTCACGGTCCTGTTCGCCGACATCCGTGGCTTCACCCTCTATACCGAACAGCGCTCCGGTCCCCAAGTTGTCGAGACCCTCAATAGCGTCTTCCCGCTCCTCAGCCAGGTCATCTTCTCCCACCACGGCACCTTCGACAAGTACCTCGGTGACGGTCTAATGGCGTTCTATGGGGCGCCGGTCGGGGCTGACGACGACGCCCAACGGGCCGTTGACACGGCCATTGAGATGCAGCGGCTCTTCCGCGACCTGTGCAATCGAACACCCGACATGTCCGGCCTCGGCCTGGGGGTCGGGCTGCACTCAGGTGAGGCCGTGGTGGGAACGATCGGATCCGAGAAGCTGATGGAGTACACCGTCGTGGGCGACACGGTCAACGTTGCCAAACGGCTCCAAGAGACCGCCCGCGGCGGACAGGTGATTGTCAGTCGGGCGACCTATGATCTGGTGCAGGGGATCAAGGCCAAACGGCTCAAGCCTCTCCGGCTCATCGGCCGGCGCACGCAGGTCGAGGCCTACCTCATCCAATGCTGACGGGAGGTCATGTCGCCTTCGTCGTTATGCCTTGATGAAAGGTGGAAGTAGACTGATCAGGGGGCGAGGAACTCTTCTGCGTTTCCGCTCACTTCTCCAGACACAACTCCCCGCCCTTGTCGCCTGCGTGATCCCTCGACCGACTTCCATCTGATAATTCCGAGGAGACGGGCCTAGCAGATCCCTAACGGCTGAGTATAATCGTGGCAGATACACACTCGCGTGATCACCTCATGCCCCATGGATAGAGCAGCACACTCCTCCCTCCCGCAGTCGCGCGGCATAAACCGAATAGCGGCGTGGTTACTGTCATTCCCTCGGTTGGAAGTTGCCTCTCTCCTCGTCGTTTCGGGCATGTATGCTTACAACGCAATCCGCGTGGATCTCCCCCTGGGGTACGCGGGGCTCTATTCCTTGATGACGGAAGAGATCATCCGACAGCCCTTCCCCATGCCCACCGCGGTCCCATACTATGGCCCCGGGGGCATACCCTTTGCATTTCCACCGGTGGCGTTGTATGTTGCCGCTTTCTTCGTGGGTGCGCTCCGCATCCCGTTGTTCACCTACCTTCGGTGGATGCCCCCGCTCGCAACAGTCGCGGCCCTGGTCGCGCTTTACGTCCTGTTCCGACTCATCTCTGGTGACAGGATGAAGGCCCTCCTTGGGACCATCATCGTTGCCTGTGCCGAAACTACCCATGCCTACCATGCCACGGCCTCGGGCATGGTGCGGAGCATTGCCCTGCTGTTCGCAATCCTGGCAGCGGTCTTTGCCTTTCGTGCCTTCGGGCAGAGCAGAAGATGGCTCGGCTTCAGCGTCTTGGCCGGGATCTTCGTCGCGTTGACGATCATGACCCACCTCGCCTACGCAGCCTTCGTTGTCCCGGGGATTGCGCTCATGGCAGTGCTGGATCCTCGGGGGAAACCCCGCCGGCGCCACTTCGAGGTGCTCGGCATCATTGCGGCCGTGGCTGTGGTCTGCTCGGCGGTCTGGTGGGCGCCGATTCTCAGCCGGTACGGATTCCAGGTCTTGCTGAATGCGGGCGTGACCCACGGCACGATGGGTTCGCTCCCGCGATCTCTCCGAGGCATCATCGGGACCCTGAGAGGGATGCTCCGATGGTACGCGAATCTCGGACAATCCTGGTGGCCGATGTCCCTTGCCGGGCTCGCCTTGGTGGGATTCGCCTATGCTATCGGAAGGGGCCGATGGCTGCTGCCGGCCTGGACTGTGGTCGTGGTTCTCTTCATGGGCCAAACGGAACGTTTCGAGATTCTCCTGTGCGGATTGCTGATCGCAGAGGTGCTGGTGGATGCCTCGCGAGGCATCGTGCCCGCGGACCGGTGGAAGCCCCTGGCAGGCACCGCCTCCCTTCCTGGCCTTCTGTTCCTGGGTCTTGTGATGCTCCCGATCGTAGGATTGGGATTCCGCGGCATTCAATGGAGTGAATGGGCCTTATCGCCAGGCTTGCTGGAGACGACGCAATGGGTCAAGGAGAATTCGCCGGAAGACAGCGTGTATGTCTACCTTGGGAATGAGCACGATGTCGCCGAATGGTTGCCCTTCCTCGTGAGTCGGACGCCTGGTTTCGCTCCCTGGGGGGCGGAGTGGACGGGAGAGTATGGGACCCAACTGGCCATCATGGACGAGATGGGAGCATGCGTCAGCGCACAACGATTCCAGTGCGTGAAGGACCTCCTGGCAACACTGGGAGGAGAGGTACAGTTGTTGGTGCTTCCGTCTGAGCACATTCAAATGGAGAACGAGATCCTCTCAGACCCGGGCTGGCGGCAGGTTTTCAAGAATGACGAGTACGTGGTCTTTCGACAAACGGGGTGAGGCAGGACGCTGGCGCACCGGCCGATGCACATGCCGACGTGATACAATCCATGCTGGCGCCCCAGTAGCTCAAAAGGATAGAGCAGGGCACTCCTAAGGCCAAGGTTGGGG
>CAZEMA010000043.1:0-19048 GCA_964513155.1 uncultured Anaerolineaceae bacterium
CTGCTCCGTGATTTGCCCCGACGCCGCCATCACGGTCTACCGTTGGGTGCCGGCGGCCCAGAAGGTCGCGGCGCCGGCCTGACAGGGAGGATGCAGTGCCACTCGAGCTTCTGAAGGGAAACGTGGCCTTCGCTGAGGCGGCGATCCGGGCCGGATGCGAGGCGTACTTCGGCTACCCGATCACGCCCCAGACCGAAGCGCTGGAGCACATGGCGGCCCGCATGCCGGAGCTCGGCAGAGTCTTCGTACAGGCCGAGAGCGAGGTGGCGGCGATCAACATGGTCTACGGCGCGGCCTGCGCTGGCGTCCGGGTGATGAGCTCGTCTTCCAGCCCCGGCGTGAGCCTGATGCAGGAGGGTCTCTCCTACATCGCCGGATCCGAGGTGCCGGTCGTGCTCGTGGACATCATGCGCGGTGGGCCCGGTCTTGGCAACATCGCCCCTTCGCAGGGAGATTACAACCAGATCGTCAAGGGCGGCGGCCATGGCGACTACCGGCCGATCGTGCTCGCCCCGGCCACCGTCCAGGAGATGATCGACCTGACGGTCCTGGCCTTCGACCTGGCTGAGAAGTACCGCTGCATCGCCATCGTCTTGGCCGACGGCAGCCTGGGGCAGATGATGGAGCCGGCTGAGCTACCTCCAATGGGGCCTGTCCGCAAGCCGAGCGAGCGGCCCGTCTGGGCGCTGACGGGGGCCAAGGACCGCGAGCCCAATATCATCACCTCGATCTACATCGACCCCGTCGTGGAAGAGAAGCTCAACCTCAGGCTGATGGAGAAGCAGGCCCGGATCGAGGCCAATGAAGTCCGCTTCCGCGAGAGCGACCTGGAAGACGCCGACATCGCAGTGGTCGCCTTCGGAACGGCGGGCCGGGTGTCGCAGTCGGCGGTCAAGGCCGCGCGCGAAGAAGGCATCAAGGTCGGCCTGCTGCGCCCGATCTCTCTGTATCCCTATCCCTACCAACGGGTGGCGAAGCTGACCGAACAGGTCAAGGCGATCCTGGTTGTCGAGATGAATGGCGGGCAAATGGTCCAGGATGTCCGTCTGGCAGTTCAGGGCAAGGTGCCGGTGTCGTTCTATGGCCGGATGGGGGGTGTGATGCCTCTCCCGGATGAGGTCCTGGAGGAGATCCACAAGGTTCAGGCGAGGTTGTCGGGGGAATCTAAGGGGGGAGGTGAGGTGTGACGGAAGCAGGCATGGTTGAGTCGTTGATCTACACTCGTCCCGAGGCCCTGACGCCTGTTCACACGCACTACTGCCCGGGGTGCACCCACGGTGTTGCCCATCGCCTCATCGCCGAGGTCATCGACGAGATGGGCGTGAGGGAGGACACCGTCGGCTTTGCCCCGGTAGGCTGTGCGGTGTTCGCCTACTTCTACTTCAACTTCGATTTTGCCGAGGCGGCCCACGGCAGGGCGCCGGCTATGGCGACGGGGTTGAAGCGAGTGAGCCCCGACAGAATCGTCTTCACCTATCAGGGCGATGGCGACCTGGCGGCGATCGGCATGGCCGAGATCATGCACGTCGCCGGGCGCGGCGAGAATATCACCACCATCTTCATCAACAATGCCATCTACGGCATGACCAGCGGCCAGATGGCCCCGACGACTCTGCCTGGCCAGAGGACAACCTCCACTCCCTTGGGGCGAGACGTCGAGGTCCACGGCTTTCCGCTGCGCATGTGCGAAGTGCTCTCCCAGATGGATGGCGCGGCCTACATCGTCCGGCGAAGTCTGCACGATGTGCCCAACATCCGTAAGGCCAAGAAGGCACTCCGGCAGGCATTCGAGGCTCAGAGGCAAGGGCTGGGCTTCTCGATGGTCGAGCTCCTTTCGAGCTGCCCGACTAATTGGGGAATCAAGCCGGAGAAAGCGTTGGACTGGATCAAGGAACACATGCTCCCCGCCTTTCCCCTGGGGGACTACAAAGTGCACCCGGCACTGGCAGAGAAGAAGGCGTAGGAATCAGGATGCAGACCGAGATCATCATCTCCGGCTTCGGTGGCCAGGGCGTTCTCTTCGCAGGTCAGCTTCTGGCGTATGCCGCGCTGGATTGTGGCCGCCACGTGACGTGGATCCCGTCCTACGGGCCCGAGATGCGGGGCGGCACGGCCCACTGTGTCGTCATCGTGAGCGACGATGAGATCGGCTCGCCCATCGTGCGCAATCCCAGGGCGGTCATCGTCATGAATCTGCCGTCGCTGGACAAGTACGAGGCCCTGGTCAAGCCGGGCGGTGTTCTGGTCGTCAACACCTCGCTCGTCGATCGCGCGCCGAGCCGCAAGGAGATCGATTGCGTGCTGGTGCCCGCGATCGAGGTGGCTGAAGGCTTGGGCGACAGGCGGCTGGCGAACCTCGTCTTGCTCGGAGCGCTGCTGGAGCGGCTGCCGGTCTTGTCGCTGGAGGCCGTCGGCGCGGCGCTTGACAAGCACATTCCCGCCCGCCACAGGGACATGCTCCAGGCGAATCTGGCCGCCTTGCAGAAGGGGGCGGCCTTGGCCCGGGGGGAGAAGGTCTCTGCCTGATCACGTGGATAGGGGGTGCGAAGACTGCGGGTAAGGGCGCGTCTTCCTGGACTCCGGGCGAAGCAAGGGCCGGACCATTCTTATTGTGTGCCCGTGGCGCTAGGCGCTCGGGGGATCCCTGGCCGGATTCTTGGAGCCCAAATCCCGTTTCCAACCTCGCCGAGGCGGAAGCTGGATGTGCCGGGCACTCAGCCCGAGCGGGCAAGTATGCCTCACCACCGCAGCTGAGGCGGGGCCCTGGAGTGGGTCGCTATGGCTCGGCGGGCGAAACATCGAGGCCGCGTGCGACTCCGTTGCCGCTGCTCTGCTGAATCCCCAATGCCTTTGACCACGGAGTATGCCAAGGTCCACAGCAAGCGCGGGCGTGGCCCACGCCAATGCGCCCTCTCCCTCAGGAGCATACTTTGGCGATGATCCTGGTCAGCCTCCTTGTCGCCCTCGTGGCCGGCGTCGGCCCGGTTGTCATGTACGCTCTGATCGTCTGGTGGTTCGATCGCTACGAGAAGGAGCCCTGGCCTCTCCTGCTTGGAGCTTTCCTGTGGGGAGCGGCGCCGGCGACGGTGCTGTCGGTGATCATCGAGTTCGTTCTTGACGTGCCCATGCAGTTCGTGCTGGGGGAGGGGCTGGCGCTCCAGTCTGTCCGTACAGCTTTGGTGGCCCCCGTTGTAGAGGAGATTGTCAAAGGGGCTGCCGTCCTGGCGGTCTTCTTGTGGGTCCGGAGAGAATTCGACAGTGTCCTGGATGGAATCGTCTATGGGTCGCTGGTGGGCTTCGGTTTCGCTGCCGTGGAGAACGTGCTTGCCACCGTCGGGAGCATAGGGGAGGGCGGCCTACAGGCGATGATGATGGTCATCTTCCTGCGATCCTTTCTCTTCGGCCTGAGTCATGCCCTCTACACCAGTCTGACCGGGATTGGGCTGGCGCTGGCGCGCTCTTCCCGCCAAGCGTGGCTGAAGGTGGCCTGGTCGTTGCTGGGTCTGCTGCTGGCGATGGCTGCCCATGCCCTCCACAACGGCAGCATCATGGCGGGTGTCGCTTCCGGGTCGCTGATCGGCCCGCTGCTGGGTCTGCTCGCCGAGTGGATTGGCGTGCTCGTCCTTCTGGCCATCGTGATCGGGGCGACGCTGCAGGAGAGGGGATGGCTCGTACGTGAACTGGCCCTTGAGGTCAATGCCGGCACCATCACCGCTCAGCAGTATGCCGTGGCAGTCTCCTACTGGAAGCGCTTCGCCGAGCGGGCGCAAGCTCTCCTCTCTGGCCAGGTGGACCGCTTCCTTCAGCTGGGCAGGTTCCATCAGGCGATGACGCATCTGGCGTTTCGCAAGCACCAACTGGCCGCGTTGGGTGACGAGGGGCGGAACCGAGGTGAAGTCGAGCGGTGGCGCGGCGCGGTCGCTGCCGTCAGGGCGCAGCTCGAGGGAAGGCGCGACAACGCCGGCGCAGCCACGAAGGGTCCGCCGGGTCCCGGGCGCTCAGGTTAGGCTTGGAGCTGTGCGCCGCACTTGGAGCAGAAGGCCGTCCCGGGTGGTGACACGAAGCCGCACTTGGGGCAGGCGGTCGGCTGTTCCGGCCCAAGCGGGGCGCCACAGGCCAGACAGTGGGGCTCGCCTACCGGATTGGCCGTCTGGCAATAGGGGCAGGTGAGGCGCCGCAGGCGCTCGGAGATCTCGTGGCTGGCACCCATACCGCGAGCGACTTCATCGATGGTCGCCCAGACGCGTTCCCGAAGCTGCAGCGAACCGATGTCCTGAGCGACATCATCCAGGCGTCCGATGAGCGCCATGGGATTGCGCAACGCGGCCAGGGCGGTCGCCCCCAGACTGGCGGCAACTCCTAGCCACTGCTGCTCGCCCATCTGGACCAGGACGCCATCCTCGACCGCCGAGAGCTGGACGGAAAGCGCGGTCGCCCCGCCCGAGGAGCGCCATTCCCGGCTCGCGATCTGGACCATCAGGTTCTCCCCCTCGCCGACCTGCTGGGCGCGCATGTTCCCGTGATCGAACTCGGCGATCAGAGCCCTCGCGAGATCATCAGGTGTGACCGGTCCGTGGTATGTTCGTTGGTCCATACGCCCTCACGCCTCCGACCTGCAGAACACCGCTGAACCCTCGCTCCCTGTAGTATAATCCGCCCTCGCCGCGAGGACAATGGAATCACCGCAATCGACGAGATCCGGCACAGGGTTGTTGCTTTGGCTCCTGAGCGGCGGGCCCGTTCCGGGAGGCTAGGATAGGTTGGTGAAGGGCATTCCGGAGGGAAGAAAGGGCGGATGAGGCCCATCGTGGACTTGAAGTACGGCCGCAAGGCGCGGGTGAGCCTGCTGGCATGGCTGTTGGTGGGTGGGCTGGCGATGGCCTGGATGGCAGGAGCGCCAAGCGCGGCGGCCGCTCGCCTGCAGGAAACCGCCGTCCCCACAGTCACCCCGCTGAGTACAGGCCCCACCGTCCTAGCGGTCTCGCAGGTAAACGTCCGCAGCGGCCCGGCCGTCGGCTATGAACTGATTGGGATTCTGGTGCCAGGCCAACGGGCCGAGGCACTGGGACGCTCTCCCGGCGGCGACTGGATCCAGATCGTCTACCCGGGCGTCCCTGGCAACGTCGGCTGGGTATACGCCTACAACGTGACGCTCGATACCGGTCCGAGCACCCTGCGCGTCGTCGAACCGCAGCCGACACCCACCGTCCGAGCGACCGCCACGATCGACCCGACGCTGGCGGCGCAATTCCCGAGCCTGGGGATGCCCGCCGCCACCCGCCTCCCGACCTTCACGGCGCCTCCACCGGTGCTCCAGCCGACCTTCCCTGCCTACGGGTCATCGAGCAGGGGGAGTGGCTTCCCCGCAATGTTGGCCATTCTCGGCCTGCTCGTCGTGGGCACGTTCGGCACCCTGATCTCGTTCCTGCGCCAACGGTAGGCCCTCGGCAGCCGGCCGGCCTCCATCGTTCTGCTGTCGAACTCAGATGTTGCGCTGTCGGTAGGTTCGCCAGGGCCCCCGCGGGAACGCCTCTCTCAGCATCATGGCCACTGGCCCAGGTTGCCCAGAGAGCAGGCGCCGTGAAGGGAACCCGCGATCACCACATATCCGGTTCTCTTCTCCGGGCAAGGCCGTTCTTCATCACCCTGCTAGTTTCCCGGGCGGAGCGAGGTCGTGGCAGCAGACTAGCCTGATGCCGCGGCGAGGTGGGCGGCCGCTCGTCCGGTGCTGGTCCCTTGGCTCAAAGCAGCTCGCAGACCGGCCTTCAGACCAATGGTGCCGATGGTCGGATGTCGAGAAGGCAGGCGGGGGCGTTATCTGCAATCCGGGCGCGCAACTCCACTCGAGCCTGGGTGAGTGCCTCCACCAGACCCAGGTCGAAAGAGCACAGAACAGGGTCTTCCCGGGCCAGCTCGTGATAGGGGCAATTGGCGAATCTCAGGTGGAGACTGTCTGGGCCGCGGTCGCCAGTAGCCAGGTAGCCTCTGTCCGCCAGGAAAGGCAAGATTCGAGAAGTGTCCGCCGCCAAGCCGCTGCCCTCGGCAGGTGGAGCCAAGGCGGCCACTCCTGCCCCCGCCTTTCTCAACGACTCTTCGAACTGCGAGCGAGTGAGCCTCCGCTGCATCTCCCGCAGCAGGCTGGCGCATAGCTCGCCGAGGTTGCGGGGCATGCGCTCGTTGGCCCTGGGGGCAGGGCGGTAGATCATTCCGGGGCGGCCTCGGCCTTGCTTGGGGCGAGGCTCGGGCTCCGCAACGTACCCCTCAATGAGTAGGGCCTGAAGATGGTAGCGTATGGTGACCTGGGAAAGCCCCAACGCCTCGGCCAGCTCGCGGACCGAAGCCGAGCCGCGGCGCTCAAGCACCTCGAGGAGGCACTGTTGGGAGTCGAGAACGCCGGAGTGCGTATCCATGCGGGAATTCTAGCCTAGAGGGCGTCAATTTGTCAAACGACCTCTGAGAAATTCGGCTTACCTTGACAGACCAATACGGGCGGGTATAATTGCCGTGTTCGGCGGGTCCCTTTCACCACGACGAGGCGCAGAGCAGCGTATATCTATCTGGCCCCAGGTGATGAGACGGGGAAAGGCGCCGCGGCCGTCGGGAAGGTGAGTGGCCAAGGGGCTGGTCCGCGGGCGGCTGGGTCTCTTGGACGGCATTGAGTCCATGGGGGGTCGGGGGGAAGCCGCGCGGGGTGCGGCTTCCGGTTTTTCGCGGGACCGTGCCTCCCCCTCCGCCTGCTTGCGTGCCCGCCGGATGCCGGCCGGTCTGCCACTGGGAGGTTCTCGCTTGATGAGTGACGAACTGAACAGCCCTGAGTACGAGATCCCCGAAGAACTGCGCGCAAGCCTCAGCGTCACCACGCTCGACAGGATCTACAACTGGGGCCGGCGGGCGTCCGTGTGGCCGATGTTCTTCGGTCTGGCCTGTTGCGCCATCGAGATGATCTGCACAGCCGCCAGCCGTTTCGACCTGGCGCGCTTTGGCATGGAGATCATGCGCCCGAGCCCGCGGCAGGTGGACTTGATGATTGTGTCGGGTACCGTGACCAAGAAGATGCTTCCCTCGATCGTCCGCCTCTACAACCAGATGCCTGAGCCCAAGTATGTCCTGGCCATGGGGGCTTGCGCCTGCGGCGGAGGGCCATTCAAGGAGGGCTACAGCGTCGTCTCAGGTGTCGATAAGTTCATCCCCGTTGACGTTTACGTCCCGGGGTGTCCGCCAACTCCGCAGGCGCTCCTCCACGGACTCATGACGGTTCAGCAGAAGATCCAAGGCGAGTCCCTGAGGGCAGTCCGTTGGTATCGCCGGGGAACCTCAGAGGAGATCCCCATGCCCCTGCTGGGGCCGGACGTGATTGATCCCCGCAAGCCGCCTCGGCCGGAGGGAGGCGGCGGGTAGACTGTGAGGAGCACTCCCTGACCCTACCCTCTCCCGCCGGGAGAGGCAGGGCGCGCTCCCTCTCCCGGAGGGAGAGGGTGGGGGTGAGGGGGAGTCGGAAGAGGTGTCAGGGGCAATGAGCACTCAGATTGGGCAGTTGTCTGCAGAGAGGGTCGTGGAACGCTTCGGCGCCGCAGTCCGGCGGGACGATCGGCCCGGGTACGAAGGCTACCTCGTCTCCCCCGACCGGCTCGTCGAGTTTGCCACGGCGATGCGGGATGATGCCGGGTACGGCCTGCTTTCCTCGGTCACCGGCGTCGACTACCTCCCCGAGGGGAGGATGGAAGCGGTCTACCACGCCTACCGGCTCACCGGCGGCGGGGCGCTTGTCTTCAAAGTCCAGACGCCCCGGGAGACTCCCGACGTGCCGTCCTTGGTCTCGGTCTATCCAGGGGCGGAGCTGCAGGAGCGGGAAACGTGGGACCTGATGGGTATTCGTTTCACCGGACACCCCGACCTGCGCCGGATCCTGACCTGGGAGGGCTTCTCCGGGCATCCGCTTCAGAAGGATTGGCACGAGCCCTACTACGAGGGCGAGGCCAAGCCGTTCAAGAGCCGCTGGCCAGCAGGCCATGCGGGGCGGGCAGAGGACCGCTTGCCCTACCAGGACAACATCCAATATCCCTCGGACTTCACCATCGACGGCTGGGCGCCGGAAGGGGAGAAGGCCCTGTATGCGACGCTCGGCCACGTTGGCGGGAACGGGAATGGCAAGGGCGATTCCCTGGAGACCGAGCAGATCATCGTCAACATGGGGCCGCAGCACCCGTCCACCCACGGAGTCTTCCGGATGGTTGTCTCCCTGTCGGGCGAGACGATCGTCGACCTCAAGCCAGTGATGGGCTATCTGCACCGCAACCACGAGAAGATCGGCGAACGCAATACCTACCTGATGAACATGCCTTTCACCGATCGCCTCGACTACTTCTGCTCGATGAGCAACAACTTCGGCTACGCTCTGGCCGTGGAGAAGCTCCTGGGCGTCAAACCCCCGGAGCGGGCCGAGTATCTGCGCGTGATGATGGCGGAGCTGACCAGGATCTGCAATCACCTGCTGGCGGTCGGCTTCCTGCTGAACGACCTGGGCGCCTACTTCACGCCCGTCTTGTATTGCATCGAAGAGCGGGAGCTTATCCTCGACGTATTCGAGGCTGTCTCGGGCTCGCGCATGATGTGCAACTACTTCCGCTTCGGCGGCGTTGCCCGCGACCTGCCCGAAGGCGTGCTGGAACGTATCCGGGACCTGGTTTACGACCGGCTGCCGCGCAAGATCGATGATCTCGACAAGTACCTGACGGGAAACGAGATCATCCAGGCGCGCGGGATGGGTATCGGGGTGCTGCCGCCCGACAAGGCCATCGCCTATTCAGCCACGGGGCCGCTCTTGCGGGCCTCGGGTGTGCCGTATGACATCCGCCGGGCGGAGCCCTACTCGATCTACGATCGCCTCGACTTCGATGTGGCGGTGCGCTACCACGGTGATGTGTATGACCGCTACGCCATCCGGGTCGATGAGATGCGCCAGAGCCTGCGCATCCTGCAGCAGGTCGTGCGGGACATCCCTAGAGGCGAGGTTCAGACGGGGAAGCCCAACTACCAGCCGCGCGTGCCGGCGGGCGAGTCCTATGGCCGGGTCGAGGCGCCCAAAGGCGAACTCGGCTACTACCTGGTTTCGGATGGCTCGGCCAACCCGTGGCGCTATCATGTCCGGGCGCCCTCGTTCATCAACCTGACAGCGTTGGCCGACCTGTGTCGTGGCGGCAAGGTGGCCGATTCGGTCGTGATCCTGGGGTCTATTGATATCGTTCTGGGTGAAGTCGATCGTTAGCCTGCCCAGTCTGGCATGCGACGGAGAAGCCGATGTACGGTCTAGGAATCCTGAAGGGTTTGGGCGTGACGCTCAAGCACTTCGTCGAGAGTTACGTCGACGATATCCGTTGGCTAGGACGGCGCCGCTACCACAATGATGAGGCGCTCAGGGCCCGCCAGGGTGCTAAGGGCCGCGGGGTCTTCACGGTCCAGTATCCGGAGGAGAAGCTGCCGGTTCCGGAGGAGTTTCGGTACGTCCCCTTCCTTGTCTATGACGAGGGGGAAGAGGGCGAGAGGCTGGTCCGCTGTACCTCCTGCGGCATCTGCTCGAAGGTCTGTCCGCCGCAATGCATCTGGATCACCCGGTCGGTAGATGCGGCCAGCGGGCGGCCCGTGCCCGCCCCGGCGGAGTTCTATGTCGACATAGACATCTGCATGAACTGCGGGCTGTGCGCCGAATTCTGCCCCTTCGATGCGATCAAGATGGACCACGACTACGAGCTGGCCTCCTACGACCGCAGGGTTGCGCACATCTACGACATGGAGAGGCTTCTCAAGCCAGCCGCGTACTATGCCTCGATCCGGCCCGCGAACCATGCCCGAGAGCAGGCTATCCTGGTGGCAAAAGCCGCCGTGGTCAGGACGGCCCAGAATGCCACGTAGGCGCGAGCGGCTGAGCCCGGACGCCGGAGGTTGATTCGGTGTACCAACGTGACACCGAGATGTTGTTCCCCATCCGAGTGGCGCCTATGCTGCGCGACCTGCGCGGGGCGCCATGGCGCAGACTGGTCGATCGGGTCTCCAACGCGGCCGAGGCCTCTCTCGACCAGCTGGCTTTCTGCCTGATGATGGTTCGCCTGGATAGCTGCTTGACGTGCCATACGGACTCCTACCGCGCCATGCGGGGCTGTACCGTGTGCGCCACGCAAGCCGTGCGTCGCTTTCGCGGCTCGGACGCCGAGCTGGTTGCCTATTTCCACCGCGCCCGGGATGAGGTGGCCATGCACATCCGCAAGGGTTCGGGCTTCCCAGAAGACAGGTACAGGGTGGATGTTGAGGTGAGGGGTGAGCGATAGACGATCTCTCGTGACCGGAGAGACGGTCCTGGCCGCTCTGGGAGGGGTCCAAGAGCCAGAGCTTGGGCAGGATCTCGTATCATTGGGCATGATCAAGGATCTGACGATCGACGGGGGCAAGGTGTCCTTCGAGGTGGAGTTGACGACGCCGGCTTGCCCGCTGCGAAATCAGATTGAACAGGCGGCCCGGGAGGCCGTCGAAGCGCTTCCAGGCGTCGAGCAGGTGGAGGTGCGGCTCACCTCGAACGTCCGCGCCGACGGCCAGCAGCGGGGTCAGATCCAGCTTCCGATCCGCAATGCTGTGGCCGTAGCCTCGGGCAAGGGAGGCGTGGGGAAGACGACGGTGGCCGTCAACATGGCTGTGGCCCTGGCTCGGGACGGTGCCCGGGTTGGCCTGCTGGACGCGGATATCTACGGACCCAATGTGCCCACGATGATGGGCATCGACCGGCTGCCCACGCCGAGAGACGGCCGGCTGGTGCCGGCAGAGGCGCATGGCGTGCGCCTGATGTCGATCGGGTTCCTGGTGAACCCGGGGCAGCCGCTCATCTGGCGCGGCCCGATGCTGCACACGGCCATCCGCCAATTCATCGGCGACGTGGATTGGGGCGAACTCGACTACCTGATTGTCGACCTCCCTCCTGGCACAGGCGATGTGCAGCTCAGCCTGACTCAGACGCTGCCTCTCAGCGGGGGTCTGATCGTCACCCTGCCGCAGCAGGTCTCCCTCGAAGATGCCCGGCGAAGCCTGGAGATGTTCCGGGCGATGGAGGTGCCCGTGCTTGGCGTCGTCGAGAACATGAGCTACCTGGAGCTCCCCGACGGCAGCCGGGTCGACGTCTTCGGACAGGGCGGCGGCGACCGGCTGGCCCGACAGGCGGGCGTGCCCTTCATTGGCTCCATTCCAATGGATGCTGCCGTGCGGGAGGGGGGCGACGCGGGCCTGCCGGTGGTGATCTCCCGACCCGAGTCGGCCGTCGCCAGGGCGCTGGTCGCCGTGGCGGAAGGGGTGGCCGCCAGGGTCAGTGTCAACGCGGCGCGGCCGGCGAGCGGGCCCCGACGAGAGGCGTGAGGCGCGCACCGGCGATCGTGGCGGCTGCGGCCGCGGCCCATGCCCAGTTGCCGATCATCATTGCGTAACCGATGAGGGGCCGGGATCGCATCGGCCCTTTTGCGCACGGGGGCGAAGTGGGCTAAGATGCTGAAAGCGGTAGAATGGCGCCCCAGGCGCAAGCAGGGGCGAGGTGAGGGATGACGGAAGGCGCAAGAGAACGACGGGTCGTGGGCGTCCGCTTCCAGACTTTGGGCAGGCTGTACCACTTCAGTGCCTCAGACATTCCGGACCTGAAGGTGGGCGACTACGCGATTGTCTCGACCACACGCGGCCGCGAGATCGGCGAGGTGGTCAGCTTCGTCGAGAATCCCGGGTCGCCTCCGGAGGGGGCTTGGAAGCCGATCGAGCGCCGGGCGACGGCCCGCGATCTGGTGATGCGGCGGCTGTGGTGCGCGCGGGAGGCGGAGGCTTTGATCGAGTGCCGGGCGAAAGCCGCCGGCCTGGGCTTGCAGGGGGTGAAGATCGTCAAGGCCGAGTTTGCCTTTGACGGCTCGCGCCTGGCCTTCGTGTATACCAGCGAAGACGAGGAGAAGGTCGACGTGAAGGAGCTGCGGGCCGAGATGCAGCATCTCTACCGGAAAGCGCGCGTGGAGATGCGGCACGTCGGGCCGCGCGACGTGGCCAAGGTCCTGGCGGGCATGGGAGCCTGCGGTCTGGAAGGCCGGTGCTGCTCGATGTTCCTGACCGAGTTTAGCCCGGTCTCGATCAAGATGGCCAAGGCCCAGGGAATCTCCCTGAATCCTCAGGAGATCACGGGGATGTGCGGCCGGCTGCGCTGCTGCCTGGTCTATGAGTATGAGCAATACGCGGAAGCGCGGAAGACGCTCCCCAAGAAGAACAAGCGCGTCCTGACACCGGCCGGTGAGGGCAAGGTGGTCGATGTTCTCCCGCTCAAGCAGACCGTGGTCGTTGCCTTCGCCGATGGAAATCGCGTGGAGTTCCCTCGGGACGAGATCCAGCCGTATGAGGAGCTGAAAGCACTCGAAGAGGTGGCTCCGCACCCGCACCAGACAGAGGAAGAGCCTGAGAACAGCAACGGGGCGGGGGAGGAAGAATGACGGGTGGGCGCCCGGAGGAGGCGGCGACCAGGGTCCTGGTCGTCCTGGCTCATCCGGACGATCCCGAGTATTACTGTGGAGGAACGGTCGCCCGATGGTGCGCTGAAGGGCGATCGGTCACCTATTGCCTGCTCACGCGGGGTGACAAGGGGGCAGACGAATCCGCTGTTGATCCCGCCTCCCTGGCACGCCTGCGGGAGGCGGAACAACGTGCAGCGGCGCGCCTCCTGGGGGTCCGGGAGGTCATCTTCCTCGATCACCCCGATGGCTACCTGGTGGCGGACTTGAATCTGCGGCGGGACATCGTGGGGATCATCCGGCGCGTAAGGGCGGACATCGTCGTGACCTGTGATCCGACCAGCTTCATCCCGAGCACAAGCTACCTGAACCATCCCGACCACCGCGCCGCAGGTCAGGCGACGCTCGATGCGGTCTTCCCGGCGGCAGGATCCGGGTTGTTCTTCCCGGAATTGGAGCGCGAGCAGGGTCTCAAGCCGTACACGGTGGGCCAGGTGTACGTGGCTGGGGCTCTCCATCCCAACACGACCGTCGATGTGACGGCCTATCTGGATCGCAAGGTCGCGGCCCTACGCGAGCACAAGAGTCAGATCCAGGACCTGGATGGGTTGGAGGCGAGGATTCGGGAGTGGCTGCTCGACCCGCAGAGTCCGCCCGAGGCGCCTCGCTACATCGAGGACTTTCAGCGCATCGATCTCCGCTGACGTTTGCCTGCGGCATCCTTCCTCTGGCAGAATGCGCAACAGACGTCGTGGTGCCTGCATGCTTCCCGCTCGTACATGCCTCTACCGATCTCAGCATTCTCGGACAGGAGCGGGGGCAGGGTTTCGCATGGCGGAGAGACCCGTCAGGCATGAGATGGTCCCCGGAGCGACCTCATGGGGATCGGGAGGCGCCTGAAGAGGGCTGACCATGGACGAAATCGCTCTCGTGAATCAGGCGCAAGCGCTTAAGGGGACGCTATCCCGCTGGCGTCGCGACTTCCATCGCCACCCTGAGCTGGGTTTCCAGGAACACCGCACGGCCGACGTGGTGGCGCGGGAGCTTTCCCGGTTGGGCCTGGAGGTGCGGACTGGGATTGCGGGGACAGGCATTGCGGCCGTCTTGGCAGGCCAACGGCCGGGGCCTACGGTGCTGCTTCGCTTCGACATGGATGCCTTGCCGATCGAGGAGCAGACGGGCGCCTCCTATGCCTCCCAGACGCCGGGCGTGATGCACGCCTGCGGGCACGATGGCCACCTGGCCATTGGGCTCGGCGTGGCGCACATCCTCCAGGACCGTCGGCAGGCCATGGCCGGCAGGATCCTGTTCGTCTTCCAGCCAGCGGAGGAGGGGCTGGGAGGGGCCAGTCGGATGATTGAGGAAGGCGTCCTCAAGGACCCCGTGCCAAGTGCCTCGCTGGCAGTGCACCTGTGGAATCAACATCCACTCGGCTGGATCGGCCTGACGCCGGGGCCAGCCATGGCCGGGGCAGAGATCCTGGAGATCGAGGTGACCGGCAGGGGCAGCCATGGCGCCCTACCTCACCAGGCGGCCGATCCCGTCCTCGCCGCTGCCCAGTTGGTGACCGCGCTGCAATCGGTGGTCGCCAGGAATGTGAACCCCCTGAGCCCGGCCGTCGTCTCAATCACCCAGGTGTCGGCCGGCGACGCGTTCAATGTCATCCCGCCGCAAGCGAAGCTCCGTGGGACCATCCGCACGTTCGAACCGGAAGTGCGGATCATGGTGCTGGAACGGGTCGAGGAGGTCGCCCGGGGTGTCGCTCAGGCACTGGGATGCCAGGCCAATGTCCGCATCGAGCCGGCGACGCCTGCCGTGGTGAACGATCCCCTGCTGACGCGTCGGCTTCAGAACCTGGCAGCGCGCCTCTTCCCTGACGCAATCGTGGAAACGGGCGAGCGCTCAATGGTCTCTGAGGATATGGCCTTCTTCCTGCGGGCCGCCCCCGGTTGTATGATGCTTGTCGGCTCGGCCAATCCCGGCCGCGGTCTGGATGCGGCGCACCACAATCCGAGGTTCGACTTCGATGAGGCTGCGTTGCCCCGAGCGGCCGGGCTGATGGCCTGCGCCGCCTGGGAGCTCCTGGAGCACCCGTGAGAACCCCGGGCGTTGTCTTCCGCCGGGTCGGAGGAGAGGGCTGGATCGTCCTGGCCGAAGCCTTGCCTACTTTCGGCGGCCTCCAGCGGAATCTCGCCGACCGGTTGCTGGAGCGGGTCGACCTCTCTCGTCCGCCCGTCTGCCTCCTTGCCCCCGAGGGCGATCCGGATCGGATGGAGTCCTTCCTCGACGACCTGGAGGCAATGCTGGGAACCGCGGCGGCGGTGATGGAGCTCTCGGAAGCTTCCCAGCTCGATTGGGGTGAGACAGGGCTGCTGGTCCTTGCGGGCGGCCCGGCGGAGGCCTGGGTCCAGACCCTCGCGACCCCTCCCCAAGAGCCGAGTGACCTCAGCTGCCAGGGACCGGAAGGCCTGTTGCTTGCCGCGGGGCCTTCAGCCGCGGCGCTGGGCTCCTGGATCCTCGATCCCAATACCGGCCTGCTGGGCCCGGGGTTGGGATGGCTGCCCGGGGCGATCCTCTTGCCGGGACAGGATGAGCCGTCCGAGCCGGAGGCAGTCCGAAGCGCACTGGCCAGCCAGTCGCTCTCGTACGCGGTCGCCATGCCGCCGCATGCCGTCCTGGCTCTCGGCCCCGCGGGGCAGGTCGAGGTCTGGAGCGAGTCCCGACCTGGCTTGGCACTGGGAAAGGGATGGATTCAGACATGAGCGGAGGGAACGGCTACTCACCCATCCTGACCTTTGCCAAGCCACCAGAGCGGGTGGTGAGCCTTGTGCCTTCGGCCACGGATAGCCTGTTTGCACTTGGGGCGGGCCGCTATCTTGTCGGGGTTACCGATTTCTGCCGCCCGCCCAAGGAAGCGCTTGACCGCCTGAGCCGCGTCGGCGGCACGAAGTCGCCGGCGGTCGAGGCAATCCTCAAGCTGAAGCCGGAACTGGTCATCGCCAACCAGGAGGAGAACAGCCGCCAGACCGTCGAGGCGCTGGAAGCCGCGGGAATCAAGGTCTGGGTGACCTTCCCCCGAAGCGTTGACGAGGCGCTCAGGATGCTATGGATCCTCATCCGCCTGTTTGACGTTCCGCAGTCAGCGCCGATCCTGAAGACATTGGAGGTCACGCTGGCGTGGCAAGACCAGGCCGTCACCCAGCGCCCGCTGGTGCGGACCTTCTGCCCAATCTGGCAGGAGCTCACCTCCGACGGTGGATGCTGGTGGATGACCTTCAACCGGGATACCTACGCCCACTCCGTGCTCGGACACTGCGGTGGTGCCAACATCTTCGCCGACCGTCTGCGGCGATACCCGTTGGAGGCCGACCTCGGCCAGATTCCCGCGGAAGACGCTGGCGAGCGGGACACCCGCTATCCTCGTGTGGCTCTGCCCGAAGTCCTGGAGGCCGCGCCCGAAGTGGTCCTCCTGCCAAGTGAGCCCTTCGCCTTCACCCCAGAGGACGCCGTCCGCTTCCAGGCCCTGCTGGCGGATACACCTGCGGCCCGCAACCAGCGAATCCACCTGGTGGACGGCAGCCTGCTCACCTGGCATGGGACTAGGCTGGCGAAGGCATTGGCGGAGCTTCCTGCGTACTTCGACACGGCCTCCAGCGGCGCCTGATCTGCGCTCCGGCGGGTTCTTCTGGCTGCCTGTCTCCGGACCCAACCCACGCTGCCTTTCCCGGACGGCTTGGCCCGGCACGACCGCGACCGGAGGGCTCGGATCCCCTGCACGCAGGACGGAGCCGGAGCCTGTGCTGTGCATGTCCCCGCCTTCTGTTTGTGATAGGATACACGCGGCCACCTTCGAGGCGCGCTTTCCTGCCGGTGGCCGCGATTGCCCAACCCGTGTGGATGTGATTGCAGCCGGCGGGAGATCACATTGCAGAGGGGAGAGTACCGCGCAGCTTGGTCGGAGATGTGGACGATCAGGACCTGTCATCGGACGTGGGCTGGGCCATGGCCAGATACAACAGGCTAAGGAAGCGGACCGAGGGGGAGTGCGGGTTCGGGGAAGAGGAGTCACCGAATGGGTGAAGAATCCGAGCGAGAGGAACCGCGGGCGACAACGGGCCGGCAAGTGCGACTGACGAGCCTGTCCACCTCCGCCGGTTGAGCTTCCAAGCTATGCGCGGAAGCGCTGGCGCAGGTGCTGCGCCCTCTCCAGGATCTCTTTCGGCCGGAGGATTATCCCAACTTGCTCGTTGGGCTGGGATCGCCGGACGACGCCGCAGTCTGGAAGCTGGATGATCAGCGGGCGCTCGTCGTCACGACGGATTTCTTCACGCCCATCGTCGACGACGCCTACGCCTACGGCGCCATCGCCGCGGCCAACGCGCTCTCCGATCTCTACGCCATGGGGGCAACGCCCTTCCTGGCCCTCAACGTGGCGGCGCTTCCGGCAGATTTCCCGCCGGAGTTGACGACCGAGATCCTCCGGGGCGCGGCAGAGAAGGTCCGGGAGGCCGGGGCCGTGATCGCCGGCGGGCACACCATCCGGGACGTCGAGCCCAAGTTCGGGCTGGTAGCCCTGGGGTTGTGCAGGCCGGACAGGATGCTGACGAAGGCCGGCGCCCGGCCAGGAGACGCTTTGGTACTCACCAAACCGTTGGGTTCTGGCGTGACGACGACGGCGCTCAAGGCCCAGAAGGCCATCTCCGAGGATGTCGACGAGGCTGTGGCCTGGATGTCTCGCCTGAACGCTCCGGCTTCCCGCCTGGCATTGGAGCACGGGGTCATGGCCGCGACCGATGTCACTGGCTTCAGCCTGCTGGGGCACGGGTGGGAGATGGCGGAGGCTTCCGGCGTAGGCCTGCGGATCCACCTCCCATTGGTGCCCTTCCTGGCGGGCGCGCGGGGCTACGCTGAGCGGGGGTTCTTCCCGGACGGCAGCGCGGACAACCAGCGCTATTTCGGGCGCCAAGTCAGCTTCGCCTCTGGAATCGATGAATGCAGCCAGAAGCTGCTGTTTGACGCCCAAACCTCCGGGGGCTTGCTCCTGGCCGTGCCCGGGGCATCGCTGGCGGGTTTCATGGCACGGGCCTCAGAGGCGGGCATGCCGGCTTGGACGATCGGTATCGTCGAGCGGATGCCTGGCATTCGGGTGGTCGGCACCCTATTGGAGGGTGCCCTCTCAGCACCGCCGCCAAGGGTGGGAAACGTGCGCTTCCTGCCGGCCTCGAACTGATTGGGCGTTGTGCGTAGCGTCTTTTCTGGGCAGGCTATTCGTGGCGATCGACAATCGCCTCCCGCTCGAGAGCGGGAGGCGATCTTCTTATGGGATGCGTCAGGAAGGAGCGAGGGGATCCTGCTAAAGGTGCTTCACAACCCAGCGTTCGATGTCCGCCATCACCTTCGAGCACTCGATGTCGTTGTGGGGCTCGTGGAAGCCGCCGGGGTACTCGATCCGTTCTTTGTCTGGGTAGCTGACATTCTGATAGAAGCGGCGGACGTCTTCGGGTTTCACCAGCCGATCCATTTCGCCGTTGATGACCAGGAGCGGCATCCGCAAGTCGCCGGCATGCGCCTGAATCCACGCCGCGGTATCGGAGATCTCCGTGCCCAGCCGGGCCGCCGCGGTGCTGTGGACCAGAGGGTCCGCAACATAGGCCTTGACGACAGCCGGATCCCGGGAGATCAAGGTTGCATCCAGTTTGGTGTTCATGGCCATACTGGGAGCGATCTTCGACATGATGCGACTGATCTGCTGAAGGAGGGGCGAGACGCCCGGAGAACCCAACAATGGTGCTGAAGCGACGACGCCTTTCAGACCCTCCGGATAGTGCAGGACATAGTCGAGGACGATCTCGCCGCCGAGGCTATGACCGTAGAGGAAGAGGGGCTTGCCTGGCTCCTGCTCGGTTACGGTACGCAGGAAAGCCCTCACGTCCTCGCGGAATTCGCTCCAGCTCTTGATGGCACCTCTCGCGCCGGGAGAGCGGCCATGCCCGCGCAGGTCGAAGCTGTACGCAGTGTAGCCGCGCGGGACGAAGTAGTCGACGACGTTCATGTAGCGGCCGCAGTGCTCGCCGAAACCGTGAACGATCGCCAGAACCGCCTTGGCCTGCGTCTCGGGTCGCCAGTCCTGCAAATACAGATCCAATCCGTCGGGGGTTCGGAAGCTGGCCTCTCGGTGCTGCATGACGCCCTCCTCCTGAGTGACACTGCCGGGGAGGTCAGCCCCAAGGCCCCTCCACGGCCGGGATGCATTTGCGGGGACTGTACCACGAACTGGCCAGGGGGCAAACCCCGTGCGTGGGCGCCCACGCGCCGGCAGAATCCCCATGACCAACCCGCGCATGGGCGCCCAGGGCTACGCCTGTCTTCTTCGGGCAAGGGGGCTGATCAGAACACTGCCAGTGTCCCGTCTCGGAAGTTCGATGAAGAAGTCCTTCGCATTTGGCGAGGCCGATGAGGCCAATACTGCCTTCCCCAAGCGGGGAAGAAGCGCAATAGGTTCTTCTACGAACTTGCGAAACGCGACACTAGGGGGT
>CAZEMA010000044.1:0-18755 GCA_964513155.1 uncultured Anaerolineaceae bacterium
TGGGCAGGGTCGGGAGAACGCCAAGCAGTATCTCAAGGAGAATCCTGAGCTGGCGGCGGAGCTGGACTTGACGATCCGGGCGAGGGCGCAGGAAAGCCGCGCGGCCGCGTCCCCGGGGGCGCTTGCTGTCGAGTCGGACATCTCTCTCGTCGCGATGGACTGAACTGCGCTCGTGCGTGCCGCTTCGCCGAGGGCTCGGCGCTATAATTGCCGCATGTCCCGGAACAGCTTCATCGGATGTTGGGTTCGGCGGCTGCACGCCCCTCGGAGGAGGACGGTCGCGTCGGTCTGTAGGGAAGGGGCGTCGGGGGCTTGCAAACGCCGGGCTGCATCAGGGCCCCGCCTGCCAGTGGTGCTCGCGACCGCCCTGGTGCTCGCTTCTGCCGGCTGCCAGGCGGGAGATCGCCCGGTGACCCCTTTCTCGCTCCCCCCGGCAATGCCACCCCAGCCATCCCCGGCAACGACCACTCTCCCTGTGATCGAGTCCACGCCGGAGACTGAGAGCCCGGAGGGGGAGGCGCCTCCGCTGGTGCCGCCTGCCTCCTGCCGCAATGGCTCCCGGTATATCGAGGACTTGACCATACCCGATGGCACAGTCGTAGCCCCCGGGCAGACCATCGACAAGCGGTGGTCGGTGCAGAACTCGGGGACGTGCGACTGGGGGCCGGACTACCGGCTGGTCCACGTCTCGGGCGAAGGGGTGACCGGGCCCGACGAGGTTGCCCTGTACCCTGCCGTCGCCGGGGCAGACGCCGTCTGGCAGGTGATCCTGCAGGCGCCGACTGAGGCAGGGACGTATCACAGCCGGTGGCAAGCGCAAGCGCCGGATGGCACGTTCTTCGGTGAAGAGGTCTACGTCGTCATCGTCGTCGCGGCCGCTGGTGCCGCCATGGACCACACCCCCTCGGCCCTCCCCTGAGTGTTCCGCCGAGAGCAGCTCTGACCCCTCACCCGTCACGGGAATAACGGTGTCTCAGCCGGAACAAACCAGGTCTCGGCACTCCCGGCCTGGATCGCCAGTGGTGTGATGAAGAAGCCCTGCTTCCTGGAAAGAATTCGTATGTATACGGTTCTCTTCTCTGGGCATGGTGGCTCCATATCACCTTGCTAGTCGTCGGGCCCCTGGGGCTGTGCTGCCATGTGCGGCCGGTGCAGAAGCCGGGAAACGACCACGACACCGGTGCTATCTACAAACGCGACGATGACGCAGTAGAAGACTCCGACCTCTGTCTACTCACAAGCCAGTCCGCGCCTCGACACGTCAGGCTTCCGTTGATCCCCACGCCTCGGCGGCAAGCCAAAGGGCATCGATCACGGCAAGTCCAGGTCACCGATCGACCTCGGGTGTGGCCGCGCAGGCCAGCGTCGCCGAGAGGCTGGTCCCTACGAGAACGGCACGGGCATGGTGGGGGAGAGCATTCACCGGCCGAGGAACGCGCCGAGATTGAAGGTCGGAGGAAGGCTCCACATCCGGCGGCGGTCCATGCCGTGTTAGAGGAGCTCGGCTGCGATCCAGATTGCCGGCATGAGTAGGGAGCCGAGGGCAATGCCCCGATGCCTCTACCTCGCCGCAAGAACAGCAGCCGGAAAGCGATTACCTCGGTAAGGGGAATGGAGGTGGTTGCGCGTTGACGTTCCCTCGCAAGGGGTACGGTAATTCGCCCGACAAGCATGGCCTCCGCGCCCGAGATGTTCGACGGCCGCACGTGGTCCGGGCAAGGGAAGCCGAACCTCCTGTGTCAGGGCCTGGCGACTGGATGCAGCCGGCTATTCGATCCGGGCAATCTGGTCGTTGATCCGGTTTCGCAGGTCCATCGGATTTGCGATGTTTGGGAAGCCCTGCTTCGTTCCCCCTGAGCCGGAGACGACCACGGTGCCGTAATCGAGGGCCCGGCCCACGAGAGGCTGGGTAACGCCGATGCTCTCGACCTTGGATAGGAGGATCTCCAGAGACCTTCTCCGAAGGAAGCCGCTCTTGGCGATGATCCGGCGGTCGGTCAGCGCGAACTCGGTGCTGAAGTAGGTGACCAGGGCGGAGCCCAACGAGAGCACACCTACGAGCAGGGCGGCTGGCAGGCAGCACAGGAGCAACCCCATTCCCGCATCCGACGTGTCGCTCGTCTGCAGCAGGCTGTACCCGGCGAATGCCAGCGCCGCGGCGATGAGCACCCCGCCAAGCAGGACAATGATGGGCCCAAGGAAGAGCGCCCAATGGAGGCGCGCCTTGGCGAGAATCTTCTCGCCTGGCATCAGGTTCTGTTCAACGTATCCCATGGGAGGCTCTCCTTCTCGTCTCGCTGGACGTGGGCCGCCGCGAAGCTCACGCGATGACCCGGGCCGCACTCCGGACTATGTGCCCTCTTCCCACGACGTCAGATAGTGCTGCTGCTCTGCGGACAACGTGTCGATGCGCACGCCCATCGACTCCAGCTTCAGCCGGGCGATCTCCCGGTCGATCTCCTCAGGGATGGTGTAGACAATCTTCTTCATCTCCCCGGCGTGTTTGAGCAGATACTCGAGCGAGAGCGCCTGATTGGCGAAAGACATGTCCATGACGCTGGCTGGATGCCCTTCGGCAGCTGCCAGGTTGACGAGTCGTCCCTCGGCCAGCAGGTTGAGGAGACGGCCGTCCTTCAGCGTGTACTGCTGGACAAATGGCCGCACCTGCAGCTTATCCGACGCCATCGACTCGAGCGCCGGTATGTTGATCTCGACGTTGAAATGCCCCGAGTTGGCGATGAGGGCACCGTCCTTCATTACCTCGAGATGCGCCCGGTCGATGACATTGATGTCGCCGGTCACGGTGCAGAAGATGTCGCCGATGCGGGCGGCCTCCGCCATCGGCATCACCCGGAAGCCATCCATCACCGCTTCGAGCGCCGGCAGCGGATCGATCTCGGTGACGATGACATTGGCGCCCATGCCCCGGGCGCGGTTCGCCAGACCCCGACCGCACCAACCGTATCCCGCTACCACGAAGGTCTTCCCGGCCAGAAGGATGTTCGTTGCCCGGACGATGCCATCCACCGTCGATTGGCCTGTGCCGTAGCGGTTGTCGAAGAAATGCTTGGTCATGGCATCGTTGACGGCGATGATGGGGTAGCTGAGCGCGCCATCGGCGGCCATTGCCCTCAAACGGATGACGCCGGTTGTTGTTTCTTCCGTCCCCCCCTTGACACCGGCCAGGAGGTCCCGCCGATCCTTGTGGAGCACGCCCACCAGATCGGCGCCGTCGTCCATTGTCACCTGTGGCTTATGGTCAAGGGCGGCGTGGATATGCCGATAGTAGGTCTGGTTATCCTCGCCCTTGATAGCGAAGACGGGGACCTCGAGATGGGAGACGAGCGAGGCCGCAACCTCGTCCTGCGTCGAGAGTGGGTTGGAGGCGCAGAGCACTGCGTCCGCCCCACCGGCCTGCAGCGTCCGCATCAGATTCGCCGTTTCGCTCGTCACGTGCAGGCAAGCCGAGATGCGTGTCCCTGCCAGCGGCCGTTCCTTAGCGAAGCGCTCCCGGATCTGGCGCAGGACGGGCATCTCCTGCTCGGCCCACTCAATCTTGCGCCGACCGCCCTCGGCCAGCTTCGCATCCCGGATCTCATACTTCTTGCTCATGGTTCACTCCGTTCCTCTCTCGAATCCGATGGGCCCAGATAGCCGGAGCCCTCGGCATAGGGGCAATGCTCTCGAAAGCCCAGCTGACGGTAACACCGGATAGCAGCCTCGTTGTCTTGCCAGACATTCAGGACGATCGTGCGCAGTCCTCGCCGGATTGCCTCGGCCGCCACGGCCGACGTGGTCTGCGTGCCCAGCCCGCGGCCGCGGCGATCGGGCCGAGTGAAGACGTTCCCGATGGCTGCCACGCCAGCTTGACTCGAGACTATATGCGTTCCGGCGACGGCGACCAGGCTTCCCTTCTCCCGAATCCCGAAGAACAGCCCCTGCGCAAGCTGGCGCTCGTGGAACGCGTCCGGACGATCGGGGTGATCGGCGAAGAGGGTCAGCATGTCCTCCAGATCGTTCGGGGCTAGAGGCTGGCCGTGATCCCCCGCAGCCCGGAAGTCGGCCGGCCGGAGGGCCATGCGCCAGGTCGGATGCTCGGCGTGAACGCGGAGCCGGTCGCTCAGGGCGGCGCGATCCGGCTGAAGCAAGGTGAAGATGTACTCGCCCTCTGCCACCCCGCCGAAGAGGGTGGACACCTCAGCCGCGTCACCGTGAGCGAAGAGGACCGGGGGTGTCAGGCCTCGATAGGCAAGGACGACGGCCTGCTGCCCGACCAGCCAGGTGCAATGATCCGATTCGGACGGGTCGAGATCCGCTAGGGCGTAGGCCGACCAGACGCGGTCGGTCTCTAGGATCGCCCTTGTGCGCATAGCCAATTCCGGAGAAGGAATCATAGGAGGCGGTCCAGCTCGCCGTGGTCTTCGAAATGCTCCCTGAATCGCGCGATGAACATGCCGAGGGTGAACTTGTGACCCTGGGTGCCCCGGTTCTCCAGGCAATAGGCTGCCGCCAGCGCTCCCATCTGTCCACAACGTTCAAGGCCCAAACCGTGCAGGTGGCCTTTGAGGAAGCCGCCCCGAAACGCGTCGCCCACGCCCGTCGGGTCCACGACAACCATAGGAGTCACGGCGGGGACGTGCACCTGCCGTCCGCCCTCATACAGGTCGGCGCCGCCGGCGCCCCGTGTGACCACAACCCATTCCGCCCGCTCGCCAACTGCCTCCAGGTCAAAGCCCGTCTTGCTCTCGATCAGCCCCATCTCGTAGTCGTTGGCAAAGAGCGCCCGGCAGCCGCTGATCCCTTCGGCCAACGATTCGGCTTCGAGGCGAACGATCTGTTGACTCGGGTCGTAGAGATAGGGGATGCCCAGATCACTGCATTCCCTGGCGTAGGCAATCATCGCACCCGGATCGTTGGGGGAGATGACCGCCATGTCGGGCTTCACGGGCAAGTCGGCGAAATGCAGATCCGCGGCGCGGCACATGGCCCCGGCGTAGAACGAGGCAATCTGGGCGTTGACCTGGTCGGTGTTGACAAAGAACGAGGCGGTGAACAGCCCGGGGATCGTGCGGATGGCGGAAGTGTCAACGCCATGCCTCTCGAGCCATTCCCGGTAATCCTGGAAGTCCTCTCCGACCGTCGCCATGATGGTCGGCCTCTCCCCCAGGAGGGCGAGAGTGTAGGCGATGTTGGCGGCGATGCCGCCGCGGAGGCGGACAAGCGTGTCGACCAGAAAGGACAGGCTGAGGCTATCGAGTCGGTCGGGCAGGATGTGGTCGCGAAAGCGGCCCGGGAAGGTCATCAGGTAGTCGAAGGCGATGGAGCCGGTCAGAACGATGCCCATGTTCAAGCTGCCTCTCGTACAGCCCGGGCCAGGGCCGGGGCAAAAGGCGGGTAGAGCACCCCCGCTTCGGTGATGATGGCCGTCACCAGCCTGTGAGGGGTGACGTCGAACGCCGGGTTGCGGGCTTTGCTGCCCATCGGGGCGACGGGCCTGCCACCCTGCTGGAGATCGAGGACTTCGGCCGGGTCGCGCTCCTCGATCGGAATCAGGTCGCCGTTGGCCAGGCTCAGATCGACCGTCGAGAGAGGGACGGCGCTGTAGAAGGGCACGCGGTTATCCTGCGCAGCCAGGGCGAGCATGTAGGTGCCAATCTTGTTGGCCAGGTCACCGTTGGCGGCCACCCGGTCCGCCCCGACAAACGCCGCCGCAACCTCGCCGGAGCGCAGGAAGTGACCGGCCGCGTTGTCGGTGATGATCTCGTAGGGGATTCCCATCTGGCCGAGCTCCCAGGCGGTCAGGCGGGAGCCCTGCAGCCGGGGACGGGTTTCGTCAACCAGGACCCGAACTCGCTTGCCCTGCTCATGCGCCGTGCGGATGATGCCCAGGGCAGTTCCGTAGTCGACCGTCGCCAGCGCGCCCGTGTTGCAGTGATGGATGACCGTGTCGCCATCCTTGATCAGCGCGGCCCCGTGCCGTCCGATGCGCCGATTGACCTCGACATCCTCGTCGGCCAGGCGTTGGGCCTCTTCCACGAGGCGGTCGCGGAGGACCTCGAGTCCCCCGGGCTTGACCGCCCGCGCGGCAGTCAGCATGCGATCCAGTGCCCAACCCAGGTTGGCGGCGGTCGGGCGGGAGGCGCGCAGGCTGGCTGCAGTGGCCTGTAGCGCCTCGATCATGGCCTCCGTCGAGGTCGCAGGCAGGCGCCAGGCAGCCAGGGCCAGGCCGAACGCGCCGGCCGCGCCGATGGCCGGTGCGCCGCGCACGGCCATGGTGCGGATGGCCTCGGCCACCTCGGCAGCGGAGCGAAGCGTCAGGAGCTTGAGCTCGCCCGGAAGGAGCCGCTGGTCGATCACCTGCACCGCAGGCCCCTCGGGATCCCAGGTTACTGTGCGCATCGTGCTCACACAAAAAGGCGCTCTCTCGAGAGAGCGCAGCGTCCCACTCTCGGTCAGTTTAGCATGGGCAGAGGAAAGGCGCAAGCACGGCGGCCGGCGATCCACCATCCCCGGCCATGGTCTCCGTGCTCCACCGCGGGCCTTTGCCTATGCCTTGCATTGACACTCCCGCCTCTCTACCTTATGATGGCCGCCATGACTCGGTGGCGTTCTCGTCTGGCAACCTTTGCGGTCATCCTTGGCCTGCTCCTGACGGGCTGCAACGCACCGATCCACGCGCCCACCTCGACACCGACCATCACATCTACTTCGACGCCAACCCTGACCCCGACACCTACCCCGACGCCAGAGCCGGTTGTCCGTCTCGAAGCTGGGGACAGGGCGCTCTTCAACGGGGATTGGACGACGGCAATCTCCGAGTATCAGTCTGCCATTGACGGCGCCGGCGACCTGACGATTCAGGCCTCGGCTCTGCTTGGCCTGGGCGATGCCCTGGTGCGCTCGGGCCGCATCTGGGAAGGGATCGACACCCTCACGGTCTACCTCGATACGTATCCGAGCCATCAACGCTGGGCCCAGGCCTTCTTCCTGCGGGCGCGTGCCCGCGCGGGTGTGGGCCAATACGATTTGGCAATCCAGGACTACGACCAGTACCTGGCCCTCCGCCCGGGGCGGTTGGACTCCTTTGTCTATGAGCACGTTGGCGACGCCTTGCGTCAACTGGGCCGTCCGGCCGAGGCGGTCAGCCGATACCAGTCTGCGATGGCGGCGCCACGTCTTGGCTCTGCCCTCGACCTGCAGGTGAAGATCGGGCAGGCGCACTCGGAGGCGGGCGAGTACAGCGCTGCTTTGGCCCAGTTCGACCTGGTCTTCCAGTCCACGGGCGATCCAGCAACCAAGGCAAGCATGAACTACCTGGCGGGGCTGGCGCTTGAGGCCATGGGCGACTACCAAGGCGCATACGCACGCTACCTCGAGTCGGTCACCAACTACCCTGAAGCCTACGACAGCTACGCCGGGTTGATCCGCTTAGTCGACGCCGGCGTGCCGGTGGACGACTTCCAGCGAGGCCTGGTGGACTTCAACGCCCGCGCCTACGAGCCGGCGCTGGCGGCCTTCAACCGTTCGCTATCTGCTGCCCCGAGCGGGACCGCCTTTTACTACCGCGGTCTGACACGCCGGGCACTCGACGACGCAGCTGGCGCGCTGGCGGACTTCGATCAAGTCGTCACCTACTACCCCAACGATCCCCATTGGGCCGAGGCCTACCTGGAGAAGGCCACGACCGAGTGGGCCTATCTCGACATGTTCAGCCTCGCGGTCCAGACCTATCTGGATTTCGTGGCTGCCGTGCCGACCAGTTCTGCCGCCGCAGACGCTCTGTTCGCGGCCGGGCGCACGGCCGAGCGGATGGGCGAGTTGGCGATGGCCTCTGAGATCTGGCTTCGGCTGCCAAATGAATACCCTTCGGCCGGGCTGGCCTACCAGGGGGCATTCGAGGCCGGCATCGCCCGCTACCGGCTGGCGGACTATGCAGGCGCGCGTCGGTCTTTCCTGCTGGCCGCTGGCCTCGCATCCGACTCCAGCCAACGTGCGGCTGCCCAGCTGTGGGAAGGAAAGGCGTTGAACGCCTCGGGCGACACGGCCGGCGCTCATGCCGCCTGGCAGGGCGCCGCCGCCGCCGACCCGACCGGCTACTACGCCGTGCGGGCGGAAGACCTGCTGGCCGGCCGTCAGCCGTTCCAGTCGAGCGGGGATATCGACTTCACCATCGACACCCAGGCCGAGCGGCAACAGGCCGAGGCCTGGCTGCGGGCGACCTTCGCCACCGCCGGGTTGGATCCTCTGACCGAGCTTTCGCCACAGCTCGCCGAGGATCCTCTCTTTGTCCGGGGGACGGAATTCTGGTCACTCGGACTGTACAACGAGGCCAGGGCAGAGTTTGAGGCCCTGAGGCGGCAGGTGGAGAACGACGCCGAAGCGACCTACCGGCTGATGCACGCGTTCCTCGAGATCGGTTTGTACCGGTCGGCCATCTCTGCGGCACGCCAGATCCTTCAGCTTGCTGGCATGGATGACACGGCAAGCCTGAGCGCGCCCGTCTACTTCAACCACATCCGATTCGGTCCCTATTTCGCAGACTTGATCCTGCCGGAAGCGGCGGGATACGGACTGGATGGCCTACTGCTCTTCTCGCTCGTGCGGCAGGAGAGCCTTTTCGAAGGCTTCGCCATCTCCTCGTCTGGGGCTCACGGCCTCATGCAGGTGATGCCGGCGACCGGGCAGGGGATTGCCGAGGCGCTGGGTTGGCCGCCGGACTACACGGAGGCCGACCTCTACCGGCCTCTGGTGAGCGTTCGCTTCGGCACGTATTACCTGGCGGCGCAGCGCGACTGGTTCGACGGTGATCTCTATGCCGCCTTGGCGGCCTACAACGCCGGCCCCGGAAATGCCGCCATTTGGTACGAGCTGGCTCCCGATGACCCCGACCTGTTCCTCGAGGTTGTGCGCCTTCAGCAACCTCATCTGTACATCCGCCGGATCTACGAAGTCTTCGACATCTATCGAAGGCTATACGCGCGGCCATAGCCCAGCACGAAGGCTTCTGGATGGCTGAGCGTCCCTCGCATAATCCAGCAATCGAAGATATCCTTGGGGTGTATTGTCCGACGAGGAGTCATTCCCTGTCCGCCCCTGACCGAAGGGAATCGACTCCGGCGGGCTGAGCCCTGCCAGACACCGACACGAATCTCGAAATGGGAGAGACAGCACGATGACGAAGAAAACGGTTGGCTACGTCCATCTCGAGTGGGCCTGCCCCCGATGTGAGACCAGGAACCCCGGTCCGCAGAAGTTCTGCAATGGATGTGGAGCGCCCCAGCCGGAAGGTGTCCAGTTCGTCCAGCCGGCCCAAGAGGAACTGATCAAGGACGCGGCGGAGATCGCTCGAGCGAAGGCCGGACCTGACGTTCACTGTCCTTACTGCAACGCCCGCAACCCGGGAATCGCCAAGTTCTGCGGCGCCTGCGGCGGAGACCTGGCAGGGGCGGAGGCCCGCGAAGCTGGTCGCGTTGTCGGAGCCCATCGCGCCGGACCTGCCGAAGCGATTACCTGTCCGGCATGTGGCACGGCCAATCCGGCCACGGCGCAGACCTGTCTCAACTGCGGAGCCAACCTCGTGCCCAGGAAAGTCGAGGCCCCCGCTATGCCTCCTGCCGCGAAGGCCGCGGGCCCCAGGACCGGAGGTCTTGGCATCATCATCGTCGTAGGAGTCTTGCTCTGCGTGGCGGCGATTGTCGCGGTCTTCCTTCTGACCCGTCCATCCCAAGCGCTGACTGGAGAGGTCCAGAGCGTGCAGTGGACGCGGGCCATCGCGGTGCAGGCCCTGGGGTACGTGGAGTATGAAGGCTGGTTTGATGAGATCCCGCAGGGTGCCGAGGTCGAGGATTGTCGAACGGAGTACCGTCAGACCCAGTCCGAGCCGGCACCGAACGCCACGGAAGTCTGCGGCACGCCTTACACCGTGGATACCGGCGGCGGATTTGGTGAAGTGGTCCAGGATTGCGTCTTTGAGGTTTACGACGACTGGTGCTCATTCGCGCAGCAGGAGTGGACCACCGTTGACACGGTCACCGCGTCTGGGACCGACCTGAGCCCTTATTGGCCGGAGTTGAGTCTGGCAACGGGTGAGCAGCAGGGAGAGGGCCAGGAAAGCTATCAGGTCGTCTTGTGGACCAGCGAGGGAAGCTACGACTACACGCCGAGCGACGTCGCCGAGTTCAGCCAGTTCCAGATCGGAAGCCAGTGGCTGCTGAGCGTGAACAGCTTCGGCACCCTGGTTTCGGTCGAGCCGGCTCAGTAGGCCCCGGCGATCGGGGAGGCTTGGCTGCCTGCAGTGCCGGACCAGGCAAGCCCGCCATCTGGCGGTCGGTGGGGCGGGGGATCTCGATCCCTTCCTCGAGAGCACCCACCTGGCGGAACCGCACCGCTGCATCCGCTCGATCGTCCAGGTATTCGCGAACAGCCCCTACGATCCCTCCACGGGCCGGATCTGTTCAGTGAGCGCTGTACCCCTACGTTCGATCCGGATTCTCCTCGTCGTGTTCCCAAGCCAGCGGGTTCAGGGCAATGTACCCGCGAACGGATTGGACCTCAGCCTCGGTTCGGATGACGTGCTCGTAGTAATTGCGTTGCCAGAGGGCGGCGCCGGGCGTGCCGCGCATCGAGTTGACCCTCTTGGTGACGGCGGCCTTGAACGAACCGACGACCGTCGGCAGGGATTTCGCGATGGGTTTGCCGAATTGCCTCCGAAGGGAAATGGCGCGCCGGTCGTCGGTAGGGGCACGGCACACCTGCCCAGACCGCAGGTGCTGGGTGCCGTGCCCCTACCGATGATGAGGATCATGTGGACGTGGTTCGGCATCACAATCCATTCGTCGAGTTCCATGTCCGGGAAATGCGAGGGGAGTTCGGCCAGGCAAGCGGCGGCGATGTGGCCCAGGGGACTCAGCCGAACCTCTCCGCCGATCACCTCACCAAACACGCATTCTCGATCCTTGGTGCAGATCGTGATGAAGTAGGCACCGGGTTGGGAGTAGTCGTAGCCGGGGAGGCGGATCGATCGCCGATGATGGGCTGACTTCATGGCGGTCCCCCCTTTCCATCGCGAGGCGCGAAGGGGCGTTCAACACCTGCGAGGAACCGCAGTCCGTCTGCGGCCCGAACGGGGTACAACGCGGTGATGGACCGAATTCCCCCCATGAGGTCTCACTGTGGAGTCGCGCTCAAGGCGCACCGGAAGCCGCCGAACTCGCCGGTTGGCACAGTCGGCGTGAGGGAGGCGCGGACAGTCGTCCTAATCCCCGCTGGAGGGTTGGTGAAGCAACCCCCTCGAGCCACTCTAGTGAAGCCGGTGGATGGTCCGCTCGGGTTGGTCTCCGGGGAAGTCGCGTAGTAGTCCGCCTGCCACCAGTCCGCAACCCACTCCCAGACATTGCCTGCCATGTCGAGGACACCGTAGGGGCTCGCTCCGGCCGGGAAGGATCCCACAGGTGCGGTGTCGAAGAACCCATCATCGATGCTCGGGGCGTTAGGCTCGCTGGGACACTCGCTCCCGCACAGGTTGGCCAGTGTGCCCGTGGGGGCTTGATCTCCCCAGGGGAATCTGCGCCCATCGGTCCCTCTTGCAGCTTTCTCCCACTCTGCTTCGGTAGGCAGTCGCCTGGCGGCCCATTCATAGTAGTCATGCGCCTGAAGCCACGTAACGTGCACAACTGGATAGCCTGCGCAAGTCGGGTGTGAGTAGTACGGAGAGCGGGAGAAGGAGGCATCCTCCGCAGGGGGTGTGCAGGCTCCCACTGCCACGCACAGCGCGTACATGGCGTTCGTCACCTCGGTGGAGTCGATCCAGTAGGCGTCGAGATACACGTTGTGTTGAGGCCTCTCGTCATCGAGAGCATTCGGGTCCTCGGAGGAGGCCCCCATGAGGAACCCCCCGGCGGGCACGTACACGAGGACCATCCCGTCGACCGGCGATCGCCATTGGGGCCCGAGCGTAGCGGTCTCGGGAGGACTGACATCGACGATGGCCTGCTCTGAAGCGGGACGCATCACGTCCTGCGGAGCAGCTGGGTCACACTCCGCGTAGGGCCGTGCAGGGCCGCAGCCCGCGAGGGCGAATGCCAGCAGAATGGCGAAGCATGCCCGCAGTCTTGGCGCGGTTAGGGTCATTCGGCCACCTCCAATGAAGAGGCTAGTGACCACGGTCCACAGCAGGTGCCCGTACCCGACTGCTTCTCGGCTAGTGCGCGCCCGAAAGGGCCTCGGCAAGCCGCGGAAGCAGCACGGGAAGCGCCAACGAGAGTTCACCCAACAAGACAACGATGAGGACTACACCCACACCTGCAAGCGCAAGTCGGGTCGGATTGAATCGAAAGTATACGCCGGCCCTCCCGCTGTAGCCGGGGAGCTCATTGAGTTGCTCGCCTCCAGTGACGCGGTAGTCGAGCGGGTTGTACTCCACCGTCCACATCTGGCCCAGACCACGCCCCTCAGCGCTGATGGTCAACGACTGCGAGAAATCAACCCCTGGTCCGCCGCCTGGATAGCAGGATAGCACGCCCTGGGGGCGCCACGTGATGCTGGAAGTCGGTTGGAACGGCGTGCGTTGTGCACGGAACGTGAAAGGCCCCGCGGAGAAGGACCAGGACTGACTTCCACTGGGAGTCTGGCTCTGCGAGCCAGTCAGGGTCGCACTAGTAGCGACGGAAGGCCCCATGGTGGTGCGGGCGTCGGCTGAGTAGACTTCACCCCAATCCAGCCATCCAGTCAACCAGCCGGGCCCGCTCGGGACTCGGAAGCGGCCGCCCGCCTGCAACGCGATCGGAATCCCCAAGATCTCTCGGGGATCACTGAAGCCACTTGGTGGGAACGCATCCGTGACGCCACGATACCTCTGGGTGGGGCTGGGGGTGGGTGTTTGCCTCCCCAGGGCACTCGGGGTCTGAACTGGCTGGGGATTGGCAGTTGATAAGGGAAGTGACTCGGGCGGGGGCGTACCGGTGCCCGGTAGTGTTGGAGTGGCCGCACGGGCGATCGTCGGCAGGGGAGGCTGCTCCCTCCCCTCCGCGATCGCCCTCAGCCTCTCCGCCTGAGCTAAGGCTGCGGCTCGAGCTGCCTCCCCCGCCTGCCGGGCCAGGCGCGTTGCCGATGAAATCGCCTGTGCGCTCAGCCGTTCTTGAGACCGCTTCACCTCGCTTGGGGCTGTTCGCCCCGAGAGAATTCGGCCGGCAGCAAGATCCGACGGCCAAGGCTGCGCCCGAATCGCCGGAGCTCAAGCAAGGTTACGCCGAGTTTGGTCAACCCTGCCACAAGAACGAAATAGCCGAACGCCGCGAGGACTATCCCCATGATGACCGTGGCCGTAAGCCGGCCGAAGATGTCGAGCAGGGCAAGACCCACCGCAGGGCCCGCCCAGAACAACAGGCTCAGGAGGCGGTTCGGCCGACGCAAACGGTGGTCTTTGAGGACGTCATCGGCGTCATAGCGCGGATCCCATGTCGCAGTCTCGGGGTTGAGGGCTTTGCTCAGATGCCCTCGGGCAATGGCCTCCCTCATCCATCTCGATCTGAGTCTGATTGCGAAGGGGAGCGCGACAAACCCGGCGCCAAGGCCAAGGGCAAACACAGTGGCGGATGACGGCCCCAGCTCTTCCCGGAGTGTCCAAATCCCACCGAAGAACATGACCAGCATGCCGGGGAGAACCGCGGCCTCCTCCAACAGATAGAAGGATACGGCACGCGATATCCTTCCTCCGATAAGCACACAGGTTGTCAGAATCGCCAGCGAGCAGAACCACAGGGCCACGCCGGCGACCCACCAGGCGGAGCGTCCTGGGGGCGGGTCAGATACTCCGAACTCGATAAGGGGGACGAAGATGGTGGCGGCTGCCAACGAAGTTAGAGCGTAGCGGGCGAGGCGTTTCCTAGATGTATTGGGAAGCTTGGCCAGAGCCGAGTATTCCATCGAGCACTCGCCTCCATAAGCACGGGTCGACCGCGGGATCAATTGGCACGGCATGAGGAGGGCGAAGCCTACAACTCCGCGTCCACCTGAAGGCCCCGCCCCCCGACTGATCAGCTGCCCTATTCTGGAGTAGGTGTCTGGGTCACGATAGGAGTGATCTCTTCTCCCATATCCGTGTTGCCGGTCCCCGTCGACGGCGGCTGCGGCGTCTCGGTGGGGGCGGGAAGGTCCCCAGGGGTTTGGGTGGGACTGGGCTGGAGTGGACCCGGCGTTGGAATGGGCTCAGCCAGGACCTGCGGCAAGTCACCAAGGGCGGCGGATAGCGCCTCCGGACTATTGCCGATTGCCGCCGCAAGCTCCCCTCTCCAACCGAGCCTGTCTGCCACCAAGTCCCAGCCAGCCCCGGCAGCCACGTCACCGGCCAACTTCCCACCGACCGCCCCGCCCGGCCCGGCGACTAAGCCCCCGAAACCCATGCCCACGTATCCGCCCGCTTCGCTGACCACGAAACCCCCCGAGTCCACCAGCAGGTCTGCAATGTACTCGTTCCGCTGAGCTCCAGTGAGGATGTTCTCGACTTGCTCCGGGGCAGTTGTGAGGCCGTAGCCCACGACGTAGGCGGGCGGAAACAGACTATCGCCCAGGGTTCTGCCCAGAACACGACCGACGTCTTGTGCCGTCTCATTGAGGGCAATTCGCCGTAGAAGTGGCATCGGCAGGTCTTCGTAGCCGAAGCCTCGAAGGATCGGTAGTGCCACGACAATGTCCGGAAGGCCCCGCGCATCGGCCAACATTCGCTGAAGGTTTCTGTTGGTCAGAAGGCCCCAGAAGAACTCGGCCGAGGCAATCTGCTCCGCAATGTACTCAAGGACTGGCCGGTCACCCGCGACCCCCTCCGCGTTCACCTGCTCCTGTGGCAGCACATCCCTCGCCTCCGCGATCGCCCTCAACCGCTCCGCCTGAGCCAGGGCTGCAGCTCGAGCCGCCTCCTCCGCCTGTCGCGCCGTCTCCAGCCTGGCTCGTTCCTGGGCTTGAACTTCCTGCGCGTGCAGCCGTTCCTCGAGCCTCTCCGCCCGTCGGTCGGCGAGACGGCGGGTGACATCCGCTGTCGCTGCGGCAGCCGCCGCAGGCACAACGGCTGCCACAGGGCGAGCCAGGCGAAGGCCCCTGCGGAGGCACATCGGTCGGCTCTGGCACCGCCGTCGGCAAAGTGTTCTCGGACATCATCGGGAGCCTCTAGGTGGACAGTGTAGAGAGAGCGTGTGCAAGAAGAAGGGAGAGGGATCTGTGGTGCGATGGTGGAACATGCACCGTAGCAGGCTCCTCTCCCTTGCGCAAGCAGGGTTGGGACGACTCGGCCGCCGGGAGCCAGAAAGCGAGCAAGCCCTGGTCAGAGGGGTCGGAGACCGCCCGGGCCCGGAGATCCCGGGTTCCGCATTGCACGAGGGCTCGCGACCGCAATCGGCTAACACACGTTCCAGGGGGGAATGTGCCAGACCTTGAGGTAGAAGTCATTCAGGCGATCGGGCTCGACCTTCTCAAAGTACTCCCGTAGGTATCGTCGCAGCGCCTCCCAGCGCTCTGGCTGGCGAAGGTCAAACAGGGAGAACAGCCGCTCGCCGTAATAGTCCCAGAGAAAGCCCTCGGAGGCGATCGACCATTCCATACCACGCAGCCTCTTGCCCAATTCCGTCGCTTGGTAGGCGGCCCACGCCGGCCACTCGGACCGCCTGCGCCTGCGCTCGCCGGCCTCCTCCACCGAGCAGCCTTCCAGGAACCAATAGAACTCCGGCAAAGCAATGTTGTGCCAGGCGAAACAGCGCTCGCCCTGCCACTCCATGAACGTGTCGCCATCAGGTGCGTGGGAGCGGCCGAAGTAGGAGTACATTGACCCCTGGCCAGGCTCTCGTTCAAAGCTCGGGGATAGCCTCACGCGGCACTGCGCCGACTCGTAGATCATCATGAAGCGTCCGGGTCTGGGATCGATCAACGCGGGGTGGAAGCCCCACCGCTCAAAGTCGAGGTAGCGCTCAAGGGAGTCGAGGAACTCCACCCTCGACTCTGGGCGCCAGATGGTTCTGAGTTCCCTCTTGCTCTCCGGGAGCAAGAGCGCTCTGAGCTCCTCTTGGCTCTTCACCCGGCGCGGACCCTCCGCTTGTTTGGGCCGCATGCGTACTCCTCACTTAGGGACTGAACCACAGGATCACCTGGTCTTCCAGGTGTTCCTCGTAAGTGTAGTCGCGCCCTAGCCTCCTAACCACTGCCCCGATGGAGCTCCTGATCGACCCTGGATCTCAGGTATGAGTCGTAGCGAGGTTTCCATTGGGACATCGCTTCAGATGAGGCGAACATCTTTGAGACTTGCTCGGAAGCAGAGAGAAAGGCCTCGGACATGGCCGAAATGACAGCCTTCCGCCTCTGCTCTGGAGACATCTTGTCGAGGATGCCCCACTTCATGTCGTGTCCCGTGAGAAACCGGCTCAGGGTGATGAAGTTCACCCACTGACCTCTTTGCCACCAGTCCGCCTCATCGTCAAAGGGTGCGCCCGGGGGACCAACAAACATGCTGATCCCTCCCTGCTCTGCCTTGAACAGAATCCTGTACCCCCGCGCGTCGTAGCCTACGGAGAGCATGCCGTAGCCCCTCTCCCATTCCCTCCGATAGACAATCGTGACCGCAGTGCTGTTGAAAAGAAGACTGAACTCATCCTCGATCAATGACGCGAATCCCTCAATATCCATCGATCACTCCTGCAGGACAACGCGCAGCCAAGTATTCCCAACTCTCGAATAGCCAAAGCTGCCAGCATTGCTCTCCAGCCACCGGATCTCCCTCACCCGCGCCGGCGGCAAGGGATCATCGATGTATCTAGCCAATAGGGATGGTATGTCCTCGCCAACAATCTCGATCCTGTCGATCCCGCTGGCAAGTTGTTGCCGTAGAAAGGCCTCATTCACTAGCCATGGTTCGACGCCAATCCCTTCCATTCTGGCCCATACTTGCGAGGTTGCGTCAAAGAATACCCCTCCTCCGTCCAATGCTTCCTGGATGTATATACCGCCTGAGCCGTAGGGTCCGAGAACCACACGATCGCCAGCCCCGCGGGTGGAAGCCGCCGCGAGGGTCTCGATCAACCGCTCGACATCGTCGCCCGACGTCCGTCCGGAATGTGCAATGGCTTCCAGCTCATCGAGCGCGTCCAAGGCTTGGCGTGTCGGAACAGATGCATAGACCGCCCCGCTGGTCGTCGAGCGCAACACCCGAACATTGCGGCCGGCCAGGACTTCGGCAAGCTCGTCGCCGAGCTCCTCGGCCACATCTGGCCGGACGTGGATCACACCATCGTCCAGAACGTCCAACACATCGTCGCTGTGTCTTTGCAGGACTGTCGCGACTTCGGCGGCCTCGTCGCCGTAGTTCGCAACAGAAGACAGCGCGTCCTGCCCCACGTCCCCCAGCTCTCGTATGGCCGTATTCCCCGGCAAGCCTCCATCCATGTACTCCAGTTGCAGCGCGAGTGCCGTCTCGGCCGCCCGCGGATCTCCTGTCGCGGTCTGGAACGCCAATTGCGCCTGGAGCACGACCTGCTCCGCGGTGTCCATTGCTTGTAGGACGCCTTCGGCCCGAGCGCACGCCGCAGGGTTCCGTCCGCAGAGCGCCGCCACGGTGTTGCCCGCGGCCAAAGCGGCGCGCCCCACCAGGCCAGCCCTTACCGCCAGTCCCGCGCCAGTGGTCAGCACCGCCGCGCCCGCGGAGAGGCCAGCATTGCGCAAGACGTTTGTCCCAAGCGGTCGGCCGAAGTACGCGTTCAGCCCGACCGTTCCCAGTGCCGACACGCCACCGGCAGCCAGTGCGCCAACGATCAGCGGGGCGGCTATTCCACCGGTAAGAAGGACTGCCGCTGCACCCGCCACAACACCGATGCCGATGGCGACCGCGACCTGGTGCTGATCCACCCAGGTAATAGCGCGATCGGCCGCCTGCCGGACGCCGTCCCACGCCCTCTGCCACCACGGCGCCTCTGCAGCGGGTGCAGGCTCATCCCTCCCCTGCGCAATCGCCCTGAGCCTCTCAGCTGCCGCGGCCGCCGCAGCCGCCCGGGCTCGCTCCGCCTCCTCGGCCCGCCGCTGCTCCTCCGCCTCCCTCTGTCGCGCCGCCTCCAGCCTCGCCCGTTCCTGGGCCTGAACTTCCTGCGCGTGCAACCGTTCCTCGAGCCTCTCCACCCGCCGGTCGGCAAAGCGGCGGGCGCCATCCGCCGCCACGGCAGCCGCCGCAGCGACAACAGCTGCCGCAGAGCGAGCCGTCTGCTTGTTGGCTTCGACCTGCGCCTTCAGCGCCGCGGCTCTGGCGGCCCACTCGGCCGCCTGGTTGCGCTTGCGGTCCAGCTCAGCCTCGTGCTCGGCCTCTCGCTCGCGTCGCCGGGTCAGAGCATAGGCGGTAGCCCCAGCCGCTAGTGCCAGGGCCGCCGCGCCCCACAACGGCAGATTGCTGCCGCCGGTCGCGGCGGCCGGCGCCGAAGCGACCACCAGCCCCGCCGCTCCCTGCTCAACGACAGGGAGGGCGGCCACGGCGACGGGCGTGGCAGTGCGTGTGGGAGTGATGGTGGCGGCTTGGATGCGGGTGATGGTCGGCCTCGCCGTAGGCGGCACAGCTGCAGCAGCGGCCGAGGCAGCCGTCTCCGTCGGCGCTGCGCCGGGACTGGGGATGACGAGGACACCGGCGTCGTTCGCCTGGTTCCCTTGGTGGTCCCAGGCCGCCACAGCCACCTCGTATTCGCCGATGGGGGCAAGGATGCTGAAGGTTCCGGGTGGATCGCCGGGCGCGGCGAAGC